>NZ_JAUBUE010000001.1:163663-413721 GCF_036705305.1 Microcoleus sp. B3-D7 | reverse complement strand
CGAGAGTTCAGCCTCGTGGCTGGAAACGTTATGTGTCGGGTTTTCACCGTGATTCACGCTTCAACGAATCGCACTCTCCCTGCCTTTACACTAAGCGAGCTAGTGATTAAGATTGACAAAAATACAAAAGGGGTGGCTATGTTCGATCGCGCTCAATGGTTTTTGGTCGGTATGTCGCTCGCGCTTTCGGTTCAGTTAAGCCAGCCAGTGGCAGCAGCCGTGCCCGTTGGTAAAGTCGTACAAACAGCACAAATTAATAGTAGCGAGGTGGCTGAAAAAGCTTTCAAAGAGGGACTGCAACTGTACCAGCAAGGAACGGCAGAATCTTTAAAAGGTGCGATCGTCAAATATCAAGAAGCATTAAAACTGTATCGGGCAGGAGGCAATCGCCGTAGGGAAGGTCTGACCCTTAACAATATCGGCAATATCTACTCAGTATTGGGAGAAAAACAGAAAGCGCTGGAGTATTACAGCCAGTCGCTTCCCTTATATCGGGCAGTAGGCAATCGTGGCGGGGAAGCTGTCACGCTCAACAACATAGGTCAAGTCTACTCAGATTTGGGAGAAAGACAGAAGGCGCTAGAGTATTACAGCCAGTCTCTTCCCCTGAGTCGGGCAGTAGGCAATCGCCGCGGGGAATCTGTCACGCTCAACAACATAGGTCAAGTCTACTCAAAATTGGGAGAAAAACAGAAAGCGTTAGAGTATTACAACCTGTCGCTTCCCCTGAGTCGGGCAGTAGGTGATCGCAGACAGGAAGCTACCACTCTTCACAACATTGGCAGTGCCTACTCAGAATTGGGAGAAAGACAGAAGGCGCTAGAGTATTTGGGCCAGTCGCTTCCTCTATTTCGGGCAGTAGGCGATCGCCGTGGGGAAGCTAGCACCCTCAACAACATCGGGGCTGTTTATTCAGTATTAGGAGAAAAACAGAAAGAGCTAGAGTATTACAGCCAGTCTCTTCTCCTAAGACGAGCAGTAGGCGATCGCCGTGGGGAAGCTACCACTCTCACCAACCTCGGGGCTGTTTATTCAGCATTAGGAGAACAGCAGAAGGCGCTAGAGTATTACAGCCAGTCGCTTCCCCTGACACGGGCAACCGGGGATCGCGATTGGGAAGCTACCACCCTCACCCACATCGGCAATGCCTATTCAGCATTGGGAGAAAAACAGAAAGCACTAGAGTATTACAGGCAGTCACTTCCTCTATTTCGGGCAGTGGGAAATCGTATGGGAGAAGCTGCCACCCTCAGCAGTATCGGTTTAGTCTACTCAGAATTGGGAGAAAAACAGAAAGCGTTAGAGTATTACGGCCAGTCGCTTCCCCTGAGTCGGGCAGTAGGTGATCGTGAACAGGAAGCTACCACCCTCACCAACATCGGCTTAGTCTACTCAGTATTGGGAGAAAAACAGAAAGCGTTAGAGTATTACAGCCAGTCCCTTTTCCTAATGCGGGCTGTGGGCGATCGCACTGGAGAAGCTGTTACCCTTTTCAGTATGGCTTATGCCAAACGCGACCAAAACAATCTTACCGAAGCCCTCAACGACATTGAATCGTCTCTCAAAATCATCGAAAACCTCCGCACCCTAATAGCCAGCCCAGAACTCCGCAGCTCATACTTTGCCACAGTACAAGACCACTACGAATTTTACATCAGTTTGTTAATGCAACTGCATAAAACTAATCCTAAATCCGGTTATGATACAAAAGCCTTAGAAGCTAGCGAACGTTCGAGAGCCCGCAGTCTCCTCGAACTCCTGTTTGAAAGTAACGCCAATATTCGCGAAGGTATTTCCCCCGACTTAGTTCAACAAGAAAAAAGCTTGCAACAGCAACTCGACGCCATTGAAAAGCGGCGCATCGAAGTAATCAGCAGCCCCAACCCCAGCCCTACTCAAGTCAATGAAATCGACAAACAGCGCATCGTACTTTTGCAACAATATCAGCAACTTCAAACTAATATTCGTACTGCCAGCCCCCGCTACGCCGCCCTCACCCAACCCCAACCTTTAACGCTGCCAGAAATTCAGAAACAGATTCTGGATGAAAACACGATTTTATTGCAGTATTCTCTGGGCAAAGACCGCAGTTATTTGTGGGTTGTGACATCAACCGGACTAACGAGCTATGAATTGCCAAAACGCGCAGATATTGAAACACCAGCTAAGAACTTCCTAGAAGCAATAACTAGCCCCGTCCAGAGAAATATTCCCCAACAAATTGCCCAAGCCAATGCAAATCTAGGTCAAGTAATTTTACAACCCGCAGCAGCTCAATTAGGCAATAAACGATTATTAATTGTTCCCGACGGTGTTCTGCATTATACCCCTTTTCCGGCTTTAACTCTTCCCAAAACCGCTGGAGAAAACACCAATGTTCTCTTAATTGCCGAACATGAAATTATCACCCTTCCTTCCGCCTCAACTCTCGCCATTCTCAGGCAAAATTATGGAGATAGAAAACAACCGAACCGAACTTTAGCAATTTTAGCAGACCCTGTTTTCAGCCCACAGGATGAAAGAATTAAAGGAAAAATCACCCAAGCAACAATAGAAAAATTAGAAGCAAACAACCTCGGCTTAAATCAATCACTTCGTGCTTCTAATCGGCAATGGCCACCCGAACGCCTCGCATTTACCCGCCAAGAAGCCCAAACAATATCCCGCTTATTTCCCTCAGCTTCTAGCAGTCAGAAGATTGATTTTGATGCCAATCGCACTAATGCTACCGACGGCAGTTTAGCTAATTATCAAATTGTTCATTTCGCCACCCACGGCATTGCCAACAGCAAAAATCCCGAACTGTCAGGAATTGTGATGTCTACGGTAGATGAAAAAGGCAATCTTGTGAATGGCTTCTTGCGCCTCACGGATATTTTTAACTTAAAACTGGCGGCAAATTTAGTGGTTTTAAGTGCTTGTCAGACCGGAAGGGGACAGAATGTTAAAGGCGAAGGAATGGTGGGGTTAACACGGGGTTTTATGTATGCGGGGGCGCAGCGGGTGGCGGTGAGCTTGTGGAATGTGGACGATGAGGGAACTTCTGTGTTAATGCAAAAGTTTTATCAAAAAATGGTGCAACAAAAGTTAGCGCCGGCGGCAGCGTTGAGGGCGGCACAGATGGAAATGATGCAGGAGGAAAAATGGAAATCTCCCTATTATTGGGCTGCTTTTACCTTGCAAGGGGAGTGGAAATGATATAGCGGGCATCATTGGCTATGGTGCAATTGTGGGAGCTGTGGCGACTGTGCAAGCGATCGCCCGCAGCAGAAAACGGGCAACCGCCGATCGCTCAAAACATCCCATCAAGCATCTCAGTAACGTCCTGCTGGTCGCGTCCTCGGTTGTCATCGTAAATCATTAGCGTGTCAAGCTTTTTATGGCGGCTTAATTTCTGTACCTTCCGCACGTTGTCGTCGGTAGCATCGAGGGCCGCCGTAATTGCGCTGTGGCGGATGCGGTGGGGCGACATTTGCTTTTTAACGCCAGCATTTTCGCTGTGACGCACAACAATCTTGCGGATACCATCACCAGTGAGCCTATGACCAAAGTGGGCAAAATCTAGGGAAGTAAATAAAGGGGCTTGTGGGGCGCTATTCCCACCGCGAGCATCAAGCCAGTCGGCGATCGCCCGCACAGTAGCAGGACCCAAATCTACAATCTCAGACTGAGTGCCGCGCCCTTTGCCCAAAATTCTTAGGGTAGCCACGCCCGGATCGAAATCACTCACATTAAGCTGACTAACCTCATTCCGCCGCAGGGCATTACCCCACAAGAGTCTCAGCAGGGCATAATCTCGCTTACCCGCCAATGTCGCCCGATCGCACTGACCCAAAATCCGCTCAAAGGCATGGGTCTCAATCCCAGCCGTATCGCGATATTTTTGGGCTTTCTCTCCCTTGATATCTTCCAAACTGAAACAGCAGGTACCCATTTTTCTGCCCATCTCGATCAGAGACTTGAGCGCTGCCAGTCGCCGGTTAACTGTGGCTTCTGTAAGTGGCGCTTTCCGCCCCTCACCGCTGATGAGCTTAGCTTTATATTTCAATACCACCGCCACAGCCTGCCGCTCTTCAAGGTGCAGGAATTCCAGCACACTGTCGCGACTGGGTGGCTTTCCCGTCATGGTCTGGAAAAAGTCGGTTACATCTTTTTCATAGGCCCGCTTGGTATTGAGCGAGTGCTTATCTGCCAGAAGTTGTTGGAGCACGTCGGGGTCGGAGTCAAGGAGGGGGGCAAAGCACCTCTCAATTTTGGCACTGAGAGAGGTTTCGAGGTGATGGGTAGAAAGTTCAGATTGATTCATCGTCACCGAATTGCTCTTGGGAAACCGAAATCGGTTGACCGGGTTCGTACCCACAACTTACTGCTAGCAGCACAGCCATTACTACGTACCTTTTCCAGTTCATTTGCCTTGCTTCCTAATTCCTCTTGCTTTTATTAAATCTGGCACCAATTAACAGAGGTGTTATTACTCAGCTTTTGCTCTATATAGTTCGGCTTTAGGCACCTAATCTGTAATACTCAAATGCTTGTTTCTTGATACAAATTATTGCTTGCACAATCTGTAACCTTCCATAATCAATATTCCGGTATCAACAACTTTATAGTATGAGTTTGGGGGGGCGGGTTTTAAAATCGAATAAATCTGGAGGTATCCTCCCGAGATTTCGGCGCCACCACTAAGAGCATATTTTTTATTATCAGGGGAAATAAAGATAACAGACGGAGCTTCAAAAGTCCGCTGTACACATAGCAGGGTGCCACGCGGTACAGTTAGTGGCCACTGCTGCCCAAATTCCTCCTGCGAAACGGGTCGCCCGTTCTTTTGCACGCAACCTGTCGCTAACAGTAACAAACCTATCGCCACATATCTTTTTAACTTCATGCGATTTGCTCCAATAGTTTTTGGAATACGAAAAATATAACTGCTGGCGACAGGGTAGGGACAGCCTACAAACCTGATAAGAAGGTTTGCAGGGTCTTTTCTACTCTGTCAAAACTCCCCAGTTTTGCAACTAACGGATTCAGCAGCCACCAACTTTGAGAACTGCGATTGCTCGTCTGTAGTCAGTTCCGCCCAAATTGCAATCCTGTCAGCATAGCCAGAATCGCAGACTTCCTTGATAATTGCGGCAAAATTTGTAAAGTTCGTATAAATCTGGACGATGCGGATAATATCCGTGATATGCAACGGCTAATTCCAACGCCCGATCGCCCCCAAAAAAAAGCCCCTGACGGAAATGTTAGAGGGCTTTTTTTACACGATGGGTAATTTGCAATTGGTAAGTGGCAATGAGTCTTTGCCCCAATTACAAACACTATAAACGGCTTCAGGAGTTTTGGCGATCGGTTGGGTTGGTGGGTAGCTCAATCCTTCCCATAGGGTTTTAGCTCCTTGTCTAGTTCGGCAGCATAGACAACGGCAAAAGTGAGCGACGGTAGATACAAGTGAAACTAAGCATGAGATGCTTTACACTATCGGCTTCATTAAAGTGTTAGCTTGCTGTCGTCTAAACGTTATTCAAGCCAGCGAAAAGCACGCCGTAACTCAGCAGTACCGTTATTATCATACCAACGACCGTGGGATAGGATAACTTTTTCAGGGTTCCACTGAAGTATTCGCTGTAAGCAGCTACGTGCCTGTTCCTTTCTCCCGAGAAATGTCATTCGCAAATCCAATGGCAGTTTTCCATCCGGATCAGCAACACCCCCTAATTTAAGTAGCCAATGCAACTGCTGACTCACTTTATTTAGTTCAAAGTTTTCGATGAGATCGGCAAGGATGAGAGTGGCGCTCTTGCGGTGGAAAAAGACGACTTCTTCCATAAATCGACCGCCACGAAAGATTAACTGGTCTAAGTCTGCTACCCACTCATGTGGTGGTTCATCTTCCAAGTCAGCATCAAAATCCACTGCAATTTTCTGCTGCGCGGCACGATCGCGAACACCTGGAGATGCCCATGCTATAGCTTCTGAATAAGCGCTAGTCCAAGCACCGATATGGGCGTAATGAATTTTGTTGGGCGAAATGAGGTGGCGCAGTGAACCGAGGGAGTCAATTTGAGCTTTCAGTTCTGGAGTCAATTCTGTTGGTGAATGGCACCATAGCTCACCAGTGCTCAGTCGCACAATCGTCATTCGGGTTGGGAAGGGAACCAAAGCTCCATACATTGCCATCTGCACGATGGAACCATCTACGATCCAAATATCTTCGTCAACCTGTTTCAGAAGGTTGATTGGTTCATAAAGTGCGATTGCGTCGTTGCTCATAGCTAGGAAAGGAAGGTAAAGGCTTACTGCTCTAGCGTGGCGTATAAAAGTAGGCTAGCAGTGCCCATCACCTGCCGCAAGTAACGTCTGCATCAAATCGATTATCTGTTGGTAGGCAGTGTGCCTGGGCGTTGTTAGCTTGTGTCTTCCTTGCTAAAGCACTCGCAATTTTATAATTGAAAGATGCAAAAGCTGATGATCGCCCGACCTGACGACTCGCCTCTGCATCTACTTTACTTGTGCTCTCGCTCTCGCTTTTGTACCCGAGCCACCCAGACATCAATCCGTGCTTTTGACGCAGCTATCGCCTAGGCGCGATCGGCAGCCTCCCCGACTACCCGGAAGTAATATTCGATCTTGGAGGCAACCGAGTCCGATCATTTGCCTGTAGGAGCAGAACTCATTTTATTGACAGCGACTAGATAGCGAGAATTAGTCCTGTATACTAGAAAAATTAGCGGGGATTTGGGGGTACGGCGTTGAGCTTGAGAGATTTAGCAATTCAAGATGAGTACCGGAGCGATCGCTGCGATCTAATTCAAGAATTTTACATTCCTTGTTTGGAAAAGGCTACAGTCTACAAGCGAGCCGTTGGTTTTTTCTCCAGCACTTCGATGGCAGCAGCCGCAAAAGGGCTGACAGCATTGATTCGAGTGGGCGGCAAGATGCAGCTCGTGGCTTCTCCACATTTGTCCCCAGAAGATGCGGAGGCGATCGTGCAAGGAATGCGACAAAAAGAAGAAGTTATTGTCAGTAATGTTCTGCGAGAATTAGATAAAGAATTTGAGGGAATTGTTCGAGATCGATGGGCTTGTTTGGCTTGGTTATTGAGTCAAAACATCCTCGAAATTAAACTAGCTGTTACTAAAGAGATTCGCCGCCAGGGAATTTATCACGAAAAATTAGGGATATTTGCCGATACCGAAAACAATATGGTTGCTTTCATGGGTTCTGCCAACGAAAGTTCAACTGCTTTAATTAACAATTTTGAATGTATTGATGTTTTTTGTTCTTGGCATCTGGGAGTGAGAGAACGGGCATTAAAAAAAGCAGAAAATTTTCAGAAGTTGTGGGAGAACGAGACGCCGAATGTGGAGGTAATGGAATTTCCCGAAGCGGCTAAAAAATCGCTCTTGCGACTGCGGCCCGATCGGTCTCCTGCGAGCGAACCCGGATTGCCATATAAACCGAAACCGCCTTATGCTTCAGAAAGTAAGGGAAGTTATAACGTGAACTACGCTGCCCAAAAACCACCTGAAACCCTCAAAATTCCTAGCGATATTATTTTACGGAAACACCAACGCCAAGCGATACAAGAATGGTTCGCGAATGCGGGACTGGGAATTTTGGAAATGGCAACCGGTAGCGGTAAAACGATTACTGCCTTAGCTACTGCTAGCTTGCTTTATGAATATATTGGTTCGCCCTTATTTATTGTCATTGTCTGTCCTTACCTTCACCTCGTTACTCAGTGGATAGCAGAAGCAGAACGTTTTGGACTCGACCCTTTACCCTGTGCATTCAGTTACACAAAATGGCAAGGAGAATTAGCAGTTAGACTCTATAATTTAACTGCGGGAACTCGACCACTAGCTAGCATTATTACTTCAAATGCTACCTTTGCTTCCGATTTATTTCAACATCAAATCGGCAAAGTTTCTCGTCGCTTTTTGTTAATTGTAGATGAAGTGCATAATTTGGGTTCTCAGCAGTTGCGGACTTGTTTGCCAGAAAATGCTACCTACAGACTGGGGCTTTCTGCTACACCACAACGCTCGTTTGATACTGTGGGCACTGAGGCAATAACTGATTATTTTGGATCGACTTTAGTTCATTATACCCTCCGCGATGCGCTTCAAGATAAGGTGCTTTGTCCTTATTGCTATTATCCGCAACTTATTGCACTAACTGATGATGAATTCGATCGCTATTATGAATTGACCATCAAGATTGCCCGTATATTGGGAAATAATGTTGATTTAGAAGCACCTGCAACGGGAATTGAGGCTTTATTAATTCAGCGATCGCGCCTGATTGCCACAGCCCAAGGAAAACTCGAAACGTTGCAGTCACTTTTAACTCCCCTGGCGGACACCACCCACAATTTAATCTACTGCGGTGACGGCACAGTAGAAACAGAATCAGAGCCATCTGTAGAACGTCAAATTTATGCAGTTACCCGGTTATTAGGTTGTGAACTAGGCATGAAAGTTGCTACATATACTGCAGAAACTCCTGTGAATCGCCGAGAGGAATTGCGGCATGAGTTCGCGCAAGGTGAGATTCAATGTCTTGTGGCTATTCGGTGTTTAGATGAAGGCGTTGACATTCCAGAAACGCGCCGCGCTTTTATTCTAGCTAGCAGTTCTAATCAACGTCAATTTATTCAGCGGCGGGGGCGTTTGTTGCGGACTTCACCGGGCAAGAATTTAGCAGAAATCTTTGATTTGGTCGTGGAACCGCCAGCAGGATTAACTAGCCGAGACTCTCCTTATTATAGCTTGACTCGCCGTTTATTTGGCAAAGAATTGAGGAGGGTGATAGAATTTGCCAGTCTCGCCGTTAATGGACCAGAGGCAATGGGTAAATTGCTAGATGTGCGCGATCGCTTAAACTTACTTGACATAACTGCGGAGGAATAAATGTCAGAAGCAGAAGAGAATATGAAAAAACAGGTAACACAGATTCTCAAAGGTTTAAGTGCAGATGAACAAGAGCTTTTGGCTAAGATAATTAAAGCCGAACGCGACAAGCTGCACATGAAAAATCCCAGAGGAATTAATGATGATATGAGAAAAGCAGTTATAGAGATAATTAAAAAACTACCAGACTGATAAATGACTCTAGCGGAGACTATTAAATGATTTTTAAGGAATTGAGCATCGCCAACTTTCGCCAGTTTCACGGCAAAAATACAGTTAAGTTTGCTACAGATAAAAACAGAAACGTTACAGTTATTCACGGTTTCAACGGTTCGGGAAAAACTACTTTTCTCAATATCTTTACCTGGTTATTTTACGGAGAATTTTCACAGGATTTTGAAAATCCCGAGTATTTAGAAACAGAAGCAGCTTTCGCCCAGCTTAAACCGGGCGAACAACTCGTTACCTCTGGCAAGTTGATATTTGATGATGAAGGCAGAAAATACACGGCAGAACGCAAGATTGTAATTGCCAAAGATCCAGCAGGAAAACGCTCGATTAAGACACCGGAAAAATTAACTTTGAATTACATCGATTGCGCGGGACAAGTTCGAGAACTCGGAAACCCTCAAGACTCTTTAGAGCAGTTATTGCCCAAACAATTATATCCTTTCTTTTTCTTCAACGGCGAACGCATTGAAAACTTAGCGCGACCGGAATCTAGCGAGCAGATAGAGTCAGGAGTTAAGGTACTTCTCGATATAGAAGTATTCGATCGCGCTATTACTCATCTTGACGGTCAAGTAACTAAGGATCTGCGTGAAGAAATTGCTAAAAATGCTGGCGATGAAGGTATGAAACTACGTCAAAATCGCCAAGAAATTGAAGATAACAAGAGCGATACCGCAGCTCGAATCGCTCAACATCGCCGCAATCTTGAAGCTTTAAAGAATGAGAAGGAAAGCATAGATGCAAAGCTTGGCGAAATGCCAGAGTTAGCACAATGGCAAGCCGAACGCAAGGCGAAGGAAAAAGAGCTGGAATCAACGAAACAACAACTCAAAAAAGAACTTAGTAACTTAGGTCGGGAACTATCGACACATGGATATTTAGTCCTTGTCCCGGATGTTTTAAACAAAGCAGAAAAAATATTAGAAGCAGCTCACAAAAAAGGGGAATTGCCAATACCGATGAAACGCCAGTTTGTGAGCGAACTTTTGGAAAAAGGCCAGTGTATATGCGGGCGTGAATTGATTTCTGGCGAGGATTTTTTCAAGTGTGTTAGTGAATGGCGTGATCGCGTTGGTTCGGAAGAGCTGGAAGGTGCTGTTGCCGTCACTAAATCCAAATTAGCATCCTTAGTTGAAAGACGCAAAAATGTTTTACAAGCAATTGCCAAAATTCAAGAAAAACGCGGCGAACTGCATCAGGAAATTCGCGGATTAGAAGAAGAACTTAGCGAACTTTCATCGAAAATAGGAAACCGCGAAGATGGAGAGGATCGGGCGAAACTTGAAGCGCGACGCCGGGAGATTGAAACCGATGTCATCAGCTTGACCGTTGAGATCGATCGAAAGACAAAAGAGAGTGATGATTTAGAGCAGAAACTTCGAGAAAAAGACCAGGAAATCAAAAAATTAGATAAAGTAGACGAGCGGGGAAAACTTGCCCAACACCGTCTGACAGCTATCTCAAATGTCAAATTAGCTCTCGAAAAAATCCGCAAGCTGCGCCACCAGCAACTCAGTCAAGATTTGTCGCAGCGATTGGGCGAGGTGTGGAGAGGCATCGCGATTAAAGACTATCAAGCTAAACTCGACGAGCAATATCACCTGCGTTTAACTAAGGATGTCGGCGGTAGAGAAGAACCTGTACGCGGTGCTTCAACAGGTGAAAAACAAGTTTTGAGTCTAGCTTTTATTGGCAGCTTGGTCGATAAAGCTCAAGCGATTTACTACGGAAAAGCAGACCAAAAGACAAAAATTCTTTTTAAAGGAGGACTCTACCCCCTAGTGATAGATTCAGCTTTCGGTCAACTGGAACCAGAGTATAAAAGAGATGTAGCCAAATGGGTTCCTACTCTCGCACCTCAAGTAATAGTTTTGGTTTCTGAATCTCAATGGAAAAAAGAAGTTGAGGAAGAGTTACAAGCCAAAATAGGCTATCAGTGGATACTCCAATGTTCCACTCCCAAAAACCGCGCTAAAAATATTACCTTGCGGGGACGCGAATATCCCTATGTAGTAGAGTCTGGCGATGGATTTGAAAAAACCAAAATTGTTGAGGTTGAATTGTGATGGCAGAAAAATTTATTACTAGACCTGCAAAGTTTGAAAAACTAATCGATATCTTAACAGAACAAGGCCCTTTTGAAACCAAGCAAGCAGCGATGACATTTGCAGCAGCAGTTGGCTGGCGCTTTGCCCGTAAAAGAGAACCACGAGGTAAGGGCGGTAACGAAATTCGCTGGAATGTTGTTGAAACTAGCAATGATGACGCATTTATCCACGCCTTAGCTTTAGCTGAATCAGATGCAATTGAGATATTGGGGCGCGATCGTGCTGAAAATGACGACAATCCGATTAGAGTGTTTGAGGAGTATGCAACGGCAGGACTTCAGTACGTCCAAGACAAATGTGTTGACGCCCCTGGTGATTTGCTTGACAATCTTTTGAAGCTAATCGCTGAGGTAAATACCAGTCCAGTCGCTCCCCCTCCAGGTTTAGAGGGACTCACGCCTGAAGCTCTGGACTTTTTAGCAGGATGAATAATTTATATCCCTCTTCTGTCACTCTAAGCAGAGTATAATAGCACAAAATCTCTCAAACCCGAGCTGAGTCTATGGTTAAGCCTTGCCAAACTGATTCAACCTTGAAATTGATTGATGAGTATTGTCGCTATTACAGAAATCTGTTTTCAGAAGTCTGAAGCTTTGAAGCTTTTACCACCTTCATGCGGGTATAATTTCTGACTCAAAGCCCAGTTTGTATCGGTTTACAAACACCGAGATCAACAAAGTCAAAGGCATAATTAGCAGCCAAATAACCCAGATTCTACACATCAATAAAAGCCGGATAAATTACTTAGACAAGTTCCAGCAAATGATTGACGAATATAATGCTGGTTCCCGCAATGTGGAGATATTTTTGCCGATTTGGTGGAATTTGCACAAGAACTCCATCTTGAGGATTGACGTGCAATCTCCGAAAAATTGACCAAACCAGATATTACTTTAACCGAGAAAGAAAAGCTGGAAATCAAGTAAGTAGGAAAGGAACGTTGTTAAGCCTCAAGCAAGAAAAATTAGTGTTAGATTGGCGCAGGCGACAGCAAAGTAAGGCAGCAGTTAAAATGGCGATCGAGGAAGCTTTAGACCACTTGCCCGAAAGCTACTCAACCGAAACGTATCAGCGCAAATGTCAAGAGGCTTATCAGCACGTCTAGGAATCTTATTCTGAGGCTGGGCTCGGTATTGACACCACAGCATCTTGTTACAATCCTTAATTATGTGGAGCAGGTGCATCTACGAAAACCGGCTCAAAGGAGAATTGACAGGCGATGTGGCTAAAATTTGGTGTTGCTCCCGACGGTAACTTGGTGAGCATAGATGAAGTGGCGCGCGGAAAAACTCAGCTAACTTGTCTCTACTGCGGTGGCGGATTGACAGCGAAAAAGGGCTCGGTGAAAGAACATCACTTTGCTCACACCAGGGAAACTTGCAAGTTCGTCAGTCAGCGGATTAAAACCAAAGCTTTCCCCGCGCTGCCCCTCTACGATAATTTCACCATCCAGCTTAAGGGTGAGGAATTGGAACATTTGAAAGTGCTGTGGAAAGAGTACGGGGCCCAAAAGCGATCGATTCCCAAAGACTTGGTAAACTTTCGGTGGGAACTCAAAGGATTGCTAGAGTCGTCGGGCGATCGCTCTTATGAGTTTACCGACTTGGGTAAAATCCCGGTGGGTGCGCTTCCCCTGGCGTTGTTCAACCGAGTCCAGGAACCGCTGCTACTGTCAGAGTTAATGAAGTTAGAAGGCTCTGTAGAAATTGCCGAAGCTGCGGGGTTATCCTGCTTGGATGAACGGCGGGCTGATTTGCTGATTTATCGAGCACAGCTTCGTCGGATTTTGGTGAACTCGCTCTATTTCCTTGAGGTGAAAGCTGACGGGAACACGTTCTACAAAATTGGAATTACCACTCGATCGATCGAGGAACGCATCGCCGAAGTGCAGAGGGATGTGAGGGTGCATTACTCGGATGTGGTTGTCAATTTGCTGGGACTTTGGGAACACCGGGGGAATGTCGAGCTGTACTTCAAACACCGATATCAACCTTTTAACTACCGGATTGGGAAACTGACGGAGTATTTCGTGTTTCCAAACGTCAAGGCGGTGCTGAATGATTTGTACGGGATGAAACCCAAGCTTATGTCGGCTGCCCTCGTTGGATGCGATCTGCAACTGGGGTAGGAAGTGAAGAAGTGCGATCGCTACACTGGTTACATCCCGGTTCTAATTCGGAACTAATAAAGTCGCGAGCGTTTAGAGAATTGCTATTATTATGACCTGCGATGTGCAGGCTCTGGAAACTCAGCAGCCTTTGACTTCCCCATGAATCGCTCTCATATTGGCAATGCACAATCATCACTCCCTGCATGACGTGAGTGAGTTGTTAAGATGTGTAAAGTATCTTTGTTCTTAAGCCAAATTTAAATCGTTTGAATATGCTGACCGAAGCGCAAGTCTCAGTCAACCAGCCGAATGAACTTTTTGCCGGCGGCACTGACCCAACTCGATTTGACTGCAAGGAAGCCTGGTATCCTGTCCATTATGTTGAAGATTTAGACAAGACTAAGCCCAATAAATTTACCCTGCTAGGTCAAGACCTGGTGTTGTGGTGGGACACTCAAGCTAACTGCTGGCGAGCTTTTGAGGATCAATGTCCCCATCGGTTAGCGCCCCTCTCTGAAGGGAGAATTGCTGAAGACGGATTGCTGGAATGTCCCTATCACGGCTGGGCATTTCAAGGCGATGGCGCGTGTGAGCGTATCCCACAAGCAGGAGCTGGGACAACGCCACAACAATCAAAACGGGCTTGTGTTCAATCATTACCGACTGCGGTACGCCAAGGATTGCTGTTTGTTTATCCGGGTCAACCAGACCGGGCGCCAAAAGTGGCTGTCCCAATTATTGAACCGCTTGAGGAATCGCCCGAGGAATGGATTTGCCTCAACACATTTCGCGATCTGCCCTATGATGCGCTGACACTACTGGAAAATGTGTTGGATGCCAGTCATGTGCCATTTACACACCATGAATCCGTCGGCAACCGCGCAAATGCTGCCCCGGTTGAGTTAGAAGTGTGCTCATCAAACAAGCAAGGGTTCACCGGCTTGTGGGAAGAAGGCCCGCGCAAAGGCACGCTAGGACAGCAACATACTCGCTTTATTGCTCCTAATTTAATGTGGCATGACCTGACCTCAAAGCAGTTTGGCAGAACAATGACTGTTGTTTATGCCACGCCCATTCGTAAGGGTGAGTGTCGGGTGTTTGCTCGGTTTCCCTTCAAGTTTTCCTCGCCTCTTCCCGCCTTTTTTATCAAACTCACCCCGCGCTGGTATTCTCACATTGGGCAAAATAATATCTTAGAAGATGACCAAATCTTCTTGCATTACCAAGAGCGTTACTTAGAAGCCAAGGGGGGTAGTGAACGCTTTAGTAAGGCTTGTTATTTGCCTACTAAAGCAGATACGTTTGTCTCCCAATTACGTCAATGGGTGAATCAATTTGCTGCCGATCCTTTTCCTGGGGAATCACTGTCACCTCCCCTATCTACTGAAGTATTGCTAGACCGCTATCACTCGCATACAGTCAATTGTGGGAGTTGCCGGCGTGCGCTTGCCAACTTGAAACGAATTCGGTTGATTGTGACATTCTTGGGCATTATTTTATGGGCGGTTTTACCGTTAGCGAATCATGCTTCTGTGTTCCTAAATTTGCTACCGATTACTGCTGCATTGGCATGGTGGGGATTAGGTAACTTAGAGCGTCGGTTTTATGAAGGTCGTGCTGTCCCGCCTCGAAATGTACCCCAGAAGAAGTAAGTGTTAATTTTTTGTGGGGAGTTATGAAAATTTCACAAGCCAGTTTGATGCTCTTTAGGAGGTGACTGCTTCAAAACGCCCTCACGAACTTTTGCAATACCTCAAACATCTGAGGGGGTGACGCATCCCGGCTGTTCCCCCTATTTCTACTTACAATTCCCTAGAAATTGTTCCCTGCACCTACCGAATCCAAATTCCACAGAATCACTGTTTTATCAGCACTGGAAGAGGCGAGGGTTTTACCGTCAGGGCTGAAAGCTACGCTAGTTACAGCTTCCTGATGTCCTGTGAATGTTTTCACTAAGGTGCCATCGAGCTTCCATATTTTCACTTTGCTATGGACACCGCTGGAAGCAACCATCTGACCGTCGGGGCTAAATTTCACGTCCCCTGCCCCTGCACTGTGGTCGGAAATCGTGTTAATTAACGTACCATCTGCTGAATTCCAAAGTTTGACAGTCCCGTCATAACTTGCTGAGGCAATCGTCTTGCCGTCTGGACTAAAAGTTAAACCAGCGATCGCCATGCGATGTCCGCTCAATGTTGCTACCAAGCGACCATCTAGCGTCCAAAGTTGTGCGCTGTCGTCCGAATTTCCTGTAGTAACAATCTGTTTGCTGTCAGGACTGAATGCGATCTTAGAAACAACATTACCCCTTGTGAATGCAAACAACGTCTTGACCAAAATACCGTCAAGGCTCCAGAGCTTTAAGATGCCGCGATCTGCCACAGCAATCATCTGACCGTCGGGAGTGAAACTCATATCATCGACACTAAATGCTGAAGGATTTAGTGCTTTAAGTAAAGTCCCGTCGCGGCTCCAAAGTTTCAACTCGCGGCCACTAAGTGAAGCAATGATCTGACCGTCGGGGCTAAAAATAACGTTATGGATAATACCTTTGTGTCCTGTCAAGGTTTTGAGTAACCGACCATCAATACTCCACAGTTTCACTGTCTCATCAAAGCTACCTGAAGCAATAGTCTTTCCATCAGGACTGAAGCTTATGCGGAAAACCTTATCCGTATGACCTACTAGACGATGGCGAATGCTGTTGCTGGACTGTATAGGTTCAATGGTAGAATTTGCTTTAACTGAAACCACTGCCCCTAGAGAAACCGTAAGTAAAGCAGCAACCAGGATTTTCAACTGTTTTGGAATCATATTCAAGGCATCCCTGTTCAGCCATTTTAGAAAACTTTTGAATTTAAGCAATGTTTTTTGCGGGCGATTGCTTTGAGTTTGTATTTTCCATTGCGATGCCGCACAACTTATTAGAATAACAGTACAATTTTAAGGCCACCGCGACGGAATGGTGAGCCTAAATCTACTGCTTTTCGCGAACATCTTAGCCTTTTCTATGTTGAAGGAGCAAGGAAACTAATAGGAGCAGGAGCTGCTTGCGCGCCATGTGCGATCGCCGCCAATTCTAGTTTGAGACAAACCCAACCAAAACTCCAACACGCCCCACCATGCCCAAACTCCCCAAAGGCGATGGCTGTCTCCTCGCTCGGGGAGCAATCCCCACCTAGTCTGTACCATCCGAAGTCCTCCACTTTATCCCGAATTATCTAATGAATCAAAAAATCCCTGAAATATACGAGCAAATTGCCCAACTTATAGCTAGCTTGCCCAGCGATCACCTTCTACAGCAAGCTAAGACACCAGCTCAGATAGAGGAATGGCACAAAGCAAGACAAACCCAGATTCTTTTGGCTGAGTGCTGGAAATCTAAGTGGTTTGTTCAGGACTATTACCCGCTTGAGGAAGCTCTAAAACGGCAAGAGATTTCTCAACGAAAAGCTGAGTTAATGAACTGCTGCGTTAATGAGTACAAAGCTCGGTGGGAGCTTTGCAAAGTAGCCCAAAAATATGTCAAAAGACGCCACGCACTTCTCCAAATCTGGACGGGTTATGTGGAGCATTTTTCCAAGCGATTAGCCCATTTTTGGTACAAATTTTTTCACCAAGCTAGCCTGAGACAATATCCATTTCAATCAGCCTATGATTTATTTGCCGAGACTTTAAAAGAAGATGTGGATGGTTCTTTCTCTGTATGCTTGGAACCCTACTATGAGGTGCCGATGAAAAAGTGGAGGCAAGTGGGTAAGCAGTACACTCAACTTCTGCGGCAAGCCAAGTTGGATGGCACTTACCCACAACTTAAGAAGGCAGAGGAGCAGAGATTAAAAACAAACTTAGTTTGGCACAAAGTTGGTTTTTCTTGGATTGGGATGGTTCTGTGGACGTGCCAAATTGAGGCCAAAAATGACCCATTGCTCAGCAAGCAATTGGTTGCCTACAACAAATCGCTGTCGGAAGTAATGAGTTTAGGAATGTCAGCTAGCCGCAATTTGCACGGCTGGGCGTGGCACAATGGGGAATTGCTTTGCGCGGATAAGGCAGGCGGCGTTTACCGCAGAACTTAACAAAACTTCAAATCTGGATCGCATTGCCTCTGACGCTTGGACAGACCACCTATGCTGGATTGCAATAATTCAGAGAAAGGAGTCTTTTTCCTCATGTTCGACCCTCAGACCGCTATCGTTGTGTCAATTTTCCTTGGTGTTTTCATTGGTATAGCCAAGTTTCTGCGAGATCCAGCAATGCTTTTAGGGGGCTTGGCTGCTTCCGGTATCTATTACTTTCTGTTTCTGCATAACACCTTACTAGCCATTCTCAAGCTGATAGCGCGGGGCCGTTAGACAATGAAGGTGTCTTGGCTGTTTTGAATTACTGCTTGGGAAAATTTATTAGTTAGCTGTGGGTAACACTCCGCTTGTGGAGGCGTTAATGTGGGACTCCCACTCCCGCAGCTAGCTATATCAAAACTTTGTTTTTAAGAGTGGGATTATGCGATCGCACTCATACAGCGATGGCTATGGGGAAGCAGCTCACGCCCGCTCAGCACGTCCTTACCCTGCTACACATCACCCAGACCGGATTTCGGTACGGTTGGCAACACTGGCGAGCCTTCCTTCCACGATCGCGCCGTGCAGAGTTCGCTCGGCTGGCTCATCATGTCGTTGCTACAGCATTTTCGGTTTCTAGGAATAGCTTTGTACGGTTTTCTTCACTGCAAATTAATCTAATTGTTTGGGACTAATTCTGGGAAATACGACCAACAGGGTTGGGTTCTCCTGACTGTTCCTCCCAGTTATAAAGCGGCATCATAATAACTGTAAGCAACGAGCTTCAACCCAAACAAACTTATAAAGTCTTACCAATCTTTGAGGTGACACATTATGTTGATGCGCTATTGGCAACCATTCACAGAAATTGAAACCATCCGCGAGCAACTCGATAAAGTATTTGACCAACGGACAGCAACGAGAGATAACTCAGAAGCCGCTTGGATGCCCGCTCTAGAATTTGTTGATGCTGGGGACAACTTCGTATTAAAAGCGCAACTGCCTGGAATTAACCCCAAAGACATTGACGTTCAAGTCACCCGTCAAGCAATTTCTATTTCTGGTGAACGCCGCTACGAAAACACAGAAGAAAAATCTGGCTACGTCCGCTCTGAATTCCGCTACGGCAAATTCCACCGGGTGCTTCCCTTGCCCGCACACATTCAAAACGATTCTGTGCAAGCTGAATACAAAGATGGCATTCTAACGCTAACCCTGCCCAAAGTGACTGAAGCTCGCAATAAAGTCGTCAAGATTAATTTGGCCGAAATTGCTGGAGCTTCAACAAATCCCGCTTTGGAACAGGCTAACCAATAACGATCGGCTGTGCTTAATCGAGTGAGGCAAATTTCTCCAAATTGAGCCTGATTGGATTTACTTAACAACAACGGAACTGGAAAAGCTGATACCGGGAGTGACCATTGCTCTCGGTATTCTTTATTTGGCAAAGCCGAACGAAAAACCTACAGATATCGTGCATCGGCGCTGATTCCAGGTTCGCTGGAAAAAAGTCGAGCTAATCGCTCACTGAAAACGTGTTAATACTTTGTTGAAACGAGGGCAAGCGCTGTTCAAATTCCTCAGCACTGGTAGAGAATACAACAATCCAGATATTGCTCCCCTGCTTAATCGTGTACATTATCTGTTTGGCAGTTACACCCGAAATTGTGGCCTCTGTCACGATCTGACCTGCCTGATAGCGGTCAAGCGTCACCTGCTTCCGCTCCACTACGCGATATTCGCTGGGTAATTGTTTGGTAAGTACATCCAAGTATGTATCTGTTGTCACTGTAGCTCCAACTGGCTCAGCAGCAAGAGCGACATTACTCAGAACACCTGATTTACTAACCTTCGAGTCAAAAGCCCAGATGACGAATGCGGATGGATTCTGCTTGAGATACTGAGCTATCTGCTGATAGTAGGGCCCCAAAGATTCCAGCTTCTGAACCACCACGTCCAGATATTGGCTGAGATCTCCGCCGCTATAACTCTCCGGTAACTGCAATTGTGCACCGCGTCCCTCAAATTTTTTCCAACCAGGGATGGTGGTTTGTGTGGCGGCAAACGGACTTGATGTTTGTTGAGAGGTTTGTGGCTGCTTGCAGCCTATGACTAGGCTTGGTAGCAACAGACAGAGTACCAGCAAAAAGTTTTTCTTATTCATGGAATTAGGGTTTATACCCCAACTTGGTATCACTCATGATTGTACGTCTGAACGCAACTTGGTATGAGATTTGATATATTGTTGGTACTTCGGCGAATGTAACTTTAAGACTTCTCTTTGTAATTAATTTCATCTAAATAGCCAGCAGATTGATTTATCTTGTACTTGGACACAGGTCACGGCCAGTTGGCGGTTTATTGCGCGTTTGTAGCTCTCTTCTTCAGAAATCCGCTGTAAGGTGGTGGGATGGCGGAAATATACCACACCGCAGACACCATCTATGCTCATGCTATCCTCGGCACAAGGTCTTTCTCCGCGCCCTTGTAATCCCCACGTCATTTTTGTTTGCCCGCCATCTTCCCAGCGCAAAGTCCTTCCTCCGCCTCCAGCCCAAGAAACCGATTCATAGATGCAGGTTTGCTGAACTTCTACCTTGTCTCGGCGAAACAACCAACAGGAAACAGATGCTCCCTCAATTCCCCCTGCGCGTGCAGGTGTGACAACAATGCCCAGTGCTAGAATCGGTAGGAAAACCGACAATGTTTTCAAGTTTTTATCCACGGTTAACATATTCGGAAATAAGCCGAGTGTCAGGCTTGGCAATTTCTATTGTTACCATGACCAATCTATTACCAAACTTGTTGCCGATCGCCACCAATACGCCAATTGTTGGAGAAACCGAGCCAAACACCAACTCATGCCCCCAATCTCGAAGAGTGCGGTCGCTACACTTTATATGCACGTAACCCCAGCCCCCATTGCATCGGCAAACTAGCTAAGTATTTCGCGTTTCCTAATGTCAAGGTCGTGCTGCGGGGTTTATACGAGATGAAACCCAAAGTGCGGAGTGATGTTGAGGTGGATGTTCTCAGCTTGTGCTACTTCCCCGAAATCAAATAACCCGTCTTGTGCTGGGTAAGATTTGTTAGGCAACGTGATGCCATTTTCTTTCTTCGTGGATGCTGGCGCGTAATTGGCGAGGTTTGGGATGGATTTGTCAAGGTTGACGCTCGTTAATGACTTCAGTGGCGCAGGATTTCTAAGTTGTTGAAAAATTTTCCTACATTTCGTCCTTTGGTATCGGTGTAAGCGGCATCGAAAACGGATATTTTGAGTCCTTCTTCGGTGGCAATTGTGGCGACTATGAGTTGATGTCTCCTAATATTTGAGGTGTGAGAGTAGGAATTGTTGAAAAGGTATGGCGGGACTATCTAAGCGTTAACAGGTTGAAACTTGGTTAAGTGTTGACCGTTGGAAGTGTTTTTGAGGTGATTGAAATGAATCTAAAGGTTGATGCGATCGTTAGTCCGGTTTTGTTTAAAGAGGAAGATACCGGGCTGGTTGAGTTGGCGATCGCGCCGGAAGATGAGAATAAATACCCGTTCGTGCATCCCAGTAGCGATCCGGTGGACTAGATGGACAGACTGGGGAGAGCGATCGCACAATGGGAGAATGTAGATATGGATTTTGATGAGCGGTTTCAGCCTGACCCTACATATATCGATAGGGTCTAGGTATAAGGGGCGAAACAGAGTGATTTTTGGCTTTTTGGTTCGATGGGAGGGCGGTAGGTGCCCTTTAGGGTTTATTGATTGACTGGACTAGGTAGTGATAGAGTGTTCTTATGCCCGGTACCATCAGAAGTAAAAGTTCCACCTGGTATTCATTGTCAATTGAGCAAAATTCGTAGACTTACAAGCTCTATTTATATGTAGATGAAATTTTCTCTTGACAGCGCTTCAAATAAATCTGTACCACGCGATCGTTGGGATTTTGCTGTAGGCAATTTTCAAACCACTCCACTGCTTCTGTAAATGCGTTGAGGTTGTAATAGGAACACGCTTCTGTATAGGCTTGTAGTGTGGCTAGCTTTTTTTCCTTGATATCAGAGCGATCGGCATCAAACACTTCATAAACCGTTACGACTTCCTCCTTACCTTTAACTTTAACGCGATCGACCTCACGAATGGCATAATCTCTAGGATGCTGCAAGCGGGAAAAGGTCTGCTGCGAGATTAACAAGGATACCCCATATTCTTTAGTTAAACTTTCAATCCGAGACGCTAAATTCACCGCATCGCTAATCACCGTCCCATCCATCCGGTTTTGTCCGCCCACGGTTCCCAATATCAATAAACCTGTATTAATCCCAATCCCATTTTTAATCGGCGCATAGCCAGAATTAGCACGATGTTGATTGTAATCTTGAAGTCGGTGCAGCATAGCAATTCCTGCTTTTACGGCATTGTCAGCCTCGCCGCTAAACAGTGCCATAATCGCATCGCCAATGTATTTATCAATAAATCCATGATGTTCAGTAATTGCGGGTTCTAGACGGCTCAAATAGGAATTGATAAACTTGAAATTATCCTGTGGTGTCATCTTTTCACTAAAAACAGTGAAATCACGAATATCGGAAAACAGCACCGACATTTCTAATTGCACTTGGTCGCCTAATTTCACATCAATAATGCTGGATTTATCCAAATATTGGAGGAATTGGCGTGGCACGAAGCGTTCATAAGCCTTGTTTAGTTCCGCCATTTTATTGTAGAATCTGGCATTTTCTATGGAGATAGCGGCTTGCCCAGATAATAGTTTTAAGACTTCTACTCGTTCGGGAGTAAAAACGCCTGTAGCCGAATTATGTTCTAGGTAAATAATACTGATGAGTTGGCCTTGATTAATCAGGGGAACACACAGAATGGACTGAGGGTGATTTTCTTTAATATAGGAGTCATTTAGAAATTTACCTTCGTAAGTAGCATCATTTAAAACGACACTTTCTTTGGTGCGGGCAACATAATTGATAATGGCCACGGGTAAAGGCACGGTATGCCGTGCCTCTAAAGGAATTGACTGCAACACTGTTACTTGCTCAGAACCTATTGCACCTTCAGCTTCAATAAATAGCTGTCCTTGATTTTCCAAAATGAGGTAACCTTTTTGTGCTCCTGCATTCTCTATGAGAATATTCATCAAGTTAGACAACAACTTATCCAGCAAGATTTCACCGGAAATTGCCTGAGAAGCTTTCATAACTGTGGCGATATCTAAGTTTAAGCCCGAATTATCACTTGTTGGAATAATTGTAGTTTTTATATTTGTTTTCCCCGGTTGGTTTATTCCTAATAACTGACTATATCGCTTCTCTAAATCTTTAACTTTAGCAATAGCACCCCATAGCTGATAGCAGTAACGTGCCTCCTGCATATAAGACCTGGCAATCAGTTCTTTCCCTTTAGATAAATAAAACTTAGCAGCGAGTTCGTAAGCAAGGGCGGCTTCGTGAATATATTCATTTTCTTTGGCAAGAGCAATTGCACGATCGTAATAGTCCATTGCTAAAGCATCTTTACCAAGAACCCGATATTTCTCTGCTTCTACTAAATAAAATTTATGCAAATGATTTATTGGGGCATAATTCGCCCACTTCTTCATCTTTCTCTGATTAGTTAGTACCTTCTTCAGGTAAATTACTTGTTCTGCTTTAGCAGCGGTTGGATACACAGCTAAGTGAGCTAAAGAATCATAGAAATAGAAGTGAGCAACCAAAAGCGACCCGCTTACATTTCTTAGATAAGCTTCAGCATTCACTGAAAGTGATACTGCTTCTGTATATTGTTCAAATAGGTAAGATAGAATGAGTTTATTCAAGTAAAGGTAAAAAATTGCAGTGCCGTGGTTTATCTGCTTAAGCAGTGGTAGAATGTTGTACTCATTATAGGCATTGCCGACCAATGAGAATGTATTTTCTGACTCATTTGTTAAATTAATAACTGCCTGATGAAACGGTTGTATGTGGTATAGAGTTTGGCCTTGCTTTAATTGCTTTGCTAGCTCAATATATGAATTTATTTTCTGTTCAAGTTCAGATAATTCAGAGCCAATCATATAGGAGTAGTGGCAGTAGCCATTAGCGGCATATAGAGACAATTCTAAATCTCCTATTTCTATCCCGCTTTTATAAGTCTCTAAAAGAGGTTGTAGAATATCTTTAATAGGCATTTTCCAAGGCTTGATATAATAGTTGAGATTCATAAGTGCGTGAGTTGGAAATTTTATAGCACTGAATTGCTTTAGAACCATCGAAACGAGTTGACCAAATTCATAACCTAATTCAATATCTTCTACCACACCGCAAAGAACCAATCCATAATTGCTATAGCCAGTTATAGAATCAGGGCTATTTCCATATTTTGTTGACAGAATCACCTGTTGAAAGGATATTAATGGTAAAAGTTCGGGTGCAGAAATATAAGCAGCGGAAGTTATTTTTGATAGAATAGATAGGGCAGATAATCGATAAGGATCGCTCATAGAAGGTCGATCGGCTAAAGCCTCGATGCGTTTCCCTAACAAAGCCACCTTGGTTTCCAAAAATCCCACCAGTGTATTTAATTGGGTAGGTTTTTTGGGCATTTTTACTCTTAGCTGCCTCAAAATTTGAAGCCCCAGAGCTAATGCTTGTTCTAGTTTTCCTTGGGCAATCAGAGCAATAATTTTTATTTCAATTACTTTTATTTTATCTAAGAGATTTTTGGCTTTATTTTGTACAAATTCAGTCAGAGCATCCATCTGCTCGAAATCGCCTTTTAAATAGGTAACTTCTATAATTTCTAAATGTAACTCTAAAGTTAAATTATATCGATTGTGCCAGCTATTGTTGCTTAGTAATTCTTTGCTTAAATGCAGATAATTGAAAGCAGATTGATATGCCGCAGATGCTTTAGCTTTTTTGGCAGCTTGGAGATTCAATTCAGCTAGTTCATCTCTCTCTGACTGATTGGAGATGAGTTTCTTACCAAAATTTAGTTGGTTAACAATATCAAAAAGTTTCTCTTCTTGCTTGTCGGAGGGAGTGCTTTGCAACAATACTTGCCCGATTTTGCGATGGATAATTGGCTTTTGCTGTTCGGAAATTAGAGAGTAAGCAGCTTGCTGAATCCTGTCATGGGCAAACTTGTATTCTGGTAGGAGTAAATTGGTAATGACTAATGGTTCATTAGCAGCTTCTATCTCCATGAGAGCTAATTCCAAGTCCTCCCTACTGCCAAGAAGCCCGATTAAACTAGAGGCAACTGATGCTTGCAAGTCGTTCGCCGTTTCTCTCAGGGACTTTTCACAAATTAAAGCCAGCGTCTTCACGTCAAACTGGTTACCGATACACGCTGCTATCTTTAACATCTCTTGTGTATTATCTGGCAGCTTTTGAATCTTGCTTGCCATCAGTTCGACAACATTATCAGTAAAACCCCGTACTTGAATTCGCTCTAAATTCCAGGACCAATTCAAAGTCTGAAAGTCAAATTCTATCAGCCATTCTGTATAGATAGATTTAAGGAACTCATTCATAAAGAATGGATTTCCCTCGGTTTTACAAAATACTAACTCAGCTAGTGGCTTGGCTTTTTCTTCAGAACAGTTGAGGGTATCACAAATGATTTGAGTGACGGTAGTTAAATGCAAAGCTGAAAGGAAAACTTGATTGACAATTACTCCAGTTTTGCCAATTTCCTCTAAAGTCAGCATTAGCGGATGAGCCGGAATTACTTCATTATCCCGATAAGCTCCAATTAAAAATAAACCCGATGCTCTGGCATCTATTAAGACCTGTATCAATTTCAGAGATGCACTATCCGCCCACTGCAAATCATCAAGAAATAGAGCTAAAGTATGTGAGGTATCAGTAAAGACTTTGATATAATTTTGAAAGACTAAATTAAAACGGTTTTGTGCCTCTGTTGCACCTAGTTCTGGTACGGCAGTTTGCTTACCAATAATCAATTCCATTTCAGGAATGACATCAATAAGGACTTGTCCATTGATTCCCAAAGCTGCCAATAGTTTTTGACGCCACTCTTGAAGCTGTGCTTCAGATTCCATTAAAAGTTGCTTGACTAATTCTCGAAAAGCACTGACTATCGCACTGTAAGGAATGTCACGCTGATACTGGTCAAATTTACCGGAAATAAAATAACTGCGCTTCTCGGTAATGGGTTTGTAGAGTTCCTGAACTAAAGCGGATTTACCGATACCTGAATATCCCGCAATCAGCATAATTTCGCTTCGGTCTGAAGCTCGCTCAAAAGCCTTAAGTAATGTGCCAATTTCTCGCTCTCTGCCATAGAGTTTTTGGGGGATTTGAAATTTATCAGAAATATCCTGACCAGCTAACGGAAAATCTGAGATTCTACCAGTCCGATGGAGTTGATTCAGACATTCTTCTAAATCAGTTTTAATTCCGAATGCACTCTGATAGCGATCCTCGGCATTTTTTGCCATCAACTTCATTACCATATCTGAAACAACTTGCGGAATTTGTGGATTGACTTCAAAAGGTGGTAACGGTGGTTTTGCAATATGACTATGCACGAGCTCTAGTGCGTCTGTTGTCTCAAAAGGTAATTTGTTTGTCAGCATTTCGTAAAAGGTAACACCGAGGGAATAAAAATCAGTCCGGTAATCTAGAGAGCGATTCATTCTCCCCGTTTGTTCCGGCGACATATACGCTAATGTGCCTTCTAAAGCATTGGGATTTTTTAGCGCCTGATTTTCCCGTGATAAAACCGTAGAAATACCAAAGTCAATAATTTTTAGCTGTTTCGTGTCGGGATTGTAAACGATATTGGAGGGGTTAATGTCTTTGTGAATGATGTTAGCGGTGTGGACTTGGGCTAAACTTGCAGTTGTGGCGATCGCAAGTTGTAAAAACTCCTCCAGATTAAGTTGGCGGT
The DNA here is from genome assembly GCF_036705305.1 of Microcoleus sp. B3-D7. Classification (NCBI taxonomy): domain Bacteria; kingdom Bacillati; phylum Cyanobacteriota; class Cyanophyceae; order Oscillatoriales; family Microcoleaceae; genus Microcoleus; species Microcoleus sp. B3-D7. The sequence continues at coordinate 387,395 of NZ_JAUBUE010000001.1, read as the reverse complement.
CATTCATACAACTTTTCAGGGATTCACCACCAAAATCCTCAAATACAATGACAAAGGTGTTTTGATATTTTTCTAAACTGAGCGAACGACAAACGCCTTCGATTTTGAGTTTATGAGTAATTTCATACTCTTGCGTGTAGCGCACTAATTCTTCAGGGGCGGGGTAGTCTTGTTTGAGGAGTTTGAGGATAACAGGTTGACCTTCTGGCGTTCGGATAGCTCGATAGACAAGAGAGTTGGCGCTTTCGTAAATCTGCCTAAGAGTTTTGTACCCAGGGAGGATGAACATAGAGCGAATCGGGGTAGTAAAAAAGATAAACTAGCGATAATAACGGCTGAATGTAATATTTTTTAGGATGACCCCTGATCTGGTTAGCAGGGTGTTATTGTCTAACTTGCAGTAGTTTTTGCTACTGCCCATACCGATTGCTGAGTAATGTAGAGCGATCGCACCGTCCCGCTCTCCAAATCTAAATAGGTAGCAAACCGTTGGAGATTACCCGCAACCATCCGGTAAGGTAATCCGCCGCCTCAGTCGCCACTCGAATATTCACGCTCTCGCTCTGCAAGTTCAGCATTGCCATCTCATCACAAGATAGGTTATTTGTCAACTCTTGTAGTTTTGGCTTCAAAAGGTCAGGGGCTTGAAGCATCCGAGATGGCAGCCTCGCACATCCCAACCCCCCAAAATGATAGAAGTCAGGATGAGTTTCCAAAAAACTGCCCAGCAAGATTTGTCGGGCTGCGGCATGATGTCCGCAATCCAAATACCACACGCGGGGGATTTCAGAACGGCTGTAGAATTGGTTTAACTCAAGAACCTGGTTAATTGCCGCTCTTCTGGCTGCTGTATCCACGCACCCTACCACGATAGTTAGCTTGTTTCGGTATTCTTTATTTGGGAAAGCCGATCGAAAAACCACTTGAACCCCCAGTGAATTCAGTAACGCTTACAAGGCTTTCAGTAAATGCAATCGATGTGCACGACGAGCAGAATACCCAATCGATCGTCCAGGGGCGTTGAAGTCCCTCGCTCATGCGTTGTTCCACCTCATTCTGTGGCGAATCAAGATGCTTGGAGTGCATTAGACCACGGGGCGCTTTTAGAGTCATCAGAAATTCTTATAAAAAACGCTGCTGCCAGAAACGCTGCTGAACTCACGTATCTAGCAACTCCTGTAAAATCTGTTCTACTGTTACCTTCAGCGGAGGTAAATTATTCTGTACGATCGCCCAAACTAGGTTCAGCGACACTCGGAAATATTCATGCACTACCAGATTTCTAAACGCTACAATTTGCGCCCACGGCACTTGGGGATATCGACCTGTCAACTCGGACGATAACGCATTTGTTGCTTCTCCAATAATCTGCAGGTGATGAACAATCCAAATTTGAATCAATTCTTGGTTGTCAAATTCCTGCCTGCCCAGGCTTGCATATCGCTCAATTGCGGCTATTGCATCTAATATATCTTGCAGTCGTTCCGCTTCTCGCCTCATAGCGGTACAGCTTCCTGCAAAACGCGCCCGCGAATCCGTTCTTTCAACATATCTACTGTGGCGATATCGACCTTGCGATTGAGCAGTTGTTCTAGATCGAACACTAGCCCACCTGGAAACCAAGGCGTGATTTTCTCTAAATCGTAATCCACTAACAAATCAATATCGCTTTCTTGTGTCGCTTCGTTCCGCGCTACTGAACCGAATACGCGCACGTTGTAGGCTCCGTGCTTTTGGGCAATGGCTAGAATTTGCGATCGCTGATAATACAGCAATTCTTGAATGCCTAATCCTGTTTTTTTCATCAAGCCCTCCTCAACTGGGGTCAGTGCTAGTTAATCAGCGAAAGTAGCCTAAATCTGTAAGCATTCAAAGCCAAGCTATCAGACATTGTAGAGTATTGTAGTATGCTCTCATAAGCTTTCAGAGTTAACAGGAATTCATCTGGGAATGCAAATTGAACCCTACGACCCTCACCACCTTGATGCTGTTATTCGTCTTTCGCTTCGAGCATGGACTCCGGTCTTTGATTCGATTCAGAAGGCGATGAGTGCTGATGTTTACCAAGCATTCTATCCCAATCATTGGCGTGTCAGCCAGCAAAAAGCTGTAGAGGAGGTCTGTGCTGCGGAAGACACGAATGTATGGGTTGCGATCGATGCCGGTTCTACTGTGGGCTTTGTAGCAGTGAAACTGCACTCAGAGGACAGCATGGGTGAAATCTACATGGTTGCCGTCGATCCAGACTTTCAAGGTCGTGGCATTGGTAGTGCTCTGATAGAATTCGCTCTGGCTTGGATGAAAGATGCTGGGATGTCTGTGGCTATGGTTGAGACTGGAGGCGATCCCGGTCATGAAAGAGCGCGTCACACCTATGAAAAGGTTGGCTTTGAGCTATTCCCAGTCGCCAGATACTTCAAGAAGCTCGCTTGTGCAGATGTGTTGATTTCGCTCGCGCATTCTATCCTTCAACATTAATGCGATCGCTCGTTCGTTCTTGTAAATCGTTGTTTAGAATCCGTGTCTAGTAGAGTTTTGGCTCAATTAATGTTTGTTTAGGTAATGATACAACTCAAATACGATTTAAGCATGGAATGTAATGATAGAGGAACATACGCGGACAGACTTGCAACAGCGGCAATGGATTTGTGATGTCGAAGATGTAAACCTGATACCGCAAGGAGCTTCATTTGTTAGCTTGTGGAAACAGTATACAAATGGCGTTGCTATTACGCTCTCTATTTATTCTGAGAACGGTCAGTTTGCGTTGTATCAAGATGTCGGTCATGCGGCATCTGGAACAAAAAGAACTAATTGCGGTACATTTTCAACCGCAGATGCTGCGGTACATCAACTGATTCAAGAGTGCTATAGCTGGGATAATACGTGGGGAATGGAATAGCATCAAGGTATTTGAGGTATGAGAATGTGAGCTATCTCAGTTTGTAGCTTGCTCGCGCATCCTATCCTTCAACTTAATGCGATCCCCCGATCTTTTAGGTTGGGTTGAAGTATGAAACCCGATACTCATCACTGCTTCTCCACCGAACCCTGGCGCGATCGCCCAATCGAGTCATGTTTGGTTTCACGTTACCTTGATTCACCAGCAAGGACTTGACAGACTCAACCCAACTTACAGCGAAAGGCGATTGCATTTGAAGATATACGGAAGAATTCAGGCTTTCCTCCAGAAAACACCTAATATATACGGAACAATTCTACCTATCCACTAAATTTGGAATGATATACAGAACGATTCTCGTTATCCATCTAGTTTTGGTGGACAGCTAGAATCGTACAGCCTAATAATATTTAGACAAAAGGAGAGAGCAGATGGATAAGCCCAGCATTCACGGTAGTTGCCTTTGCGGAACTGTGACCTTTGAAGTGAACCCACCGTTCCAGAAAATGGCTCATTGCCACTGCTCGCGGTGTCGCAAAGGCACGGGCACGGGCCACGCCACAAATTTAACCGTTGAGCCGAGCCAGTTCCGATGGCTTTCAGGGGAAGAAGGCATCACACGTTATGACCTTCCTACGGCGATTAGCTTCAGCAAATGGTTTTGCAGTAGTTGCGGGTGCCCGCTCCCGCGTCTAACGCGCAACGGCAAAATTGTGGTTATTCCAGCCGGCTCGTTGGATACAGCACCGCCTATCACTCCGACGGATCGCATTTTCTGGGCATCGAGAGCACCGTGGAGTTGTGCTAGCGGAGGGCTTCCAACCCATGCCGAGTATCCAGAGTCATGGTAGAGCTTTAACGTGCCTAACAAGATCCTCCAGCCGTCGGCTGAGCAAGTGCGTTAGATCGCTATGCGACAGGAACTACAGGTTGCAATCAAAATAAAAGCCGATCATTGGAGGTTCTAATTGGAACTTCTAGAAATTGCAGATATGGCCAATGCTTGGAGAGTCAAGTGTGACTCCTAGATTCACAGTGTGAAATCAGATGCAAGCGATCGCATACTCTCCTTCAACTTACTCTTGTAGAGAGAGGAAAGTTTTAGAATTGCCTACTAAAACAAGCTCAAATCGTCTACCAATTTGAAGCATTTGAATTTTTTCACTTTGCAGGTAGGGGATGCTGGGAACCTAGGCTGCAAACAATCAGAGGAAGGGTGCTGTGAGATTTCGACGGCTCCAATCATGGTTCCGCGATCACTCGATCGTTCTGCGCTTCTCGATCGTCGCCCTTGTCGTTTCAGTCTTGCTGTTAATATCTGCGGTAATAGGTGCTATTAACTTCGACTGCTTGATAGTGCTGAGTATAGCGATCCAGCTCTTTGCGAGGCGGTAGCTGTTGAGGATAAAGCACACCTTACCAATGGGCGTAACTCCAAAATGAAGTGCCCATGTGAACAATCATCGCCTTGTTACTCCAATCAGATTGTGTTTGTGTTTGAATTTAAGTGTATTCAGCCCGCCTCGCTACCGCACCAGGCTCGGAGCGCTCAAGTATCGTTTCGTCAAAAACACAGTTATGTACATCTCCCGTTTCCAATTACTTAATTACAAATCCTTCCAAGATTCTGGGGTATTAGAATTCCAACCTGGCATCAACATTATTGTGGGAGCCAACAATTCAGGAAAAACAGCGCTATTGGAAGCTTTGACCCTAAGTTTTAAGACCAGCCCCCACCGCAGTATCGAAACGCTTCCCCAACGCAATTCAACGCCAATCCGAAAATCAGTCGCCAATGTAACTTTAATCTTCACAAAAGCAGAAATTCACAGCCTGTTCGATAATTTATCACCCAACTGCTATGTAGGATTGTCTTCTGCTAGCAATTCGTACTTGCCCGCATCCGAAGTGCTGGCTTTATTCCAAAAGTGGATGGACAATCCCAGCGATGTAGAGTTAACTGTTTCAAAATCAACGGCTCATTCACTAAACCGGGATAGCATTTCAATCAAAGATTTAGATCCGGCTGTTGAGTTAACGTACTACGGACCAGACCGACTAAGCATGGGGTCTTATAGAGATAGCAGAAAAAATATTATAAAAAAAGATACGAACGATCGCTTTACATTATGCCAAGAAACTGATGAAGCCGACAGGCATATAGGGGAAAATTTTTTCGTAACGCTTTTTGACGAATTCGCAAACCACGTTTCCCAACTTCAAGCCCAGCGGTTCGTTGGACAATGCTCTATTGGAAATGATGAAAAGCTCAATTCAAGTGCTTCAAACCTAGCCGAAGTTATTCATTTATTGGAGTCGCCAAGTAAAAAAGAGGTTTACGAGCGTTTCAATCGGTACGTCTCTACCATGTTTCCACAGTTCGGATTAGTTTCGACTCGAATTCTGGAGAAGCAGAACCGTCAGGGGCCGAACCTTGAAATATTAATTTGGCCCACAAAATCCCTAGAAAGTGGTAGAGAAGACTTGGTATTTTCTTTGTCGGACTGCGGGACTGGTATTGGTCAGGTGTTGGCAATCCTTTACGGGGTAGTGACCTCGCCGCAATCCAGACCGATCGTAATTGACGAACCCCAATCTTATTTGCATCCAGGGGCGGCTAAGAAGCTGATAGAAATCCTCAAAGAGTTTCCGCAGCACCAATATTTTATTACCACTCATTCGGCTGAGATTATTGCTGCTGCCAATCCCTCAACTATCGTGAAGCTTCGATATGAGGATGGCGAAACCCAAGCATCAATGATGAATGCGGGAGATATTAGGGAACAGCGCTCTCTTTTAGCTGAACTGGGGGTGAGTTTGTCTGATGTTTTTGGTGCCGACAGCATCCTCTGGGTGGAAGGGCCCACCGAAGAGCAGTGCTTTCCGCTCATATTGTCCAAGCTAGCTCCAAAACTCTTGACAGGAACTAAAATTGTCAGCATCAAAAACACGGGTGATTTATTGGGAAAGAAAGCTCATTTTGCTGAGGTTATGTTTGACTTATACAAACGCATCAGCGGTGGAAATAATTTGTACCCTCCTGCTATAGGTTTTGTATTTGATAAAGAATGTTTGTCGAAATTGGAAAGTGAGACTCTAAAGAAAAGGAAGCCACATCCTATTGAATTTATCGAACGGCGGATGTATGAAAATTACCTGCTGCATCCTGATGCCATAGCATTCGTACTCAATCAAGAAGATAAGGAGCAAAAACAATGTCTTACCGGGGAAGAAATTCGAGAATGGCTCGCAACCAATAAATCAAATAAGAATTATTTTTCAAAAACTTCTAATGAAGAGGAGCTATCCGATTCCCAATGGGTTGACAAAAATATTGATGCAGCCAAACTTCTAGATGCACTATTTGCCAATTTCTCGGAAGCGCGGGTCGAGTTTAGGAAAACCAAACACTCAGTAATGCTCACGGAGTGGTTGCTTGAAAATAACTCCGATAGCTTTGCTGAATTAGTCCAGTTTTTGCAAGGTATCCTTGATGCGGGTAAAGCACCGGTGTTTTGACTAAAACCCCATTCGCGATCGCCACCAACACCCCCATTTGCGAGAAACTAAACCCAGACCAAAACCCTACACCCCCGCTATGCCCAAAATCCATGAGTGCGATCGATGTCTCCTCTTTGCCCGCAACCCACACCTCATCTGTGCAGTCCATCCCGCAGGCCCTAACACCGATACTTGCATTGACTTTCGAGAAGACCCTAATGCTGAACCGGAGGAACTATGGGAACCCGAAGGGGCAAGCTACTACAACGGCGAACTTATCCTGCAACCAAGGCAGGGGTGGACACCAGAACAACAGTTAGAACTTTTGGACACGCACCCACTGTTTACTGGTCGGTGTCCCCAATGTGAGATCCCGTTCCCCCACTATGAAACCCCGCCTGTTCATTGGGATTGTTCGGCTTGCGGGTGGATGGATGATTCGGTTTGACGCGACGGTTCTGTTTTGATAATGGCGATCGTTACGCTTTCTAAAGCATTTATGCAGCTAACTTCTTGGTTAAGATTGAATAAGCTAAATAAAGAATTATGGTTTTTTAAGTAAGCTAGGTAGTATTTAGGTAATTTGATTACTAAATGGGTTTTCTAGTCAAGTTGTTTACGATAAAAAACAATTGAGTTTTTATGAAAAATCCTTACCGCAAAATTGCAGTTTCCTCTGTTTGCACCGCTCTAAGTTTTGTTCTGGGAGCCAGCCCCGAAGCTAAAGCAGCTTCGTTTACATTGGCACCTACTATCACCTTTGAAGTCATAGATTCTAGCACCTACTTCGGTACTAGCTTTGATGGACGGGGAGATGAGGTTTTTCCTGGGAATTTTGATACTGTGGTGAGGGGAACGGTTGGGGAAGCAGCAGAGTTTGCCGAATTCAATATCGGCAGTTTGTCTCTCGCCCCTAATACAGTTATTAGCAGTGCAGTTCTTCTGGCTGAGATTTACACTTTTCAGACATTTGGTCTTGGCGTGAGCGCCACTAACCCTGGTAGTTTGGGTATCTTCGGCTATGTAGGAAACGGAACAGTCGAAGCATCAGATTTTGAGGCGGGAGTATTCTTAAGTTCTGTAGATATCTCATCCTCGTCACCTGGTGATATTCTTAACTTTGACGTAACTTCGTTTGTTAATCAGCGAGTTAGCAACCGCGATGCTTTTGCTGGGTTTGGCATTCGTGCTTTGAACCTGGGTTCCCTCACCTTGGGAGGCGGTAATTTTCCTGGTATCCAACCAAGGCTGATAGTTGAAACCGCCGACGTTACCGAACCTGTGCCCGAACCAACCACAATGCTCTGTGCAGCTATAGCCCTAGGCTGGGGAGGATGGCTGAAACGAAAGCATTTAAGTCCGCAGCATAAAACAACGCCACAAGATTAATCTACGGTTTGACAGAGTTTAATAAATTTATCAGTTGCGGGCAACAGCTTGCTCGAAAGCCCACTTGGAAGTGCAGCGGACTAATCCCCCAACAAACACCCAGAACGCGCATTGAGGCAGCACAGCGAACCAGACCCACTCGTGTGGCCACGATTGCCAGAAGCGAAACATGATTGCAGCGATCGCGGTTAGTAAGAATATTTTGCCAACAGTTGCTTCACCGATCGTCCAAGCCTGGTAAATTCCCCAGCAACAGGCGATCGTCAATTCAATAAACAGCACCCAGTTCAAAACGCTGATGATGGCGCTGTTGATGTTGCTGTTGATGTTCTACAAAAAAGTTAGTGAATCCATCCAGGGGTCACAAACTCAAAAACTCTGGGGCGCGGTGGTTAAGTACGATAATTGGGGTTTTAGGAGGGCAAGTGCTGGGCATCGCAAGCAATGCCTGTTGCGCCCTGCTGATCAGATATATAAGTGCCTGTTAATTGACGTTATATAGATCAGCTAGATAATATGAGTTTTGACTGGATGTAAAATCGATCGTTCAGATTTTTGATAGGTGGAACCTAAAATGCCTACTTTTGAGGGAACGCAAGAACACGATTTTCTGACTGGTTGGCAATTGGGCGACATCATCCCAGCCGATAGCCGTAACGACACACTCCTTGGAGACGAAGGAAGCGACTTGCTGTGGGGTAATGAAGGCAATGACTACATTAACGGGAAACAAAATAACGATACTATCGACGCCGGTAAAGATAATGACTCCGTACACGGAGGAAAAGGAGATGACCAGGTATTCGGAGATAGGGGCAATGATATCATTTACGGCGACTTGGGCAACGATATCTTGTTCGGAGGTATTGGCAGCAAGCAACCAGCAGGCGATCGAGCTGATTCTGGCATCCTAATCGGCAGCCGCGGAGAAGAAGAACTCAATGGCAATGAAGGTAGTGGCAGTTCGGTGGAAAAAAAAGGCAGCGACATCGTTCTCGCCGGCAAAGATGACGATAAACTCTTAGGCGAAACACTTAATGAGATTCTTTACAGTCAATTAGGCAGCGATACCGCTAATGGAAAAACCGACGACGACATCATATTTGCTGGTTTCGGCAGCGACTTAATTTACGAGGGCGAAGACCATGATACTCTCCATGGCGGTGAAGGTTTAGATACAGTTTACGGCGGTACGCAAAATGACATAATTCGCGGCGGAAAAGAAAGCGATCTCTTATTTGGAGATGAAGGAAATGATGTGCTTTTTGGCGATCACGGGGGCGATACTTTAATAGGCGGCAGCGGTGGCGATTTGTTTGTTATCGGCAGAATCGATCACGTTCCCGGCTTTTTTACTACTGGCGGCACAAATCTATCCGATGCTGACATTATTAGCGACTTCGGTCAAGGATTTGACTTAATTGGATTGGACGGCGGCTTAGCATTTCAAGACTTGAGCATTTATCAAGGCAGCAGCAATTTTGCAAACGATACAGTAATTCAAGATCGAGTGACTGGCGAGTATCTGGCTATTTTAAAAGGAATTAACAGCAACGAAATTACAGCCTCTAAATTTACCAGCGAAATTACTCCTATTAGCTCAATATTAGAAGTGAGCGAGACGAAGTTTGAAAGAAAAGAAGACGGCACGCCGCTCGCTGCAATAACAGTGACACGCAAAGGTGGTGAATTAGATGCAACTGTAGGGGCAACTATATTTATTGTTAATAACTCAGCGACATCCCCCTCGTATGGCAGCGCGACCCCCATAGAGGTCAATTTTGCCCCCGGAGAAACCACTCAGACAGTAACAGTTCCCTTGGTAAATGATGTCGCATTTGAAGGAGGGTTATTTAATTTACGCTTGAGCAACCCTAGAGGAAAGGTAAGAATTGGGTATAGCGATACTGCTGTTTTAGCGATTACAGATAATGACACTCCGCCACCATACTTGTTGATACCGACACCGACGCCATCCATCACTCCAGCACCAAGCGATTCCCCGACGCCAAGCGATTCCCCAACGCCAACGCCAACACCAAGCGATTCCCCGACGCCGGCACCAACACCAAGCGATTCCCCGACGCCGGCACCAACACCAAGCGATTCGCCTACCCCAACGCCTACGCCAACACCAAGCGATTTGCCTACGCCGGCACCATCCATCACCCCAACACCAAGCGATTCCCCGACGCCTACTCCAACGCCAACGCCGACGCCAACGCCGACGCCAAGCGATTCCCCGACGCCAAGCGATTCCCTGACGCCAACACCAACGCCAACACCAACGCCAACGCCGACGCCAAGCGATTCCCCGACGCCAAGCAATTCCCTGACGCCAACACCAACGTCCAGCGATTCGCCAACACCAACCGATTCACCAACACCAACACCAACCGATTCCCCGACGCCAACACCAACCGATTCGCCAACACCAACACCAACCGATTCACCAACACCAACACCAACCGATTCCCCGACGCCAAGCGATTCCCCGACGCCGGCGCCAACACCGATACCATCCGTCACCCCAACACCAAGCGATACGCCGACGCCAAGCGATTCGCCAAGCGATACACCAACACCAACGCCGACACCGACGCCGACGCCGACACCAAGCGATACGCCGACGCCGACACCGATTGCAGACAACGTTCCAGAAATTGACTTGTTCGACGGCACCGCTAACATCGCAGACAATACGGGAACAGTTAATTTCGGTACCGCCGTTTTAGGAACAGAGCTTGTCAAAACCTTTACCGTGAAAAATACAGGCAGTGGCAACCTGAGTCTCAACAATGCGATCGCCCTGCCAACGGGTTTCAGCTTAGTTAGCAGTTTTGGCAGTACAAACCTAACTGCAGGCAGCGAGACTACTTTCTCTGTCAAATTCGATGCAACTGCCATCGGCACTTATAGCGGTCAAATTTCCTTTGCCAACAGCGACAGCGATGAAGATCCCTTTGATTTTCAGATTTCAGGAACACGCCAACCTTTTGACACTACCCCGCCCACAGCAACGCTAAACCCAATTGCCAACATTTCGGCAGGCAGCAATAGCTTGACATTTACCGTCGAATATGCTGATAACACGGCTGTAGATGTCAGCAGCCTCGATAGCAGCGACATTCGGGTGACAGGCCCAAACAACTTCAGTCAGTTGGTGGCATTCTTAAGCGCGAATCCTGGCGGAAACGGCACGCCTCGGACTGCAACTTATCAAATTAACGCCCCCGGCGACAGTTGGGACGCAGCGGACAACGGGACTTACACTCTGCAATTATCAGAATCTCAAGTTTTAGATACCAGCGGCAATGCAGCCACTGCTGTTAATTTGGGCAATTTCAACGTCAGCGCACCTGCATTAGATGCCGAGGTGACGCTAGCAGTTTCGCCCGAGGGCGCGATCGAAGATAGCGGCAGCACGATCGCCTACACCTTTACCCGCACCGATAGCATCAATTCGCCACTGTCTCAACCGTTGACAGTGAGTTTCTCGGCTGGCGGAACAGCTAATTTTGCCAATGATTACACTCAGTCGGGTGCTACCGCTTTTAGTGCCACAACCGGCACAGTTGCGTTTGCAGCGAATTCCGCAACGGCAGCGGTTACCCTAACTTTAGTTGCCGATACTGCTAATGAACCTAACGAGACAGTCGAACTAACTTTGGCAGCAGGAAGCGGCTACACTTTAGGCACAGCAGGCGCGGTGACTGCTGCCATTAGCAACGACGATACTCCCCCTACCTATAATTTCAGTGCATCTACCTTTAATGTGCCTGAAGGGAATGCTGCTAACACTGCCAATGTCGTGACTGTGACGCGATTGGGAGATACATCTACAGCTTCAAGTGTAGATGTAGTCCTGGCAGCAGGTGCAGTCAATCCCGCAGCAAATGGCAGCGACGTGCAAGCAGAACCAATTACCGTTAATTTTGCAGCAGGGGAGACAAGCAAAACGGTACCGATTCAGGTATTGGGCGATGTCAATTACGAACCCGACGAGACAGTAGCGCTGTCCTTTGCCAACTTCACTAACGAGGGAGTCGCGGGAACAGCCAACCCCACTGCTGTGCTAACAATTCAAAACGACGATGCCGAGATTCGCGGCAGCAAGTGGAATGACTTAAACGGCAACGGCTTGCGAGACACTAACGAACTCGGCATACCAGGTTGGACTGTCTTTCTCGACACTAACCAAAACGGCGTACTCGACGCCGGAGAAAATTCCACGACTACAGATGCTAGCGGCAATTACGCTTTTCCGGGTTTGGCTGCTGGCAACTATACCGTTGCCGAACAGTTGCAAGCCGATTGGCAGCAAACATTCCCCGGCATCACCGCACCGGTGGGGACAAACTTTCTGATTCCCCTGCCAACTCGCCGAGACCACGTTTTCGATCGCACCCGCAATCGACTGTACATTACCACTAACAAGGGAACAGTAGAGCGATACGACTTTAGTGCTAACGCTTGGCTAGCACCCCTTGAGGTCGGCAATTCCTTAAACGGCGTCGATATTACCCCCGATGGCAGCACTTTGTACGTTGCGGAAAACCAGCGCAGCGGCGTGCAGGGATTCCTCCGCAAGGTAAACCTCAACACTGGTGCGGTTACTAATCTCCCGTACAATCTTGAACGCGGGGAAAGCGGTTCCTGGGATGTGGCGATCGGGGCTAACGGCAAAGGCATGATGAGTACGCGCTGGGAGGGTTCCGGTACGGTGCCTTTTCGCGAAATAAACTTAGCTACTGATACTTTAACGCAGCGATCGGAAGCCGGTTCAGTATTTGGCAGAGTCAACCAGAACACGCACATCCACCGCAGCAGCGATCGCACTCTGTTTTTCATGACTGAATCCAACAGTTCCGCAGGCCCGATCTTTACTTACAACGGTACAACAGATACTTTTCCCAACCGCGCAGAAACAAACACATTTCACGACGGTACTCTATCTGCTGTCAGCCGCAACGGCGCGTTAATTGCTTTAGAAGAATTCGGGGCTGGCATTTCAATCCGCAATCCAAACCTCACCGAAATTACCACCCTCAGTAATAATTTGGACGGTGGCATGGCTTTCGACCCAACCAAAGATATCCTCTATGCTGTGAATTCCACCACCAATCAAATTGTTGCCTTGAATACAAATACTTGGACTCAGTTATTCAGCCTCAATATTGGTGAAGATGTTCCCAATCCCGCGCTGTTTAACGGCGGGGCTACACCGTTTGACAGCGGGGTGATGTCTGTCAGCGGTGACGGAAAATTGCTGTTTCTATCAACTCCAAGCGGCGTGCGGGTTTTAAGTTTGCCGGGGTCGAACGTTCCGCAAGCGCAAACAGTTAATCTTGCTGCGAATCAATTGGCTGAGAATGTCAATTTTGGCAACAGACAAACTGCACAGCTAAACGAAATTCGAGGTACAAAATGGAATGACTTAAATGGCGATCGCGCACTAACTGCTGGCGAACCTGGCATTGCAGGCTGGACTGTCTTTCTCGATACCAACCAAAATGGTGTATTGGACGCGGGGGAAACTTCTACGACAACGGATGCTAACGGCGATTATTCCTTTGCAGGTTTGGCCGGACCGAGAACTTATGCAGTTGCAGAAGCGCTGCAACCTGGTTGGCAGCAAACGTTCCCCGGTCTCAGCGGCGCGCCGCCAAGTGTTCTCATTCCTGTGGCTAACGGTCGCGATCGCGTTTTCGATCCGACGCGGAATTTGCTTTACATTACCACTAGCGCGGGAACCGTGCAGCGATACGATGTCGCTACGCAAACACTGTTAGCGCCGCTGGCTGTTGGCACTTCGTTAAACGGTGCTGATATTACTCCAGATGGTAGCGCTTTGTACGTTGCTGAGAATCAAATCAGCGGGACGCAAGGTTTCATTCGCAAGGTAAATCTCGCTAGCGGGACTGTTACCAATATTCCTTACACTCTCGATTTTGGAGAGGCCGGTGCTTGGGACGTGGCAATTGGTTCTAACGGCAGGGGGATGGTGAGCACGCGCTACAGCGGTTCGGGTTTGGTGCCGTTCCGGGAACTAAATTTAGCTACCGATACTTTAACGCAGCGATCGGATGCGGGGTCAATATTTGGCGAAATAACACAGGATACCCACATCCACCGCAGCAGCGATCGCAGTTTCTTTTTCATGACTGAATCCAACAGTTCCGCAGGCGAGATATTTACTTACGATGCTGTGACAAACACATTTCCTACCAGGAATGAAACTGACTCTTATCACGACGGTACTGTATCTGCGGTTAACCGCAACGGTTCGCTAATTGCCATGGAATTAAACGGTGGCATCTCTGTAATGGATCGCAATTTTAATGCCGTTGAAAATATCGCTAGCGTTGATGGTGGAATGGCTTTCGATCCGACGCGGGATATCCTTTACGCTGCTAATTCTGCTACCGATGAGTTGATTGCTTACAATACCAATACTTGGGATGTATTGTACCGCAGAAGTATCGGTGAAAATATTAATGCTTCCTCGCCATTTGTTACTGGAGGGATGTCGGTTAGCGATGGCGGACAATATCTGTTTTTGTCTACTCCTTCTGGGGTGCGGATGTTTAATTTGACTGGTACGGGGCTGCCGGAAAGCCACAAAGTAAATGTGGGTTTCGGTCAAGTCGAGCCGGGAATTAACTTTGGCAATGCGATTTAGATTTTGTTTTGCTTCAATAGCACTTTTAAATTATCTCGTCAATTAAGGTCGATCATTCTTTAATATATCGCTACATTACCACAGAAGTATCAGTAGATGTGGCTATATGGGTTTGGGCATCGAGAATCATGGGAAACATATTGGTGAATTCAACCGAGCGTGAATACTTGTCTATTTAATTGCGTTTTAACCGCCCGGAAAACTTAATCGCTCTGTGTACCGCGTGTCATCTGTCCTACCACAACCGCGGTCAGTCTAACGTATCGCCAGGGCAGTTGTCGCTGTTCCCTGATGATGCGATCGATTGGGATATTATGGAGAGATCTCTGGAATGGGCATGAAACAATGTATCCGCATCGATTTTTCCTGAGAGTTTTTGTGACATTAATGATGTTTTTTTGAATAAAGTTTAGTGATTGCAAGCCTGATGACATCTCGTTTAGGCTGTACATCCGCCATCAATCTTGAGGCTTGCGGCAGTGACAAAGGCGGCTTCAGGACTGGCAAGATAAGAAACCATGCTAGCAACCTCGTTATCCCGTCCGTAGCGACCGAGGGCAATGATCTTTTTGAGTCCCTCGGCAAAGTCTCCGTCTGCGGGATTCATATCGGTATCAATTGGACCAGGTTGGATGTTGTTAACGGTGATACCGCGAGGTCCAAGATCGCGGGCAAGACCGCGTGTAAAGCTGGCGATCGCCCCCTTGGTTAAGGCATAGACCGATAGCCCTGCAAAGGGGGTGGAATCACTATTAATGCTGCCAATCATGATGATCCGTCCACCCTCACGCATATGGCGAATCGCCTCCTGAGTTGCTACGAAAACGCCTCTGACATTCACCGCAATAAGTCGGTCAAATTCATCTATCGAGAACTGATCGATCGCAGCTAAAGTTGCAACCCCCGCGTTGTTGACGAGGATGTCAAGGTGGCCCAAGCTATTTACGGTTTCGGCAACCGAATGTTTCACCGCTTCCACATCCGCACTGTCAGCGCGGATTGCCAAAGCTTTTCCCCCTGCCGCCTCAATGTCGCGCACCACCTCATCAGCTTTTTGGGGCGAACTGGTGTAGGTGAGAGCAACTGCTGCCCCATCGTGGGCAAGGCGTTTGGCGATCGCTGCCCCTAAACCGCGTGATCCACCCGTAACCAATGCAACTTTGCCTGCGAGTGTTTTTGTCATGATTTGCTCCGGTAGGCTTGTAATTGCTGATATCGGTGATTTACTTACCGATTGGTACAAAAAATATACCCTGGTTAAATCTGGGCGTCAAGGAAGTTTTATACTGAACGGTATGGAAACGAAAAAGCCTCATAGAGTGCAGGGACGACCTCGCGCTTTTAATATAGACGAAGCCTTAGAACAAGCTTTGCAAATATTCTGGCGCAAGGGCTATCTAGGAACATCCATAACGGATCTAACCGAAGCGATGGGCATTAACCGTCCCAGTCTCTATGCAACCTTTGGCAACAAGGAAACCTTGTTCCGCAAGGCGCTCGATCGCTATCGCGATCAGCAAACTGCCTACCTGCGTGAAGCACTCTCCGAGCCAACTGCCCGGAGAGTTATCGAGCGGATGATGCTTGGTGTTGTTGATTTGGTAACTAATCGGTGCAACCCATCAGGATGTCTCTACGCACAGAGTATGCTTTCCTCTGTCGATCCAGACAATCCCCTCCATCAAGAGTTGGCAGAGCGCCGCATATCAGGCGAGGCTGCTATCTGCGATCGCTTCGAGCGTGCTGTCTCAGAAGGTGACTTGCCCTCTGATGCTGACCCCGCAGCCCTCGCTCGCTTTGTCGTCACGGTCAACTTTGGAATGTCGGTGCAAGCAGCAAGTGGAGCCAGTCGCGCGGAACTCCTACAGGTTGTTCAGACGGCTTTGCGCGCCTGTCCAATGTAAGAAGGGGGATTGAGGCTCACGAGCTCGGCACAGAGATAGGGCGCGAGATCGCGAGTGTCGGCTCAGATGCACTGTTTCCCCTGACAGCACAGGACTTACCCAGGAAGTAACATCAACGAAGTAACGATTAGGGCAGCTAGAGCGATCGCGACAACATTCTCAACAAGAGCAGCAGGAATTGCACCAATCCGCTCAATGGCGGCTATCCACACCGTCCGACCACCATACGCACCGACCAGTGCACTTACAACACCCAGGAGCGCTCCAACGAGTGCAACACTGCTGTTTGCTCGAGTAATGTGAACCATCCCACAATAATTTTTACCAGGAATCGGCACGGGCTGTTAAGTTGAAGAATTTGTAGCTATTGCTTCAAGCAGAAACAGACCGACTTTCTTGTGCAGTCCCTGGTTTTGTTGGGTACAACCAAGCTGAATCAAGCATTTAGGGCACCCGTCAGAGCATTCGCAATTTAAGGCTAGAGACATGGCTTTAGCAGCGAATAACGGTAACTGCTTCCCGATTTCTTCAGATGCTCCATTTCCCCCATCTGTGGTATCAAAAAAATAGGCGACGATACCCGAATCCTCTTGCTCTACCGTACAGTTCACGTCGTGAGTAGAAGAAAGCACGACGAGGGGAACAGCTAATTGAATTTGATGAGCCATACTGTGCAGGGCAACCCCAACTGCATTGCCCCAAAACAAACCCTTTAGCTCTTGAGGAATATCATCTCCATATTGGGTTCTTGCACTAGCTTTTTGGCGGTTAACTTCACTTGTAATTGCTGCAATCAGAGGCCGATTTACTTCGACTTTAACGACGGGAGCTTCATATTGTATTTGATAAGACGGATTGAACGGTACTGATTTAATAAGTTTATTTATTTCGATCGATTTCAAACTCCGACCACAAGACATACATATTTTACCTTCAAGAAGTTGTTTGTGGCGACGGCATTTGACATTAGTGCAAGTTGGTCGGTATTCTCTTTTGAAAAGCTTGTAGCCCGTTACTTCTGATGTAATCTTCCCCCATCCCAAAGTTAATCTCAGCCTCGCTTCTGGTAAGCCTGTAGGGATAATGCGGGGCGCTTCTAGGTTTTCTAAAAGTTCGATTTGCAAACCCAAATCAGGTTCGGTAAACAAGCTGGGGTCTTCTTCAAAGGGCTGGAGTATTGCTTTATTCTGCTCGGTATCTAGGCTCTGACACCGATAAGTAACTAAACTGTTGCTTTCGTCAAAAGCGGTATAAATTGCACCGGGAAAGACTTCTCGATAGGCAATGTCTCGCGACATTTCTTCAAAGAATTCTCCCGTATTCTCATCAATTAATTCAATAGCATCTATAGCGTTGCCTCTAATATTGACTTTTAGATGAGGATTTCCCCACCCTCGGAGCGTACTATTGGGAGATAGGAAGAGTCTGTCTTGATCCAGCAGTGCCTCAGCAACGGCACCTCCCACAGCATCAAATCGACTTTCTACCTCAACAGCAGGCAAACCGCTTTCGACGCAGCAACATTCAATGTGTTTGCTCACAATAGTGGGATAATTAGGATTGAATGCGGCGCTTTCTACTTCTCCTGATAGCAATTGTTTGGGATTCTGGCCGTAATAGTAGTCTAAGGAACTTTGGGCAACTGGCAAAAAGATTACCAATCCCGGACTGATTCTTCCAGCACGTCCTAGTCGTTGACGAAAGGACATAATAGAACCGGGATATCCCTTCACCAAACAGCAATCTAATTCCGGTAAATCCAAACCCGCTTCTAGTGCTGATGTGGAAATAATTACTTTAAGTTGTCCCCTTTGCAGTTGGTTGATAATATTTTGGCGACGATCGCTTTTTAAAGAACCGTAAAAAGCCGTTACTTTTTGGGCTAAATAACTATTTCCCTGTCGGGTACTTTCTTTTTGAATTAAATCTACGAGTTTTTTAACGGCTCCTCTACTATTGCAAAACACAATTCCACTCAAATCTTGTTGCAGCCAAGATAATACAATGTTGCAAGCATCGGAATTCCCTTTGTCGCTAGGAGCCAAACACAAAACAGTTTTTCCAGCAGTACCCGCCCCGCTACCTTCAATTAAATGCAGACGATCGGGTTGAGACGTTCTACCACTAAACCGCATTGCCATGTATCGCGGGTTGCCAATTGTAGCGGAAGAACAAATAAATTGGAGCTTGCTGCTGTTGCCTCGCACGCTGTCAACCGCCCTACGCAAACGGCGCATTAGGTTAGTGAAATGAGCTCCAAAAGCGCCTGTATAGGAATGGCTTTCATCAATAACCACCCAACGCAATCGTCGCAGAAATTCTCGCCAGGGTTCCCATTGTGGGACGCGCGGAATCTTGGATAATTGATAGTGCAGCAAGTCGGGACTGACCGCTAAAATATTGGGGGTACGAGGCACAAAGAGTTTCAAACGTTCGTCACGTGGAGTATCCCCTGTCATTTGCCCTACTTTTACCCGCTGTTCTTGAGGAAAGGTTTCGACAATGCGCTGGAGTTTGCGAAACTGATCGAAAGCTAGAGCTTTCAGCGGAAAAATATAGAGCGCAGAAGTTTGGGGATTCTTCAGACAATCTTCGAGAATTACGAGGTTGTAACACAGGGTTTTTCCCGATGCTGTGGGAGTCACAATACTCAAATCGCAGCCCTGACGCAAGCAATCTAAGGCTTCAATTTGATGCGAATACAGTTCCTTAATTCCCAATCCCCGAAGAGCATTTTGTAAGGGGAAGGGTAAGTCCTGTGGAATGACAGACAACGAACCAGAGGCGGGAGGGGTAATGTGAACAGCGCTAAGATGTGAAGCTAACTCAAGCGCGATCGCTCTAAATTTGGGTTGAGGAATAGCGGCAATTTCTGCTGCACTTACCTGAGAAACGCTAGCAGATTCTACTTCACCTGCACCCTTTTCTTCAGCTTCGGATAAGGATTCAGGTGTTTTAGATGCCTCCCCAGGGGCGATTTCATTCCTTTCAACAGCTTGCTGCCAATTTTTGTATTGAATGGGAATCGAGTATCCGGGAAACTTGACTATAAGTGTGTTACCTACCCAAGAAATAACCGTGCCTTGTCCGTACTTGGGAGAAAAGAGCTGCTGTCCGGGGTCTAACCACTCAGGATGCTTTCGTTCGCTGTTGGGAGTCACAGCGCGGATAAGAGCAGCATAGTCAACGGGTTCGGGGTTTGTCATGGTTTTGGGGATAACACCAATTGCTTCATCATAAGCTTCTTCTCCAAGATTGCTGGTATTCTCTACCTAAGAGCGCGGCATCATTGACTTTGGGATTTGCGATCGCTCTCAGGAATCGGCACGGGGCAATTGATTTGAACTGATTTTTGAATAATCCGCAGCGGAATGCCGGCGTTGCTGCCGAACGTGTGGGGTAAAATATAAGGACACCTCCATTTCTTGTGTGAGCGTGCAGGTTAATCCAAGGGAACTTGGAGGTCTTTTTCTTTCCCTACCCCCAACCCCCTAATTTTTGCCAAATGAAACCAGAATTCAATTTTTTTGAGCATTGGTATCCTATGATACCACTCGAAGACTTAGATCCCAAGCAACCAACTTCAGTAACACTTTTGGGACTGCGTTTAGTTATCTGGAAACCCAAATCATCTGAAACTTTCCAAGTGTTTTTAGATCGATGTCCCCACCGCCTTGCGCCCCTAAGTGAGGGACGCATTGATGACGAAACAGGGAATTTAATGTGTAGCTATCACGGTTGGCAATTTGATGAGCAGGGAATTTGTACTCATATTCCCCAAGCGGAAAATCCAGAACTTGTAAGCAAGAATAAAGAAAATCTGTGTGCTGTAGCACTACCAGTTCGTCAGCAACAGGATTTACTCTGGATTTGGCCAGACGCAAAATCAAGCGAACAAGCTGCAAATACACCCTTACCTTTATCACCGCAGATAGATGCAGCTAAAGGGTTTGTTTGGTCTTCTTTTATACGAGATTTAGAATATGACTGGGAAACCCTTGTGGAAAATGTGGCAGATCCGAGCCATGTTCCTTTTGCTCATCACGGCGTGCAGGGCAATCGCAAACAAGCCAGACCGATGGCGTTCCAAATCGTGCAATCAACACCCAATTTGATTGAAGGGGCAATCGTTGGGCCTTTTCAAACAAAAATCACTTTTGAACCACCTTGTCGCTTAGAGTATGCGTTCAGTTTTGGCGATGGCAGCAAAAAGTTTGGATTGCTCACCTACTGTATACCTCTGTCTCCTGGGAAGTCTAGAATTGTCGCTCTATTTCCCCGTAACTTTGGTCAAACCCTCCAGCGTTTCAAACCCCGTTGGTGGGATCACATCACCAATCGCAATCTTGTTATTGAGGGAGATATGGTTCTTCTACAGCAGCAAGAGTATTTTCTCCAACAAGCAAAATCTACCCAAAGCTGGAAAACTGCCTATAAGTTACCTACAAGTGCAGACCGTTTCGTAATTGAGTTTAGGAATTGGTTTGACCGCTATTGTCACGGACAACTACCCTGGAGTGAAGTTGGAATCAATGTTCCACCGACACGGAATATCAATAACGATCGCCAACAAACACTAGATCGCTACCAACAACACACCCAACACTGTAGTAGCTGTCGAAAAGCACTTTCGGTCGTGCAACGCTTACAAGCATTGCTTTTAGTCTACTTTGTGATTACTGTTTGCGCTGTTGCTCTCTTTCCTGATGAATTGCGACTTTATGTGGGCTTACCCTTAATTGTGATAGCGCTATTAGGTCTAGGAGCTTACACTTGGCTGAGATTCTGGCTTCGTCCTAGATTCTACTTTGTGGACTACATTCATGCACGCAGATAAAGGCAATTTTCAGTCACTTTTGCAGCAGTTTCCTGCTCAAATCTACTAAATGAGCCAACAGGTGCTCACAAGATAAATATACTAATTACCCTAGGTAATTTCCTATTTTAAACAATCATTTTGTGACGTTGCTGAGTTACGGCTTGAAAAGCTAAATATGCCAGTCATATAAACCAGTAGCCACAAAGCTTCTGGATTTTCAAACTATATAGGAAGCTCAAAGTCAACGATTTTCCTGTTTCTAAAGCTCAACGGATTTTCTTTTTATAATGTGCGTAAGGATACGACGGAGAAGTTAAAATGAATCCTGTGTTATGATGAACTAATTAAATTAAAAAGGTATTAACTAATGGAAGGCAATAAGATTTCTCAATTCATTCAAGCTCTTAAATTCTTTGAGTTAGAGCTAGAAGAAATGACCGGGAATCCCGGTTTTGAAGATAGAATAGGCAAAGTGATTGCGGTAAGAAAAAAAGGCGATAAGTCACGGATACTGTGCGCTTATTCCAGCTATGACGAACTGTTGGACTGGGCACAACAACAATTCCGCAACCCTATTTAACGCTTGAGTTGAAGATAATTTTACCCTCTTTCCGACCAAACTGGGACTGCCAACATTTTCGTATTCATGCGTTTTTCCTCTTTTTCGGATAGCCCGGTTTCAGCAGACCCACGCATCGGTACTGTGAGGGATGCGTGGACTTTCCTCAGAACCACAAATCGCCTTCCCTAACCAGTCGCGAGGCTTCCATTTTCTGATGCAGTGACCGGATGTGATATTGCCGATGTACTGAAGCACTCGAACAAACCACCAAGTTTTCTGGTGAGTTATTAGATTTATCTTCATCAAGGTGGTGGACAATTTCACCTGGTCTGAGCTTGCGGCCGATCGATTGTTCGGCAACAATCCTGTGCAAGTAAACAACTTTGTAACTCATGGATTTTCGAGATAAATTGGGAAAATTGCTTGAGAAGTGTCCAAAGTTTTTAGTGGTGTACAATCATCGATCTCCTGAAACCAGGCTAGGTCAGCGTCAAAAACTGCTGCCAGGGTGGCGATTAACCACCCCCACTCTTCATACGGAATGTCAGCGCAATCATTTTCGATTCGACTGACTTCACAGAAACTTACATTCCTTCCAGTTCGAGCGGTCAATTTCTGAGCCAACTTTGTTTTACTCCTAGATTGATACAATCGGGCATTTTTGATTAATCTGCCAAAAGTAATTTCGCAGTTCATAATAGTTTTGAAGAAATTCTACACTAATTTTAATGTAGAACCTCTACCCAATCAAATAACTGACCACCACTTTAATGAACTAATTAAGGCTGTGGCTTTTTCTGTTATTTGTAACTTGCGGGATGCGTCACATTCATCACTTTTCTCATTTGATTCTGCCAAATCTGGCAAACCTAGTTCAATCCTTGCATCAAAACAAGCGTCATTCCAGGCACTTTCTTTGGTTTGGTAGATGCAGATTGCTGCTTCTCCGATCGTCACATAATTCTGAATTGCATAGAAAACTAACTTTGCTATGTCACCAGGGATGAAATCAGGAGCAACGATTTCATGAGTAACTTCGCAAGATACAAGTTCTTCTCCTCGCTCTGGGTGGTCATTGAGCTTCCAACCTTTATCGGTCACGGGCAACAGTCTCAGTTGGTGTTCGACTTTCTCTGGCATGGGCAAATTAAGCGACTTCATAATTAAACCACTAAGGAATCAATATTTTACAGCGAAGCATATAAAGAATTTTTACAATGTTCAACCTCAGCGGAACATCAGAAACATTACAAGAAACGTTACCAAAAACATAGTTAGAAACATAGCCAAGAACGTTTTTGTGTAAATGAAGTAGTTGTTCACCAAGTAAATGAATTAGCGTTAAACTAGAAACTTCCTATTGATTCTTAATTAGAGGGAATATGGGTGAAGCTAAACGGAGAAGAGAGGCGGGATTGGGATTCGATCCAAATCAAAAGTTGGTTACTGGTTGTTATATCACTCCGGCGATGATAAGCGATCGTCACACAGTTTACTTAGGAATTAGAAGTAAAAAGGCTCATCTAGTTTCTAGTAAACCCTTATCAGTTCATACAAGTGTAACAGATGCTTGGAAAGTTCTGACGGGCTGTAAAGAAATCTTAAAGGATTGCTCTTTTTCTATGAATCAATCAGATGAAGAGGTTTTTAAGTTATTCAAAGGAATGCTACTGTCTACCTATGGAAATCAGAGCGAGGAAGGCGATCGCTATCAAGTATCTGGCAATATAGATGCTTTCAATGCTTGGATGAACCAAGGTAACTACCGGGACAAAGATAATCCACCTGTGGGAGTCAAAATTACCCATTTAACTTCGGTTGTCAGGAAACGCTACAAAGTTTTTAGCAGTCCCATTAAGAAGGAATCACCCAAATTCTATGGAAATCCTGAAGATAATTCGATTTTCCATGTAGGCGAAAGTTTTGACCGCCCCATTGCCGGAACCAAAAATGAACTGTTTATCTGGCAAAGTTATGTAATTGCAGGATTCTTCGCTGATTACCTGAATCTAAATAATAAAGATTCTCTGAGCGCTGAGGAAGCCCAAAGACTAACTCACGAAGTACAGGATTTGATGAATCAAGAGCGATCGCCAGGAGTTACCTTTACATGAGTTTGAGGCATTTTCTTCTTCCTGATTGGTAAAACGGTGGTAGATCAAACTTTAGTCGCGTCCCTGGACACTGCCAATGCCGATGCGGAGGGCAGTGACAGTGCCAGTAACGAATTAGGAATGTCGATGGCGGAAAGCGCCCTCGCCCGTGCTACGCATCCCCGTCCAGAATGCGATGCGCTACGCGCCCGCAAGCTACGTAATAATTCACTCACTGCGTTTGCAAACCTTGCCGTCTCGGAAACCGAGTCCATGTCCGGGACATATCCTCTGGCATCCATCTAAGAGACACAGTGGTAGAACCAGTCATCGTAAGATTTAGGTCGCGAACCCAATACTCAATACCCAATACTTCAAAATTACCTACGAGCGATCGCCAAATGAATCTCGCCACTCGATGCAATTCATCTTAACAAGATTTAACTTTTAAAAGTATCGAGAACCGGCGAATGTAGAAGACAATTGTTCAAATTGATTCTGGGGCTCATCTTCAGGTGTGAGCGTGCGAAGGAGGAGTTTATGGGCATTCAAAACCCATCGTCCCGACCGAAAAAGTGCCTTAAATTTCTGGGTGGTTCGGCTGTTCGGTTGGCGGGACTGCTGGCAGTTTGGATTGTGGGTGGCAACTATATCGCCTCTGTGCATGAAAAAGAAATCGAGCAGGATTTAGCAGCTTATGCCCAACGGTTTCCCAAAACAGAGCCGAATGATGCGGCGTTGAAGCTGGCGGCGTCCCTCGCTAAAGTGGGGATCGGTGGAGCCGGGGCAAGTTTCTATTCTGTCGATCGCTCCATCAGGTCTAGGGCTGATTTTAGGTCTTCAGAGGACGATCAAAAGGCATTTGAAGAAATCAGACAAGAATTAACTCAGTACCTAGATGCTGAGATTTCCAAACCAAACGATACCGTAAATCCACCTTCAGAGAAATTACAACGCTATCTCGCCGGACGGCAAACGGCTTTAGCAGAACTTCGCCAGCAGGTTTTAAATAATGAAGTACCGCACTGGGGAACAGATATTACCTGGATTGTGGAAGGAGATGTGACGGCTCCCCTACCCGCTTATTTATCGCAGGTTAATTTCCAACGAGTTTTAGCCCTAGACATTCTCGAAAAATACCGTAAAGGTCAGACGGAAGCAGCAGCAGAAATGCTGGAAGTATCCTGGAAAATCAACCAGCCTTTAACAGAAAGCCCCCTTCTAATCCCTCAACTTGTGGCTTTGATTGTGGCTAAATATCCAGTAGGGGTGATGCGGAAAGCCGAGATCCTTCCCGCCCAGTGGCAGCAGCGCTTGCTGGAACACGATTACCGCGAGTCGATATTGGCATCCTTGCAGGGAGAATATTTGTCTAAGTTCAAATTTTCGCAAGACTTCGTTTGGAAATACTCGTGGTCTTCGATACTAGAAGCATCAGGCGTTTCTAGTAATGAGGGAATACTTTCACTATTTCAGACATTTCCAAGGGAAATTAACGATCCCCCAACTTTACAAGAAAAAATCTTAGACTGGACTTTATCTCATGTCCTGGTGTGGTTCAAGCCGGTGATCAAACCTTATATTCGCTTTTGTGCCATCGATACTTATCAAGTTTATAAACGATCGCTTGCAGCATCTCGCCAGCAGAATGTTTGCGCTTCTGATTCAGTCACGGCAAAGGACTTCGCGTGGTGGAATTATATAGGTAGGACATCTACAAATTTCCCTAGTCAAACCAGTAAAGCAGCAAAATATATGCTGGATTTGGAATTGACTCAGAAAATTTTGCAAGTCAAAGCAGTAGCAGCCAAAACGGGAAAATGGCCGGCATCGGTTCCCGATATGAAGTCGTCTATTTGTCCGGGCGCAAAATGGCTGTATCGCGTTGCTCCCGACGGTACGATGTCGATATCGTTTAGCGAGAAACCCAAATGGTTGGAGGAGAGATTAAAGAGCAACAGAGGGCTACCATTTACCTATACCGACAAGACACCGCCGCCGCTCAAAAACCGAGTCTCTACCCGACCAAAACAACGATGATGGCACATCCCCAACGACAGTTTGCGAACTTCCTCACCGTTGCCGTTTTTAGCAGCACGTTCGCACTGGCAACCGTTGGAGAAGCCTCGGGAAAAAGATTGAAGCCCTGCAGGATAGAGATGAAGGGCGTTGCTTAATCAGGATATGAAAAAAATAAGTTGAAAATCTCCGAGCTTTATTGATGCTAATTACTGACTATCGATCGCTACGCACCCGCCAGCTACGATACTTTAGTCATAGTTTCTGAGAAGTTGAGGGATTATGGATTTAACTTGAATTGCACTTATTAAGAAAAACTTGGTGTTGCTTAATCAGGGTATGAATAGAAAATTTCGGAATTGCTATAAGCCCTCGAAGGGTGAGTTTTGTAACATCAAGGGAAAAGTTTATTCATACCGTGGAGCAGCAACGCCAAAAACTTTTCGTTCGTATCAATCCCTAGAATCAGCAGCAAACCTCGCAATTCTTGTCCCTTTACAGATTGTTATCCATTTTCTTGGTTGTTGTTCTTTTGATAGGTATTTGGAATCAAGCCCCAGAATGAGGGGCATGATTCGTTAGAGCTAACGTGAATTTGCTTGATAGAGTTTGGTTTCTCGTTTCACCAACTCTACCTGCTGCTGAGTCAACAAACAGAAATCTTCCATTTGTGGATCGATCGCCACAACAAGAACTTGTCCTTGAAGGATCACGCGCTTTGGAGTAAGCATAGTTGGCTGATGAGCCTTCCGCAAGAAGTCATCGTCACACAAAACAGCAAGTGATGGGTCAGAATAACAGTGGTAGACCGCCTCAAAGAACGCTTCTTGCCCTGGAATTCCTACAAGCTTTTGAATTTCTGGGATTTGTGGCAGTTCAGTTGCTGCTACTTCTTGAATCCCTGTTGAGTTAATTAAAACGTAAAATTGCATAACGGCTCCTGTGGTAAACGGTGTTGAATTAGAGAAAATCTCAACCCCACAGCGAAGCACTAAAATTTGCTTTGGGATCGGGTTTTGGATGCAGTTTGAGTTCTTCCTTCACCATTTTTACTTGTTCAAGATTTAGCAAACACAAATCTTCCAAGGATTGATTAGTTCCAAGAATAACTACCTGACCGAAAATCACGTGTCCCTTTTTAGTTACACAAGTCGGTTTCAGCCCTTTCGGTTCCAGGTCATCATCACAAATTATGACAATCTTGGGATCAGAAAAGTTAGAAGAATCTAGCACTTCAAAAGTGGCTGGCTCTCCTTCAATGCCAACCAAATCTTGAATTTCTTCTGTGGTGAGCATTTCGGGAGTGGTGTAGACATCTATCTCTTGTTCGTTCGTAACCAAAATGTAGTAAGGCATGAGAAGAACTGGGAGCGACCCAGTTATTACGCTAGAGAGTTGAAACTTTTGGGATTGGCTCACACAAAACTTTGGCTGCCTCAAGATTCTCAGGTGGAACATAGAGGCTAAATTTGCCTTGATACACGTAAAACTCTAGTTGGTGAGGGATTCTGTTGATGGCAGTAACAACCGTGGGATGCTGATTGGATGGAAAGTCTGCTACTCTTTGAAGTCCTAAAATATTGGTGTCAGATGAAGACATTGGTTATAACTGGAAGCGATCCAATTATTGCGCTAATAAGGTTGTGGGCTACCAAACAAATAACCAGATTGTTGGCAAATTCGATCGCATCTTGAATCAATTCAGCTTTTCGTCTAGCAAATTCTGTATGGGATAACTTTGCTAAACGATAAACTTGCTCCTTTGACCATCGGCTTTCTGCGTCATAACCCGGATCTCCACTAACCACCGAGATTTCAATTGTGGTATTTTTGGGCCATTTCGTGATTTGAAGGTAGTAATCATTCCAGCCGTCATCAATGAGAAGCTGACAACGCTCTCTTAGATAGGGGATTGATTTACCTTCTTTAGTTCTCCAAGAACCCTGTTCGGAGAATATGTCTAACTCTAATTCGCTCATTTTTCATGCTAAAAACTCACAAATTCAGAGCGAAGCATGATGGATTTGAACTGGCAGCGACCCAGTTATTACGCTATTAGTTAGGCTAGAAAACTGAACTAAATTCGATTGCAATACAGAGTTCTCTACCTGACTTAACATACTCAGAAGGCACATAAACTCGGAAAGCGCCATCTCTCCACGTTTTCTCGGCATTCGGGGGATAAAGCTCTATCTGATGGGGAATCTCAGCATTTTTCAGTGCGGTTTCGATTACTTCATGCTGATGTGCATAGAAATCAGAGAGTGTTACTAATCCGGTCACATTCATGTCTGGCAATTCATCAGGTTTCATAGGTTTTGTAATTTGGTAGTGGTGTAAAATCGACACTTTACAGCGAAGCATCAATCGGTTGAACTTCAGCTCCCCAGCAATCCCAATTCGAGCGGCGTTCTCTGGCAAACAACTCAATCCTCGACGGTTGCGACAATTGCCCCAATTCCTCACAATTTTCCAGTTTTTCTCCGAGTTTATTAGCGATCGTCCAAAACTCTTCCGGCTTCTGAGAATGCTTACCTTTCCGGGCTCTGATGATGTTGGGGATGTTGGTCAGACCGTGGGTACTGAAACTCCCTGGTTCACCTTTGGTAGCTACCAGGAAGTGCTCAGTGCAGTTGCGCCCGTAGTGACCCATTCCGATGTGGGGTCTGCCATCCTTGGTGACTTTCTCCCATGTGAAAGTCGATCGATGCGTGAATCCCCATTTCTCCAAGCACCGGAAGCCGAGGTATTGATGGTTGTTCGTCACCCATAGCAGCACATAAGCGTGTTCGTGGGCGATGTCATAAATCGGCATCTTCAGAATTTCTTCATCCTTCATTGAGGGGTATGAACACCTGCCCCGGTGAGTTGGGTCATATTCCCTGAGATCGAACTGCCACGGCGGATCGAGTACAATCAGTCGGTAATCCTGTTGCGGAATGGGAGGAAGATCGGGAAGAAATTGAAGTGCGATCGATAACTTTAGTTGTCCAATTGTGTCATCAGATTTATAACGCATAATCAATTCCTTCCTACAATCGTGAACGTGTAACTTGCAATTTTATTCGTGTCATTCTTCTTTCTTTGATTCGGAAAGATAATCGTGGGAAACAGTCGCACCAAAAACTTTCTCTCCTGATAACCATTTAAGTTGTTTGGTCTTTAAAATGTTTTCGTCAATCTCTTTAATTACTTGGCAGGCATTTTCAATCTCAATTATTTGGCTGCTTGTGTTAAAACACTCAGCTTAATCATCAACACTCATATCTCCAATTTTTGCCAATAAATCTACAAGAATTTTTAGCAAATCTGGGGCATTCGCAATTAACTTAGCATTGGCATTTGTTTCTAAGTCTGTTCTTCGAGTATTGTTTCTGTGGCAACTTAGATAAGCGATTGTTTGAGAATCTTCCTCGTCTGTTCCTATGAACTCACCTTGAGCTTTCCATTTTCCGGGTGTATGCTTCGTTTTCATTTACTTATTCCTCACTTTTGTTACTCTGCTTTGTAATTTGTCATTTTCCTGACTGATTTGTAGATTTTGATTCGCTATCAAGAATTTGCAAACCTTGGATAATTAACGAAATTGCACGTTTAACTGCATCTACTTCGCGTAATTTCGATCGACCAGCCAAATCGCTTATCATTTGGTAGGTTTCTTCAGGACTGACATTAGTAGCCTTTTCAAACAATATTGACACTAGAGTTATTTCCGAGATGTGTCCTAGAATTGTTCCCAACCAAATTTTTACAGCAAATTGGTCAGGAGAAAGGTTTTCTTTTTCCGCTTCTCTAAACAATAGAGTAATTTGTCTGCGAACTATTTCAAAAACTTTATTTTTTGTCATTGGTGTGCCTCTATTTTCTTGGATAATAGGCAGAATAACCGCCATGTGTACTCTAATTGTGATTGGTTTTGAGTTCGTTAATTGCTAACCCTTGGGTTATGATTTGAACTCCCTTTCTAATTTCTTGAGAATTGTTTTGATGTACCACATTAATCAAATGTTCAACTAGAGCATAATTTTCTGTTCCAGCGAGATTGGTTGCCTTCTGTATCAGCATTGAAGTAATCAAAACATAAACAGGTTTACGTGCTGCACAATTCGCTAATATTTTGATAGCAAACTGTTGGAGATTCCATTGATTTTGGATAGCTTCTTCAAAGACTAAACTGATTTGATTGTGAAGATTTTCAAGTTGCAATGAGTCAATTAGTTGCAATTGCTCAATTAGTGGCAATTCCGATTCATTATTCATTGGTTTTTCCTAAGTAGTTTTAGTGATTAGATTTGGTCATCAACAATTTCCGGTGTAGAAATTGCAGCTAAAGAACAGCCATACACTTCTTGGTAAAAGTATTTGGTGCAAGAGTTTTCAGCTACTTTTCGAGTAAATAGGAAAAACATTCCCCGCCAGGTCAATACCATCGGCGGTTCTTCAATGACGATCGATTTGTGAGGTTTCGACTCCTCATTTATGTTTTCGTTAATTATGTTCAGAATAGCTACGTGTTTCATTTCCCCAAATTCCACCTACTAACATCACAAAGCAGAGCATTACTTCATTGCACTATTGAAGCGCAATGAAGTAAATCAAAGGTTAATTCTCGCTAGGTAACATGAGAATTGAATCCTTAACGTACAGTTTCATTTCTGGCAAAGGGAAATCGGTAAAGGGAATATCTTGACGAATTACTGGTTTATCACCAGTTTTTGGTGTGTCTTCCCAACAGGTCAAAACTGCATCATGATTGACGGCTGACTTGATAATTTTATGGTCATCTCCAACAATTAGTAACCAAACTTGAAATTGTTTCAGATTTTCTTTTTTTCCTAATTGATGTTGATAGGAGGCGATCGCATCTATCAACCAATAACTCTCAGCATTTTCTGCTAAATACTGAATTCCCTCAGTGTATTGCAACTTAGTCAATGAATGCTTGAAATATTGAGTAGTTCCGGTGCAATGTTGTAGACCTATTTGGAGTTGTTGTGCATCTAACATGGGTTGATTAATTCAAAAACAAAACATCACTCCTCTACAGCGAAGCACTGCATGATTCGCTTCTAGCATTTGACAGATTCTAGTATTTAATAGAAATAATTCTATCGAAACTATCTCGAATTACTTTAGGACTTTTACTCAAACTCATCCCGCAGTTTCTGCACTGGAAATGTTTTAAAAGTCCTAACTTTCCAAGAAATAGTAGTTGACCACCACAAATTTTGCACTCATTTTCCTGACTTATTTTCTGACTCATTTTCAAATGCCTCTGTTAATTGATCTTCAATTGCCAGCGCAATCACGGCGATCGCCTCCCTCACGGCTGTTTCATCTCCCTGTTTGGAACGAATAATCAGTAAAGGAATCTGACTAGAATCAGTAAACAGTGGCTGAGCAATGTTTAAAGCCCTAGAATTGCCTTTGAGAACTTCTGACCAAATTGTTGAAGCAAAAGCCCAAGAGTTGATAACTTCTTTTTTACCTTGCTCCGTATCAATTATTTCAGTGATTGATAAAGGGTGAACAAAATTTTCTAGGTTCATAGGTTGTTGTTGATGACTAAACCGTTATAAATTAACTGTACCGCCCACTGACTTTTTGCAACATTTTGTGCAAGTGTTTCTTTAGCCAGGAACCGGAGAAATGCCAGGTTGTCGTCTTCAATCAAACCTGTAGCCAGATTAATCATCCGCGAGGCGATCGCCACATAAGGTGCTTTCTCTTGCACTGCATTTACCCAAATTTGAACTGCAAAAACCTCTAGCGTTGTTTTGTTATTGATTGCTTCTGCAAAGATTCCATTAACTTGTGCTTGGAGCGATCGAAGTTGTTCCTCTCTTGTAGGGTCTTCGACTGTTTCTGTGTCAAAAGTCATTTGATGCTCCTGATTTGTGTAAGTGATGTAGTGCGAACGTCTGTTGTCGAGCCAGTATCCAGTGTAGGAAAACTGGACAGGCTTTTAAGGCTTAATTTTCGTCTGGCAACAGAAGTATTTTCTCTTGTAGATAAAGCTTGATTTCTGGCAAGGGAAAATCGGTAAACGGTATCTGTTGAATAACTACAGGTTTGGTTTCAGTAGCGGGTGTATCTTCCTAACAAGTCAACACCGCTGCATTGCGTCCTGTGGGCTTGATGAATTCATGTGCATCTCCCACATGAAGGAACCAAAGTTGAAACTCTGTTAGTCTGTGAATTCTGTTAACTCTTGGCTGATGGGAGGCAATCGCATCAATCAACCAAAAGCATTGAGCATTCTCAACCAAGTATTTGACTCCATCGGTGTAGCGAATTCCGAGAAAATGTTTATAATATTGCTCCGTCCCACAAAAGTGTTTTAGATTTTGCAAGAGGGTTTCGGCATCCGTCATCTTTGCCATCTGATTCCAAATTCAAAACATCACCCCCACACAGCGAAGCATTACTTGAATTTGTCCTGACTTTCTCGCTTATTTCTCTACTTTAAAAAAAGCTAGAGGAATCAAATGATTAATTTTCATCAACTTGAAGAGGGGAAAGACGAGAATATGAATTGGATTGCATTTGAACATCAGGGATGCTGGCGGATTTAGCACCCGATCGAATTGCCCAAGTTTTTAGTTCATCAATTTGCGCCTCGGCTATTTGTGCCAGAGGAACACAGCCGGCGATCGAAACGAGTAAATCCTGCTGACCGAATTCAACCCCGGCGCTGAACGAGTTTTGCATCGCATCGTAGACAACTTGCTCAATCTCAGCACCAGAGAAATTTTTCGATCGTTCTGCCAGCAGCTTCAAATCGAAATCGCCTGACTTGACTCGATTGGGCCGGACGCGGGTGAGGTGAACTCGAAAAATTGCCTCCCGCTCTGTGAGGTTGGGCAGATCTACCCAAAACACTTCATCAATGCGGCCTTTACGAATCAACTCGGCTGGGAGAACTTCGGCGCGGTTGGCGGTCATGACGACGAATACCGGTGCGGTTTTTTCTTGCATCCAGGTAAGGAGCGCGCCAAACACCCGCTGGGAAGTGCCAGAGTCGCCATCCATACCAGACGTGATGTTGGCGAAGGCTTTATCAATTTCATCAATGAATAAAATGCAGGGTGCGATCGCCTCAACCAGCTTAATCACCTGTCGGATGCGATTCTCACTTTCACCTACCATGCTGCCGAACACGCGACCGACATCGAGGCGCAGCAGGGGGAGTTTCCATTCCGAAGCGATCGTCTTGGCAAGTAGCGATTTACCAGTGCCCTGAATGCCGGCGAGTAAGACACCTTTGGGGTTTGGTAAACCATATTCACGAGCTTGGTCAGTGAAGGAGCGCGATCTCGATTTGACCCACTGTTTGAGAATTTCGAGCCCGCCAACGACTTCTAGACCTGATTCAAGCGGGATAAATTCGAGAATGCCCGTCTCGCGGATGGTTTGGCGTTTCTCCTCAATGATCATAGGGAGTGCCGCACTATCGACTTTGCCTCGTTTACAACGAGCCAAACATTTTGCCAGAACACGAGATATCCGGCACCGCGTCAACCCCTGGCAAGCTTTGATAAACTGCTGCCGTTGTTCAGTATTGAGTTTGAGATCGGCGGGTGGAACCAATCGAGTGAGCAAGTTCGATATCTCCTCGATGCCTGGTAAAGAGATATCCACCACCGTCGTCTCTTGAGAGAGTTCCTGGGGAATTCTGAGTTGGTCGGAGAGGATGACGAGGCAGCGACGGTCACGGGCTAGTTGTTTTGCGAGGTTTTTCAGTTCGCGGACGATCGCTAGTTGGTTCATTGCTATCTGTCCGTTGGCACCGGGGGCAATCAGACTGCCTAAATCCTTCATGACAAACACTGTTACCTGTTCCATTGCCGGTGCTTTACTGATCCGCTCCAAGGCTTGCATCGGATTTCCCTTGCCCGTGGCATTATCTGTCCAGCCACGTGCAAAGTCCCAGAAATAGATTTGTCCCTCTACCCCTGTGACCACTTGGCACAAGATTTCTTCTGCTGGTTCTTCTTCCGGGCTCACTAGCCACAGCAAAGGAAATCTAGCCAATAACATTAGCTGAATTTCTTTCTTTTGATCTATCATGTCTTTAATCCAATTATCAATTGCTAATTACTCTCTACCCAGCAATCGAGCTTTTGAGTCACCATTTTGCTACAAGCCTTGAGCATCCACCCAAGATGATTAGACCTCTAGCAATATTCATTCTCCCTTCTAAGCTCAGTAACAGTAACAGCAACTGTTAATGAGCTGTTCGTTTCTGTTTCTGTTTCTGTTTCTGTTACTCATTTAGCCACAACAACTTTTTGCTTTTTGTTTCTGGAAACAGGTTCAACAGGTTTAGCTGGAGGTTCAACAGACTCAGAGTTAACAGGGTCAGAGTCAAAGCCAGAGTCAGACTCCGAATCAGACTCCGAATCAGACTCCGAATCAGACTCAGAATCAGACTCAGAATCAGACTCCGAATCAGAGTTAACGGGTTGTAAAAGAGGGTCAACCAAGTCTGAGACTGTTTCAGGGAGGAGTTCTGGAAGTATTTCAGGAAGTAATTCAGCTTGAGATTCAGATTGAGCGACTTGAGTTTTAGCAAGAGCCGCTTTCAAGATTTCAATTTCTCTGAGAGCTTCAGACAAATCAGCATGGAGTGTTTCATTTTCCACCATGAGCTGAGCATCAGTGACCAACTCATCATCTGAATCATCTAAAACTCGATCGACTTGTAAAGCGCCACTAACTTTCTGTTGACTTTGCAGGTTAGTGATTGTGCTCGAAGCTTCTTTGAGTTGCAGTCGAAGTTGTTCTAGTTGAGCTTCCAGGACTTGTTTCTCGCCTGCTTGTGCTTGGAGAGTTTGAATTTGGGAATGAAGGTTAGAAACTTCACGTTCCCGTGCTTCGATTCTTCCTGTGAGTTGTGAAATTTCAGAGAGTCGATCGCGAGAAGCTGTTTCCATTTCAGCGACTTCTGCCAACCGTTTGTCAGCGACTGTAAGTTTTGCTTGTAATTCGTTGCGATCGGCTTGTAAGGAATCCAATTGTTGACGAAATTCTTCAGAGTCTGTCAACTTTTGCTTGTTCAGATTCATGTACGCTTCCCTGAGTTCTAGGCGTTGGCGTTCGTACTCTGACTTGTAAAAGTTCAACTCAAGCTGATTCTGAGGGAAATCCTTGAGTTGTTGCCGAAGAATTTCATTCTCAGCAGCCAAGGATTTCATTCGATCGCCACTCACACTTGTATCCGCTTTCTGAAATGCGAGGCGATAGGTTGCTAGTGCCATTTGTCTAGCCACTGCTAGAAATTCTTCAGGAACTTCTGATTCATCAATCAAACCATCATCTGCTGCCTCTAGCAATGCGCTTGCTAAATCCTTCTCAGATTTTCCTTGTCTCATCAGCGACAGATTTTCTGTCCGCCATTCTCTAACCAATTTGCAGATGACATCGGTGCTGCCCCCTATGCCGTAGATTTCTTTGAGGGCTGCGTTAACCGAGCGGACTACTATCCCTACACGATTTTTTTGCAGCACAGCACAGGCAAAATCCACCATTTCTCGGTTGATTCCTGTGTACTGAGTCGCGCGATCCAACTCAAACCCAGTTAAATCAAGGCTTGTAAACGTTGTCGGTAATTTTCCCATTGGTAAACAGTGGTAAACACTTGTGGAAAGCTATTTACCAAATATAACATATTTACCATTAATGGTAAATATGTTATTAAGCGTTATTAAGAATTTTCAATGCGATCGGCAATGGCGCGCAAGATAATGGCAAGCTCATCATCTGGAATGGTACGAACTTGCTGTACAAGATTTTGTAATTTGCTTGGTTGTCTACTTCCCTCTAGAAATTCTTGAAAGTCTTCAAGAGATTCACCCCGGAGCCTAGCTACACGCTCTAAACTTTCTTTATCTGGAATTCCCTCCAAATTTTCCCAAGCTTTGATTGTGGGGTGCGATACCCCAAGGAACTTAGCAAATGATCGATACGACCTCTCTCCACGCATTTGGGAGATTATTTCAGCAAATTTTTCCCTGGCCTGTACGTCCATCCGGTGTTTCTGGTGATTTTGACAGTGTTGGGCCTCTAACATACAAAAATTGAGGTATTCTGTGCTTTCCATTTGTGGTAAATAAGGTATAGTGGTAAATACAGATGGCAAGTGACTTACCAAGAATCCGGTCTAAAGACACGGGGGTTTCAATAAGCAAACTCAAGCTTTGTTGCCAGCCTAAGCGTTTATTGACTTTGACTACGTTTTTGGGTCGTCAGGAACCTCAGCCTACCTAAAGGCATAAGGGTTGCAAGAAAAGTCAAGTAAGCCGTTCTGGTTCTGACCAGCCAAGTTTTAACTGACTAGGTTTTTTGACGCACCACACCCTGAAATGCTACGCGGTGTTCTTTGCCTGTTACTGACGTTGAAACAGTTCTTAGTTCACGCTTTACATTGCTTTAACCGGCGCAAGCTCGCCATATATGGGCAAAGCTACATTACTCTTTCACGAGCTTTACATATTTCACAATGCAGGGGCAACCACACCGCACTGTAAGGGATTTCAAATTCCATTATTTTGCCGTGAACGCAGCCCTCAAACTTCACACTTACGGAGGTTTTATGATGACCGATTCTTTAAGCTCAATAGTTTTGCTCGAAGAAGTAAAGTTGGTTGAAAAAGTCCAGAAAGTAAATTTGGTTGAAAAAGTCAAAAAAACCAAACGTACCCTAACGCTTTCCGAAGAAATCGATAGGAAAGTTCGTCTGTTTGCTGCCAACCGAAGAATTCCTGTAGGGTCTTTGGTGGAGGCAGCTTTGATTTTTTATTTTTCTCAAAATTTGGAACAAGAAAACACAGAAAACTAAAATTCAGGTTTCTGGATATGACACAAAACGGATGGTGCCGAACTAATTACCATAAAGACGGCAAACGTCGCTTTGGTCGTTTGACGAAAGATGGTTTGTGTTGTGAATGCGAAGCTGAACTTGTCAATAATTCAGAAAATCCAGCCGATAAAGGCAAGATAACTAGGTTGGAACAAACAATAGTGGATTTGGAAATAGAACGGGAGCGGCTTAACTCAAAAATTAAGCGGTTGCGCTATAAATGGCAAACTCTCATGAACTCCTTCAATGAATCTGGAGTTAAAAAATCACAGAAATCTGAGAAATCTGACAAATCTGATAAATCCAAGAAGTCTGACAAATCCAAGAAGTCTGACAAGTTAGACAAGTCAGACAAGTCGGAGAAATCAAGAACAGGAATTAAATCGGGAGTGCCAAACTAATGAACAATATCAATATCGATCGTCAACTGGTTGAGAAACATCTCAATTACCTCGGATATCAACCAGGTCAAGCCTACTTGAGATTTTTCTATCACAGCGAAGACAAACGTAAGAAAAAAGATAAAGGGCGCAAAGAAAATGGTCTGGACTGGGAAAAAATAGAAAATTATCAGGCAGACGGCCGCGGTGTTTATGTCGTGGTCAATGGCGCTGGTGGTAGGGGACACTCAGATGCTGACATCAAACAGTGCTGTGCCATATTTTGTGAGTGGGACGATATCCCATTAGCTGAACAATTTGAAAAATGGAGCGAAGTTGGGTTTGTTGAGCCGACCTTCACCATCTACAGCGGTGACAAGTCGATGCAGCCGTACTGGTTGTTCGAGGAGCCGATCGATCCCGAACAGTGGCGTGAACTGCAAGTGATGCTGATCGAAATCATGGATGCTGATCAAAGTAACAAAAATCCTAGCCGTGTTTTTCGCTTGGCCGGTGCGTGGCACGTCAAACCCGATCGCGAACCCATCAAATCAGAAATTGTTGCAGAGTCCGGCATCCGATACAGCTACAGTGATTTGCGCGATTGGCTTCTCCCCCGATACCAAGAAATACTACGAAGGAAAGAAGAAGAACAACAACAACGAAGACGAGAACTTGAACTTGCACTTAAACTTGAACTTGAGGAACAAGCAAAAATTGCTCTTACTTCCGCATCCTCTCCCTTGGCTACTACTGCTACTGCTACTGCCATTGCAAATACTACGACGGGTACTGCTACAGCTACACTTTTGGAACCGACAGATTTACCTAAATACAAAGACCTCACTGTTCCTGTACCAATACCAATTTCCCTACAGTGCGCTTTAGCAAAACCCAACAAAGAATTTTTGAATGGGGTAACAAATCTCCGCAATACGTCAATGGCGACACTGGCACGGGATTTGCTTGGAGTTCAGGCAGAGTTCACTCGACTCGGACAAATAACTAATGAGGATGCCTACACCCTGTTTCTGGATGCTTGTCGGCGTTGTTCCCCCGGCGGTGGCTGGGATGAGGAAGAATGGGAGCAAATCTGGAGTTATGCAGTTAAGTCGAACCCGATCGCCAGTATCTCCAAATATCTCCCGAACGGTGTCGAAAACTGCATCAAAGGTGAATACTGGCGTTTTTTAAAAGCTCAGTATCCATCATTATCTGAATCTGAATCAGAAGTTGAGTCAGAAGTTGAGTCAGAAGCTAAGTCAAAATCTGACTTTAATATTTTGAGTTCAAATGACAAATTGATCCAGGATTATAAGAAACTAGCCAGACATTTTGGCAAACGAATTCGGTTGAATAAACTGAGTAAGCGAATTGAAATTGATGGGAAACCTGTCTCGCTCGATCGGGCAAAGATTCAACTCGCAACCAGGCATTCCATCCTTGTAAAATCCTCAAAAGAAGACATCCAAGATATCCTCACAGAAATAGCTGAAGAGAATCAGTATTCGCCAATAGAAGATTATCTAAATGGGCTACCACCACCGGAGAATACTTCAATTTTGGATACCCTGGCTCAAAGATACTTCGGTGTTTCTGAACCCATTTATCAAACTTTTGTCCGAAAAAGCTTGATCGGCGCCGTTGCCCGTGCGCTATCTCCCGGCTGCAAATTAGACACAGCGCTCATCCTGCAAGGTAAGCAAGGCTTTAAAAAATCCACATTTTTCAAAATCCTTGCTGGTGATTATTTTGATGATTCCCTCGGTGCTGTCAGCGACAAAGATGAACGGCTGAAACTTCATCGGAGTTGGTTCATTGAATGGTCTGAATTGGAATCGATTTTTAAACGGCGCGATGTTTCGCAGACCAAAGCTTTTCTCTCAAGTTCGATCGATGCCGTCAGACCCCCGTACTGTCGCGACACACAGGATTTTGCCAGAGCCAGCATCATCGTGGCGACCACAAACAAAGATGAGTTTTTATCGGACGAAACCGGGAACCGGCGATTTTGGATAATCCCGGTGAAGAAACGGATCAATACCAAATTGCTCAGGCAAGAGCGGGATGCAATTTGGGCAGCAGCAGTGGTCGCCTATAAATCTGGGGAGCAATGGTGGCTGGATTATGAGGATGAAGAAAAGGCAGAAACTATAGCTGGAGAATTTCAGACTTCCGATCCTTGGATGGATACCATCACCAATTACACCGAATATCGGGAATGGTTACTCATGGGCGATCTGCTCAATCATCTTCAAGTGGATTTGAGCCGGCAAGAGCGATCGCACCAGATGAGAGTCGCCAGCATCCTCAAACTTTTGGGCTGGCAGAAAAATTTCCGTACAGTGGGTGGCAAGCGCTGCCGAGTTTGGTGCAAACCAGAACCCGCTCCAGAACCCGATCCAAAACCCGCTCCAGAACCTGAGACAGAACCTGATTCTGAGTCGGGAACAACAACAAACACTGAAAAAAGGGGGGTTGATCATGAGGATGGCGCTGAAGTTGTGCAAGCTCAAATCCAATCACAGCAAGAGCTGGAGAATCAGACTCAACAAGTGGATCAACATGAACTACCCTTAACACCAAAAAAAGATATTTTTGGCCCAACACAGACAGCAGGGACTATCAACGCTGACTCCCCTGATGAAAAATCCGATAGTTTGGGAGAGAAACTTGAACAGGTCGATCGCACCCATCCGACCCATACACAGCAAGGATTTCAGACTGATCAACCGGAAAATTCCCAAGTTGATCAACAAAAAACAGAAGCAGAGGCACAAGCAGAGGCACAGGAAAAAGAAGAGGCAGAGCTGATCGATTTCATTAGGTTTGCGATCGCCGAAAATGATTCTCAATTTGCCACAGAGATCCAAGTCATTCTCAGAGATGTTTGTGGCAAAGGGGCTGCCGAGCGCCAAAAAGTCTGGGATGCGCTGACGGAAGCCCAAAAAGTCGCTTTCACTGCTTTGCTTGGACAATCGACCTCACCAACTACACCCACACAACCCATAGAACCCACAGAACCCATAGAACAGAGCGGCCAAGTCATAACCACAGAATCGGCTGAACTGAACCAACCGCAGCCCGTGACTGACGCGCCGACTGACACCCGGGCTGATGTTGTGGGTGAGCCACCACCACCAATCGAACAAATCGAACAAATTGACGCGGATTCGATGCGTGAGATTGCCTTGATTTGGTGGGATAAATTTTATCCTGAGCAAATGCAAAGTCTGATTAGTCAACTCTATGCGTGGAAGGCACCGGGGACTAAATATAGCCAAGAGGCGATCGACTGCTGGCTAAATACTCAGGATGAAATTGTCAAAGAAAGAATCAGTGGAATTATTGAGGCTAAAAATGGACAAAGAGTTGATCAAAATAACCACTGAACAGGATTTTCGGTTGAAAGTTTTCAGTGACGAAGTTAAAGAGCTTTCAGCAGTCGAATCGCACATTTTGCTTACTGAAATGATGCGTCAAAACATGATTAAAGACAATGTAATCAAAGGGTTATTAGGAGTTAAACCAAGTGAACGTTAACAACTTTTGTGATGCAAAAACTGCTGGTAAAATCCTCAATTGTAGCGCTCGAACCCTGATGCGGTACAGACAACAAAACAAACTATTAGAAGGGATTCACTGGGGGCGCAATCCGAGCGGGAAAGTTCTCTATAATTCTGTTCTTTTGGATCAATTAATAAGTTGCAATGGGGATATAAGCCATCCAGACCATCAAAGATTTATGGAGAGGTATCTGAGCGATCGACCGGAGAATCAGCCTCTAAAACCAGGTCGGAAACAGGGGACAAAACAGGGAGCAAATCGGGTAGCCGTGCTGGGTTAACGAGTCCGGCATAATTTTCGTAAAGAGTGCGGACATCATGGCCGGTGAGGGCAGCGAGCGCCACTGGGTTCATGCCAGCTTCCAAACCATGCGAAATCAAAGTATGCCGGGTGTTGTAAGGTTTGCGATAATCAATTCCTAATTCTGCTAGTGCAGGTTTCCAGTAGCGGTTGCAAAAATTTTTAGCATCGATCGCGCATCCTTCGACACTGGTAAAAATTGGATCATCCGGCTGCCAATTTTCAGGTCGGCGATCGAGCAGTAGTTGTTGCAAACGGGGAGTTAGCGGCACCGTGCGGTCTTTATTCCGCTTGGCAGCTTTGCGCTTGCCATTTTTGAGAGTTTCTCCGAGCCAAATCCGATCGCACTCACTCGAACAGTGCCGCCATCGCAAGGCCGCTGCTTCCCCAGTGCGGAGTCCTGTCCCAAATTTAAATTCCACATAGTTAAGGAAGTGTTTCAAATTTGGGGAAAAACGAAATTTCTGAACGATCGACTCAATTTCCTTCAAAGTAAAAGGATCTGGGCGCTGTTTTGGTGGAACTGAAACCTTAACTTCGTCCCAAGGATTTTCTACTAGCAGCTTCTTTTTTTGGCCCCACTCCCAACAAGCGTTCATTAACACAATCCTTTCCCGTACCGTCACGGGTTCAAGTTTCTGTGTTTGTCCCAACCAGTCTCTAAATTTCTCAGCCACACTTTCAGAAACAGAAACACAGGTTTTGTTTTTGAAAAACGCAGACACGTGTTTCTCCAGTCCAAGATATTTAGCGAGAGTAGCAGGTTCGATTTTCCGGCGCTTGTACTCGATAAATTGGTGAAACAGGTCAGAAACAGAGATGGATTCTTGTTTCTGTGGCTTGTACTTTACCAGGGAGGGGTCAAAGTTGCCACTAGCCATGTCGAGTTCAATTTGGGTGGCTTGCATCGAAGCAGCTTTACGGTTGGCGAGCGTATCCGGCAGACCGATGTACAACCAAAATCGTTTTCCTTGCCATGACCAAACTAAACGAAGCCGATCCTTAAAAATCTTGACCTTCACAGAGCCTTTTGCCATATCCCAATTTTATCCCACTTTTTGTCTGAGTATGACATATTCTGTCACCCCTTATTGAGAATGGGAAAGGAACGATTTATCGACCAAAAATAATGGAATCCTTAGTGTATAAGGATTCCATCTATCGGAGCGGCGGGATTTGAACCCACGACCCCTACTACCCCAAAGTAGTGCGCTACCAAGCTGCGCTACGCCCCGACAGCTTTAACAGCTTAGCATAGAATTCCCGAAAAAGTCAAAAAACTTTAAAAACTTTTGCAGCCTGCACCAAACTCGGAACCACAGCCGCCGGCCAACAACCCTCGCACCTCCTGCCAGCATTCAAGATCAATTGCACGCTGTAAGCTTCGGGATAGCCTTCCACCTGCACCCACAGCAAGTCGCTTTCGGCTTCAATTGCTATTTTTTCCTCGTCCATTAACTCAGAGGCCATGTGACTCATTGTGCCGGCTAATTGCTCCAACAATCGGCAAAAATCGTTTAACTCAGCCTCTGTGAGTTCGATCGCCCAACCGTCGCCAGCCACTAAACCCTTAAACTCCTCGGCCTCCGGGTTCCATCCCAAACGCCACCCAACACCCGTTTTAATTACACGTTCCACCATTAAGCGATTTTAGATCTTAGATTTTGGATTTTAGATTAGTAGGACTTATATCAATTCCGGTTGCATCGGAATAGTCAAATCCAGTCAACTGTCAACAATTCCCGATGGTGCAACCGTAATCGATCTAATTCATCTGCGTTAATCTGTGTTTATCTGCCCTCATCTGCGGTCAAAAAAAGATAATTTCAGCAAGCGCAGATGACAAGGGATTGACGCGGATTCACGCAGAGGTCGAGAAGAGAGATAGGAATAATTTCGATACTCACAGATTTGATATTACCAATAAATACGAAAGAAAGTGGGTTTTTTACCATTTTCAAAGGCCGGGATGCAATATTTTCGTAAAAACCCCGGTTTCTGCATTCCTGAGTATTAAGGTGCCAGCAACTTCGCATCTCCCGGCTGCGGCTGCGGTATCTCCGGGGAATTCGATCGCCCTTGTGGTTTTTCCCCCGTCGCAGGTGTGCGCCCACCCCGGGAATTCTCCGTAAAA
Source organism: Microcoleus sp. B3-D7 (assembly GCF_036705305.1). Lineage (NCBI taxonomy): Bacteria > Bacillati > Cyanobacteriota > Cyanophyceae > Oscillatoriales > Microcoleaceae > Microcoleus > Microcoleus sp. B3-D7. The sequence continues at coordinate 344,282 of NZ_JAUBUE010000001.1, read as the reverse complement.
ACATCAACCAAAGCTTGAACCAAAGCATCTCGCTGTGCTCTATTTAACCTTTGAATAGCAGCACGATCCTGTTCCATTGGATTTGAGCGCAAAACGTCCTTTCCCGGATAAACGCTTTCAACCAAATAATCAGGAGTTGCCCCCAAATAGTCAGCTAAACTCAACTTCCAATCAAAGCGGTAATTGGGCGGCCGTCCTTTGACAAATACGTGATATCGAATCAACCGCCCGACTAAAGTATTGGTAGGATCGACTTTTCCTGTTTCCTTAGAAATGTAGTTATTTTCGATCGGGAAATCCGGCAATTTTTCGTACACCAATTTCCACGCATCTTGCACCCTAACTTGCGGCGGCGCAGATTGTTGAGCCACCCGCTGCACTGAGGCAGACTCAGAACTCCGCAGCAGCGAAGGTTCCAAAGCGGACATACTCAGTTCCCCGGATTCCAAGACCCAACTCAAAAGCGTGAAAATCGCTACACTCAAAGTAACAAACAGAAAACTTAAGCCCTGCTTTAATCTATTCACGGTTTTGACAACAATTTGAAAAATAGAATAATTTCATACACTTAGCCCCAGGAGATGTCCTAGTTTATACTTTTAGGATTTACGCTCATCCACCCGGTTTATTAGTAAAACAATCAGAGGTTTTTTAACGAGGCAGCTAGGAATAAACCGCGTTTCTCGTCCCGCGCGCCCAAGTCTAGTTTAAAAAAGTTGTGAGTTTTGAGTTGACAAAAATTGCTGGCAATTCACCACTCAAAACCCAAAACTCCTGAAGTCTAGATGTCTCCGATAATTTCCGGCTGAGTCAGTTCGTCCGACATCTCAAATATCGCCCGCATTACAGGTTTCATTTGATGGTCGTCCATATTGTCAAAATCTTCATAGCGACGGCGTTTTGCGCGGTTCGCCACCTGCACCGTAATCCGATAGCGGTTGGATGCACCGTTAATCAACTCTTCCGCCCGACGGGTTAGCTGAGTTGAATCGAAAGTTGGACGCTTAACCATGAGACTCCCTACTTTAGGTAATGTTACATTCTAGTTTAGTATGTCAAGATTCATAATTTATTAACTGAGTATCATTGCTTATGCAGGCAGCAACAGCCTATTTCTTTGGTAACTTGCATCGGGTAAATTCTCATCCCCTCAAATTGGTTGCTTTCGGCGACAGCTTAATCTACGGTTTCGGCGACGGTGTAGGCGGTGGCTGGGTGGAAAGATTGCGACGCCAGTGGATGTTACCGGAGAGTGCAGGACACGTTTTATACAATTTGGGGGTTCGGGGCGATCGCACCTATCAAGTCTCCCAGCGACTCGAAAACGAGTTTCGCCACCGTGGCGAGCTCAGAAACCGTGTCCCGGATGCGATTATTCTTTCAGTAGGTCTCAACGATTCGGCGAGAGTGCAGTCGCCTACCGGGCGCAGCTACACTGATTTTGAACATTTTAAAACTGTTTTGGATCATTTGTTAAACCTGTCCCAACAACTTTGTCCGGTGATATTTGTGGGGATGGTGCCGGTGGATGAAAGTAAAATGCCTTTTCAAGATTGTTTGTATTACAGTCATGCTGACCAATATCGGTATAAAGAAGCAACGAAATTAGCTTGTGAGTTGCGGGGAATTCCCTATTTAGATATTTTTGATAAATGGATAAATCGGGGCAGTGATTGGTGGCAATCGCGTCTGATTGCAGACGGGCTTCATCCCAATGCAGCGGGGTATCAATCTTTATTTGAAGATGTGACAAGTTGGGAACCACTCGCCAGCATTAGTCATTAGTCATTAGTCATTAGATAAGGATTCATGTCAGGGGGTATTGACAAAGATGATTCTGGAGGGAGATTATTAGAATTAGGAAAAAAGAGCAGCCTCTCAAACTAGACAGTGAAATATTGAACCAGTTGGCTCCCTCGCCACTGGTAGAGATAATTATGGAGCAGGCCAAGGCTATAGAGCAATTAAAATCGAGAGTAGTAGAACTAGAAAAAAAAATACAGGAACTAAACGTCAGCATAGATTTAGAAAGTACAATATCATCAAAACCTCCATCGGCCGACCTCCTCAAAAAAGCAGAGAAGAAACCAGAAGATCAACCATCCAAGAGGCAAACACCAAAACGGAAACCAGGAGGGCAACCAGGACATCCGGGAAAAACCAGAAAAGGGTTTGACCGAGTAGATAGAGAGGAGATATTACGGCCGCAAGTGTTTAGATGCTGTGGTCAACAGGAATTCAGTGGCAAACCAATAAAAATAGAAACACAGCAAGTAGCACAGTTAGTGAAGCGGCCAATTGAAATTGTATAATATCAAAAATATACCTGTATTTGCAGCCAGTGTGGGGAAACACTCTTCAGCAGACTGGTCAGCCGAGATAGTAGCAGGACAAGATATCGGAATCAGACTGCAAGCTTTTTTAGGATGGCTCAATCATTACGGGCATTTATCCTACCAAAAACAACAAGAACTATTATGGGAATGGGGAAAAATAGAAATCCGGGTGGGAACATTCGTAGCCACAAATGAACGAATAGACGGTGCAGTAAATCCAAGTATTGACCGGCTTAAAGAGTGGCTCAAGCAAACACAGCCAAATATCCATGTTGATGAAACACCTTGCTTAGTCAAAGGGATAAAAGAATGGTTATGGATTTTTGCCAATACCGACTTCGGTCTATTTCATGCGGCTGATACTCCTTCTCGCGCCCAGTTAGAGACCATCCTGGGTTCGAGCTACTCAGGGGTACTGAATTCTGATGATTATAGCGCTTATAATGGTTATCCGGTGAAAGCAAGGGCAGAAATGTCTGGCGCATTTATGCCGTCATTTCAAGAAGCTGATCAAACTTCCCGGATTAAATAACCAATAGATTGGGGCCTTCTTTCTTAGTCTGGTCGATGAAGCATTTAAAAACTACGCTTTATTCCAATAGAACCAAAATAGTGATGAATTCTTGAGTTGGACATCAGGGTTTCAACTAAAAGTTGAAACTTCAATTCATTCCTGGATGGAGCAAGCCGGAGGGGAAGCTGGTAAACTTTGGCGCTCCTTGCAAAAGAAATCCCATCAGTGGTGGTATTTTTTAGAGCACCCGGAGAGCCCACCGGATAATAATTTAGCCGAACGAACATTACGTGAGAGCCGTCACAAAAAGAAAAGTTAGTGGAGGTTCCCGCTCAATGGAGCGGTTCCAAGATACTGCCAATCTATTGACAGTTATACAAACTTGTCGTCGTCAAAGACGTTCTGTAATTGAGTTTTTTGACCAGGCTATAAAAGCAAGGGTTAAGGGTTAATTCGGCTGTGCAGACCCCATCTTTAATCCCTCAACTTGAGACCTGAATCCTTACGAAGAAAGACCAGTCTGGACTGTTGATGTATCCGAGTTACCACCTCTGCATAATCAAGAATTATGGACGGGATTAAAAATAGTTGTCATGATAGTTAGTGAACGACGGGTGTGGAATAAAACCACGACTGAAGCTCATTTTTACTTGAGTAGTTTAAGCAGTAATGCTGAGACAATTGCTGGGGCGCTCCGCAGTCATTGGGGCATTGAAAATAGCTTACATTGGACGCTAGACGTTACATTTTGTGAAGATGAAAGCATAATTCGGAAACAGAGCTCTCCCGAAAATTTTGCACTTCTACGTCGCGAGTGCTATAAACTTACTGAAACAAGAAAAAACTTCAAAACTAAGTCTAAAAATGAAACGGTATCGAGCAGCAATGGACAATAATTATTTAGTTAAAATTTTAAACTCTGCCAGTTAATACTCCAAATATAATAGCAATCTAAGAAGGAAAATTATCTGGATTTAAGAAGTTCATAAAATCTTAATGTTGTGATTTAATCTGCTCAAGTCGGGTTGAAATTAAGAATTTTAATAAGGTTTTTTTAGTTATTTAGTAATGCACAAGTTCACGTTTTTGTTAAATTAATTTAGATGCGTTTACCCTGACCGCAGAAGGAACCTGTGCGTGGGAAGTGTTTTTGTATTTAGTTGATACTTGTCGCAAAAAAAAGTGAATTTTTACCACTATATTCCCGATCGAATTACACAAGTTTTTGAGCTACCTAAATTGGCATATATCATCAGAAATGCGGCTGTTTGAGCTGACCCACTCATCACTATTTAACATCTATTCTTCCCCTGCCTCTGAACAATTATAGCAGCGTTTGCGCCTCATGAGCTGCACCTGATTCTCTCAATTTAAGGATTGAAGAGCCTTTTTCTATACCTCACCTACCACCTGAAAGGCGATATTTTTTAAATGGCGATCACACCCAACATTTAAGACACAAAAAAACCACTGCCCCGACTCGTCATACCGGGCGGGGTAGAGAGTCGGGGCAGATTGGGAACAACGATCGCAATATTTGATTCTGATTGCCCTGGCCATTGTTACTCTGTTTCAAACAATAACGGACTCTTGAGGGCGGGCGAAAATCATGCGGCCGGCGCTTGTTTGCAGGGCGCTGGTGACTACGACTCGGGCTTCGCCGCCGACATAGCTGCTTCCTGCTTCTACGACAACCATTGTGCCGTCATCCAAGTAACCGATTCCCTGAGAGGGTTCTTTGCCTTCTTTGCGGATTTTTAGTTCGATCGTATCTCCCGGCAAATAAGTCGGGCGCACCGCATGAGTCAAATCGTTGATATTCAAAACAGGCAGTTTTTGGACGGTTGCTACTTTCGATAAGTTGTAATCGTTGGTGAGCAAAATACCGTCGATATCCAAAGCGAAGCGGACTAATTTCGCATCGACTGTGGCAATATCTTCGTAGTCCGCCGAGTGAATTTGAATCCGTTCTGGATATGTTTCTTTGATGCGGTTGAGTACATCTAAGCCGCGGCGTCCGCGCACTCGCTTTTGATCGTTGGCGGAATCAGCTACCAGTTGCAGTTCTTGGAGCACGAATTGCGGCACGATAATTTGACCTTCGAGGAAACCTGTTTCTAGCAAGTTTTCAATTCTGCCGTCAATAATGCAGCTAGTATCGACAACTTTGGCAGTTGCTGGTTTGAAAGTACCTTCGGTTAGCAACACCGTGTCAAAGCTTTTGGGGTTGATCAGTCGCAAGAAAGCGCGGCCGTGGGTGTCTGTCAAACTGACGCCTGTGAAGCCGAACATGACGCTACCCAAGACTGCGACTAAAGGTTTGATGAAGCCGAACTCGCGGGGTATTGGCAGCAGGAATAGCGGAGCCAGCATTAAGTTTGCTACTAGCAGTCCGATGATTAAGCCGATTGCCCGCGTCAGTAACATCTCCACTGGCATATCGCGAACTTGTTTTTCCAGCCGGCGGTAGGTTGTTTGAGCCACTAATCCCATCACGAAGCCGATTAATGCTCCAAAGGAACCTAGTACAGAACTTAAGCCTTGTATATTTGTAACTTGCAGCAGCAGATTGCTCGGCAGGAGTTCGACTCCGTAATAGCCGATACCTCCGCCTGCGATTATGAATGAGATTATTATGATTGCGTCTAGCATTAGTTCTAGGTTAATGAATTTATTCCTATTATATCTTTCCAGTGCTGATACTTGTTTTCATGCTTTGGTCGGATCTCGCTATATCTACTCAAGGATTCTCATAAACTTATATTTCGGGGTTGTACCCTCTGAGGGATGTGCGATCGAGCATATCGGCGTTTACCACGCCGGGGCGAAAGCAGGCACGAGGTGCGAATAAACCGCCCTGCGGGCTGTTCGGGAATTGTGACGCAGCGAAACTGGTACGAGGTTAAATTACAAGAGCCGATCGTTCGCAGCGCTTTTTTGGTAAGCAAATGTCATAATATACATAATTATTCATGATGGTTTAATTAAAACTTTAGATTTGAAGTTGCGCTTTTGGCTTGAAATGTAATGAACCCTACCACAGATTATTTAACATTTAAATTAAAAAAAAGTGTGCAAGCGACAAATCCCAGCATTCCCACTTCGGCTTACCTGCACATACCTTTTTGTCGCCGCCGCTGTTACTACTGCGATTTTCCGGTTTTTGTGGTGGGCGATCGCAAAAATGGCGAGAATTCCGGCACAATTGTGCAATATGTTGCCGTACTGTGTCAAGAAATTCAAGAAACTAAAAATTTAGGCGCATCTCTGAAAACAGTTTTTTTTGGTGGAGGCACACCTTCGCTGCTTTCTGTGAGTCAGTTGAGCAATATTTTAGAGACTCTCGACGGCAAATTTGGGATTGCTGCTGGGGCGGAAATTTCTATAGAAATAGACCCGGGTACGTTTACTTTAGAACAGTTGCGGGGATATGCAGCGGCGGGAGTAAATAGAGTTAGTTTGGGAGTGCAGGCTTTTCAGGATGATTTGCTGCAAGCTTGCGGGCGATCGCACTCAGTCGCTGATATTTTTGAAGCAGTGGAAATAGTGCGATCGGCTGGTATTGTCAATTTCAGTTTAGACCTAATTTCGGGACTGCCTCACCAAACTTTAGAAAACTGGGAAGCTTCCCTAAAATCTGCAGTAGAAATTAGCCCGACTCATCTGTCGAGTTACGACTTAATTGTTGAGCAGGGAACTGCTTTCGGGCGCTACTTTGAAGCCGGTGCGCAGCCGCTACCAGCAGATGAAACCGCTGCTGGAATGTACCGTTTAGCGCGGGAAATTCTGACCGGTGCTGGCTACGAACATTACGAAATTTCTAATTACGCTCGCGATGGCTATCAGTGCCGCCACAACCGCGTTTATTGGGAAAATCGCCCTTATTACGGTTTGGGAATGGGGGCGGCGAGTTACGTGGAAGGCCGGAGGTTGACAAGGCCTCGCAAAACTCAAGAATATTATCAGTGGGTGCGATCGATGTCTGGCCTCAATTCCCCAGCTAATCCTCAAATTGGGGGGGAAACCCAGCCCGATATTTACCCAGCAATTGAGCCAAATTTTCAAGTCTCAGAAAATGACGTTTTGTTAGAAACGCTGATGCTAGGTTTGCGTCTAGCAGAAGGAGTTAGCCTGTCGGCGCTGACTCAAAAGTTTACTCAGGAAACGGTTGATAAAATTTGGCGTTGTTTGCAGCCCTACTGGCGGCAAGGATGGGTGGAAATTATAACTGCGGATGGGGCGATTCCCTACGGGATAGCTCCGCTTCACGCAACTTTAGGCGAGGGCGCGAAACTGCCACTTTCGGGCCATTTGAGGTTGAGCGATCCCGAAGGTTTTTTATTTTCTAATACAATTTTAGCCGATTTGTTCAGCAAGTTAGGCGAGGATAATTAACTCTGTCTGAGGAAGTATATCCCCAGCAAGCGCGATCGACACTAAAGCTGGGGCCGCCAATGCGATGGGAAGGAAATTCAATTGCTCCCTAGCTTGATTATCTCCAAAATAATATATTTTCTATTGATCCCTAAACAAATCTTAAAGGCGAAGTAAGCCTTGAGATAGACGCAACGACTGCACTCCAGCCGCCATACTTAATACTGAACATTTAAAAAGTAATTTAATGAACACTTTAACTATCGAGCGCAACCAAACCCAAAACCAGCCGTGCCTTGTGATTAGCGAGCGCGCTTGCAATCCGGCTTCCAAGTGTAATTTTTGCGGTCACTACCAACAGGCAAGAGGTTCAGTCGGTCACTGTCAATTGTTGAACGCACCTGTTAGAGGAGGATGGAAATCTTGCACTTTAGCAATGCCGGCTTTTGCACCTTCTTGGGAATAGGGGGAAGGCGCTGATGTTTCCCCCGTGAAATTTATTAATTAACCCAAACAATGTAAAAAAAATGGTAAAAAAAATGTATAAAAAATTGTGTTTTAACTGGGAAGCTGCTATACTAAGCTTAGGCCCTTCGCCGATCGCTCGCACAATTGCACACACAAGTTAAAAAGATGAATTTGACACTAAATCAGGTAATTTCCGAAGGTCATACGCGCATTTTGTGTTGGTATCTTAATAATACTAGCAAAGTGCAAATCGCTCGCATTACAAATATTCCTAATTGGTATTTTGAGAGGACGGTGTTTCCGGGGGAACGTTTTTTGTTTGAAGCACTGCCGGAAGCTCAGTTAGAAGTTTGCAGGAGTGCGGATACGGGTGCTATAGTGTGCGAGCGAATTTTGTGCGATCGGCTGCGAGTTGAAGAATTAAGCACGGCTGATTAAAGATAATCCTTAGACTTACCAACGAGAGGTAGAAACCCGGTTTTTTTTCAGAAACCGGGTTTCTCTGTATGATTATAAAAACTTAGTTGGCTTACACACTCGCGACCTCAAAAACCTCGTTTCTTCGTATACTTCTGGTTCCTCGTCGCAAAATTCGTAGAAAGCGGGTTTATAACCCTCATGCGTCAGCCCTGAAACTGTCGCAAATGTTAATCTAAGCTAAATTATAAAAAATCCACCACTCTTCAATCCTAAAACCCGATGTCCCTCACCGAACAAATCCTCTCCCAACTGCCAGGAGACGCCCTCGGAGGCCTGAGAAAAGTCGATCGACTCTGGGAAAACCTCAAACAAAACCCCGCACCAGCACCCCAAGCAGTCAAACACAGCCAACAACCCCTGGAAATTCTCGACTTCGACATAGTTATCGGCGGTGGAACCCTAGGAATATTAATCGGTACAGCCTTAGCCGTGCGGGGTTGGCGGGTAGCCCTGCTCGAACGCGGTACCCTGCGAGGGCGCGAGCAAGAATGGAACATTTCTCGCAAAGAATTAGACGCCTTCTTAGAACTAAATTTGCTATCTGTTGAAGAGATAGAAAAGGCGATCGCCACCGAATATAACCCAGCCCGCATCAGCTTTGCCAACACCCCAGACATTTGGGTGCGCGACGTACTCAACATCGGAATAGACCCACTTTACCTCCTAGAAACCTTGAAACAGCGATTTCTCCAAGCCGGAGGCGAACTATTTGAAAATACACCATTTAAAACAGCCACAATTCACCCAAATGGAGTCCTTATAGAATCTGAAAAAAACGACTCACCACCTGCTAAAAATTTATTTAAAACCCGATTATTATTAGACGCAATGGGACATTTTTCGCCGATTGTCCGCCAAGCAAGACAAGGCAAAAAACCCGACGCCGTATGTTTAGTAGTCGGCAGTTGCGCTCAAGGATACCCCAAAAACGACACTGGCGATATATTTGCATCCTTCACCCCAATGCAAAATCAGTGCCAATATTTTTGGGAAGCATTTCCAGCCAGAGACGGCCGCACAACCTACTTATTTACTTACATAGACGCCGACACAGAAAGATTCAGTTTACAAACATTATTTGAAGAGTATTTGCGCTTGCTTCCCCAATATCAAAACGTCGAACTCGAACAGTTAAAATTCCAAAGAGCACTCTACGGATTTTTCCCCTGCTATCGTCAAAGTCCTCTAAAAACGGCTTGGAATCGCATACTCCCAGTCGGAGACAGCAGCGGTAGCCAATCTCCCCTCAGCTTTGGCGGTTTCGGCGCAATGGTGCGCCACCTCAAACGCTTGACTCTAGGAATTGAGGAAGCTTTGACAAGCGATAGTCTCAGCAAAAATTCCCTCGCACTTTTGCAACCCTACCAGCCCAATCTATCAGTTACCTGGTTGTTCCAGCGTTCGATGAGTGCTGCGATGAATCAAAAAATAGACCCCAATCAAATCAATCAACTTTTGGCTGCCGTATTTCAGGTAATGGAAGAGTTGGGAGAACCGGTACTCAAACCGTTTCTTCAAGATATCGTGCTGTTTCCGGCTTTGTCCCAAACCCTGTTTAAAACAGCAATAAGCCATCCCGGATTAGTTATGAAAATTATCCCGCAGGTGGGAATAGCCAACTTGCTCGATTGGATGACTCATTATGTAAATTTAGGGGTTTATACGGGATTGCAGCCTTTGGGGAAAGCCGTAGAACCGCAGTTAAAAAAATTAGCCCCGGAGCAGCAATACTATTTTCACCGATTAGTTGAAGCGTGGCAATATGGCGCTGGAGGCGATTATTAACTGATTAATTGTGGCACGGGCATCTTGCCCGTGGCTAATATATGAAAAGGCTTCCCGGCCTGTTCCACAACATAATTATATTAGTTGTGAGTCATGAAGGAGCTATAACTGCTAAAGCTTGGGGAATCACTCGGAATTTGGCAGGGGTGTAAGTTGTGATTTCACCGTCGGTATTAATCGGACGACGTTTGCTAGTATTAACCTCAAATTCTTGAGCGTGCAAGGCGCGAACGTTAGGCCAAATGGTATGATTTCCTTGCCTCATAGCTGGCAGCAAAGCAATGATTTCCCACCATTTTTTTATTTCCAAACTGTACAAATCCAGTCGCTTGTCGTCGATTGTGGCATCTTCGGCAACTGTCATCCCACCACCGTAGTAGCGGCCGTTGCCAATGGCAATTTGAATAGTTTTAACATTAAAAGATTGGTTTTTTACCTTAATTTCGGCTCGGAACGGTCGCGCTGACAAAATTGTTTGCAAAGCAGTAAAAGCATAAGCTAAAACTCCCCAGCGCTGCTTTACGTCTTTAGTCAGCCGCTGGGTAATTTCCACGCTCAATCCCAAACTTGCCACATTAAAAAAATGCTTGCTGTTCACCCAACCCAAGTCTATGAGCCGAACTTTACCGCTGGCGATGACTTGACAAGCTGCTGATAAATCTGTAGGAATTCCCAGAGTCCGGGCTAGGTCGTTAGCAGTTCCCATCGGCAAAATCCCCAAGGGTAACTTGGTGTCTATCAAACCTTCTATTGCAGCGTTGAGGGTGCCGTCGCCGCCGCCGATTATTACTAATTCGACGCGATTTTGGTAGCGGCGAATAGTCTCTGGAAGTTCGTGGGCGTGGTCAGTAGATTCTATAATTAACTCAAAACCCAGTGCTTCTAATTCTACAGTGGCTTGAGACAATAGCTTTTGCCCTTTTAGGGAGTGCTGGTTTACTAAAAGTAGAGCCTTCTTCATTTGTTAATTTTTAATTAGGAATATTGCTGATTTTAAATTACAAAAAGTATAGCTTGATGCCTTAAGTGCATCAAATTAATGCTTTACTTCCATTTTAGCAGTTATGCTGGATTGACAAAAATGTTAAAAAATGGATAATTATAGCAAAAGATTCGTAAAAATTAGCTCTCTACCGCTCTGACCTAGCAGCAAAAAACCTCGCTGCTCGATCGAACTTAATTTAAAATTATGTATAATTTTTTACAAAAAGCGCAAGTCGCTGCCGATCGCCAAAACTGGCCTGGGTTAGTCGAATGCTTGCAGCAAGTGACAGCCAAGGGCAGTAAGCCACAGGAACAAGACATTTTAGAGCAAGCTGTCAGTTTAGCAATAGAAGCCTTAGAATGGGGCGATTTTCAAGACCGCTGGGAAATTGCTAAAGTATTGCCCAATCTGGGAAATGGCGCGATCGCACCTTTAATTGCCGTGCTCGAAGACGAAGACGCAGACACCGAGCCCCGGTGGTTTGCAGCCCGCATTCTCGGAAAGTTCGATCGCCCGGAAGTGATTCAAGCTTTAGTAGAATTGGTCAAAAATTCCGACGAAGAATTGAGCCAAATCGCCGCCGAAACCCTAGGGAATTTCGGCCCGACAGCCATAGAATCCCTCGCAACTCTCCTACTCCAAGAAGACTCGCGACAGTTTGCCACAGCAGCACTTGCCCAAATTCGGCGCACCGAAACCATCCCACCGCTGTTGAGCGTAGTCGGAGACTCTCAAGTGGCGGTGCGGGCGCACGCAATCGAGGCCCTGAGCAGCTTTCACGACTCCCGCATCCCGCCGGTACTGGTAGCAGCACTCAAAGATCCGGCGACAGGAGTCAGAAAAGAAGCCGTGCGAGCTCTCGGGGTGCGCGCCTATTTAGACGCAGAATTAGATTTAGTTAACTTGCTCAAACCGTTGCTTTCGGACATTCGATTAGAAGTTTGTCAGCAAGCGGCGATCGCGATCGGGCGAGTGAAAACCGATGCTGCAGCGGCTGCTTTATTTGAATTGCTGCGATCGCCCCTAACTCCGGTTGAATTGCAAATCGAAGCTGTGCGCGCCCTAAGCTGGATGGAAACTGCAACCGCTTTAGCATATTTGCATCAGACATTAAGGGCACAATTTACTAACATACATTCTACTGTTTATCAAGAGATAGTCACTGTTTTAGGGCGAGTAGAAAAGCCGGAATTAAAAGCTGCTGCTGCTGAAATTCTGATTGATTTGCTGAAAACCGGTCATCCGGCCGTGCAGGAGGCAGTTAGCAAAAAATCTTTAGCTTTAGGTTTAGGAAAATTAGGAGATATGAGAGGGCTAGATGCTCTGATTCCAATGTTGGGCGACGCAGACAGCAGCGTCAGGCTGCACTGCATGGCAGCGATCAAACAGCTAGGTGCTGCCGAGGTCAGGCAGAAATTAGAAAGCTTAGTTAAGCAAGACAATCTCGAACCAAGATTGAAACAGGGAATTGTGATCGCGCTGCAAGAATGGCAAGAAAATTAATCAGAAGATAGAATACCCAAATCCCCAACTTTTTGGAAAAGTCGGGGATCTAATAGCGATCGCATCTTTCTTCTTCCGGACCTCCGTTACATCCGTTAGAGAATCTGTTGCCGAACTTCCTGCGGCTAGATCATCGATTTTTTTTGTGAATTTTGGCGATCGCACTTGTCACCCGCTCTAAATCTTCATCAGTTAAATTAGAGCCAGAAGGCAAACAAAGCCCGTACTCAAATAACTCTTCAGCCACCGCACCGCCCAAACATTCGCAATCAGCAAATACTGGCTGTAAGTGTAAAGGTTTCCAAACCGGACGCGCTTCTATTTTCTCTTGAGCAAGCGCTAGGCGAACTTGTTCTCTATCTGCACCGAAAGCTGCCGGAGCGATGGTCAAACAAGTCAGCCAGCGAGTAGCTTTTCCAAAAGCCGCTTCCGGCATAAATTCGATTCCCGGCAAGTTTCCTAAAGCTTGTTTGTAAAACTCAAAATTGCGTCGTCTCGCTTCCACTCGCTCCTCCAAAACCCGTAATTGACCGCGACCAATTCCCGCCAAAACATTGCTGAGACGATAATTGTAGCCAATTTCTGAATGTTGGTAATGAGGAGCGGTATCACGGGCTTGTGTTGCCAAAAAACGAGCTTTTTCTACCAGTTTTTGGTCATCTGAAACTAACATTCCTCCGCCGGAAGTGGTGATTATTTTATTGCCGTTGAATGAGAAAATGCCGATTTTACCAAAGCTTCCAGGCGATCGGTTTTTATAGGTAGCCCCTAGAGATTCTGCCGCATCTTCTATTAGGGGAATTTCATAAGCATTGCAAGCTGCCAGAATTGGGTCGATATCACAACTTTGACCGTAGAGGTGTACGATTACAACAGCTTTGGGTAATTTACCAATTTTTGCTCGTTTGTCAAGTGCTTCTCGGAACAAATCGGGGTTGAGATTCCAAGAAGTGCGATCGCTATCAATAAAAACAGGTTTTGCGCCAAGATAAGTAATCGGGCTAGCAGTTGCAATAAAGGTCAGAGTAGAGCAAAAAACCTCATCTCCCGAACCGACACCAATTAATTGTAAAGCCAAATGCAAAGCTGCGGTACCGGAACTAACAGCCGCTGCGTGTTTAGCGCCAACTACATCGCAGAATTCTTGCTCGAAAGCGTCTACATGGGGACCAACGGGGGCGATCCAGTTGGTGTCAAAGGCTTCTTTGACGAACTCCTGTTCGAGGGAACCCATGTGAGGTGTTGAGAGGAGGATTTGTTTGTTCATTTTATCTTCAGTTGGGAGATGGATAGGCAGGAAAAAAGTTTGACTTGAGGAGTTATTTAGGCTGAATGTTTAAAAAATTGACCCGCACTCCCACTAAATAATTATATTTTTCTTTGTGTCGTTTTAGTGTCTTATAGATTGAGCAATCAGAGAAGCCAGGGGATTTAACCCCGGGCTCATAGCTTAAGTGCTTTTTAGAAGACTCTCAAAAATCTTTAGTCAGTTTTAATAAACGAACTTCTACCGACTGGCACTATTAGTTTGGGAATCGTCTAGCACACCTGTAAATTCAGGGGCTGTAGCATAGCCTTCTCGGTTAATTCCGTCTCTTTTCAAGACTTTCAATACTGTCAGAAACAGAATTTTCAAGTCTAACCACAGAGTCCAATTATCGACATACCAACCATCAAGTTTGAATTTAGCATCCCAGCTAATAGCATTGCGACCATTGACTTGAGCCCAACCTGTAATTCCCGGCATAACTTCGTGGCGACGTGCTTGTTCTGGAGTATAGCGATCGAGGTATTTTACGAGTAAAGGACGAGGGCCAACAAAACTCATGTCACCTTTGAGAACGTTCAAGAGTTGAGGGAGTTCGTCCAGACTTGTTTTGCGAAAAAATTGACCGAGGGGTATGAGACGCTGTGCGGTGGGCAGCAAATTGCCATCAGCATCGCAATCGCTTGTCATAGTGCGAAACTTATAGAAATTGAAAACGTGACCGTTTTTACCGGGACGGGGTTGGCAGAAAAAGATTGGCCTGCCCATGCGGATGTAAATGGCGATCGCAACCATTAACATTACGGGAGAGAAAACTGCCAGCGCGATCGCGGCCACTAATCTATCTAATATTGCCTTTAGCAGTCTGCTGTATTTACTGAAACTATTGGTAGAAGCAACTTCTGAATTCATGATCACCATCCTTTTGAGCTTAAAAAATCTGTCAATTCCTTCACGAACATTTTTAAACTTTAGGTTCTTAAAAGACGAACTCTAATTCGCGATCGCCCCCAAATTCAGAACCGGCATTATTACCGCACTTAAGACAAAGTTCATGAATCGATCATAAAATTGTCTCTAGTTCAGCCAAGGAAAGAATTGTGCGATCGGCTTCCTAGCCCGGTGCTGGTGGAGTCTTGCAATACTCTCATCTTGACGAGCGATTTGAACTGTTAGCAAACTCAGTTTCTTGGCCGTGACGAAATCTTTGTGAGGATTATCTCCTACATAGACGCATTTTTAGCCTTGAAATCCCATGAATTCCCTGACTTTTAAGTAGGGTATTGGGCTGCGCTTCCAGTTTTCTCTACCGTATTCATCGCTGTAAATGATAGTATCACAACTATTTGCTATGTGCAATCCTTCAACTTTATTGCGTTGAGTTGTTAGGTAGCTATCTGTGCTCGCGCCTAGTTTTTTGTTACCTTTAAAATATTCGCTCGCCGAGCATCGCTATACAGAGAAATCTGCCGCTTATGTTGTCGCTCCATTGAGATGATCTCCTGAATTATTTGAGAGTCATCCTCCATGCTAATTTCTGCTAAAGCTCAATTAAAAATTTAGCCTCTGTTTCCTGGCACAAAAGACTTCCAAGCTATTTCAAAAATCTGGGAACCGCATATTTATTTACTATCCAATCCCCGACTGCGTGAAATCCGAGCCGCACAAATAGTTCGGAAAACATAGTATCATCTACATCAAAGACGGTAACTTTAATCATGCCAGCATTTCCTTTGTTACAAAAATTGCCTCGTCGTACCGCAGCATGACAACTCCATCCTGCCAATCGTCAATTTTAATTTCAAGGTTTTTCCCCAAAACCATTTCGATAATCCAGAGAGGGAAATTAGCACCGGCTTGAAATGCGAGAGGAAATCCTCCGCCAAATCGTGGATTAATTTCAATAAATTTAATCTCACCGCTGGCGAGCAAAAAACATTGCACCGTAATGCAGCCTATCGCACCGGGCAATGACTCAGCCACCTTTTTTCCCGCCTCAATCAAGGCGGGATTTTTAACTGTTATCCCCTTACTAATTTCCCCAGCTCTGGTTTCAATGCGGAGCCGGGGAACCACCGATCGCACCTTTCCTTGGAAATCCACTAAAATATCTAATGTGTATTCTTCACCAATGAGAAATTCCTGAATAATCGCATTAGCAATGTACTCTCTAAAAAAATCCAACTCTTTAGCATTTCTGACCTGATTTACTCCCACACTGCAACTGCCCTTCGCAGGTTTAATCAGAAAAGGATAGCAGGCGTTAGGATCTGCGAGAATTGTGTCTCCATCTAACAATTCAGGGGTGGGAACACCAATCTCTTTGAAAAACTTAAAAGTATTACGTTTGTCATAACAAATCTCATTGGTTTCAGGAGAACAGACGAGTAGGGTAACGCCTTTCGCTTCAAATTCTAGTCGGTGAAGCGAGAGCAAATACAGTTCCGGGTCGATCAGCGAAATCAATAGCTTAATTTGATGTTTTTCACAAATTTCTAGCAAAATATTGATGTAATTGGCATCAGTAATTCGCGGAACAACTTCTGAAACATCAGCGACGAAAGCAGCAGGAGCATTGTTCTGAGAATCGGTCGTGACAATAGTGCCAGGAAGTCCTATATTGCTCAAAACTTTTTTAAAGGATTGAATTAGTGCTACCCTTCTGCCTGCACTGGTGAAAAGAATGTTGAAAGCATCCATAAGTTGATAAAAGTGGTGAGTTTCCGGTAAAAATTCTGGAATCTTTGCGTATTCAGAAAGATTTTATCCGCGTGTATAACTTGATGCGTTCTCAGACAAAGCCTCGCTATAAAGACGTTCGTAAAGCTTTATGATATGTGGCGCGTCATAATTAACCATATCCTTTCGTCCGCGCTTGCCCATCTTTTGAGCTTCGTCTGGACGATCTAAAACCCATGCCATTGCTTCAGCCATTCCGTTGATATCTCCCACTTTTACCAGCCGCCCATTTCCATCTACTAATAAATCGCGAGTGCCGCGAATTTCTGTACCAATGACGGGGGTTTCCATGCACAAAGATTCCATAACGCAATTGGGAAGTCCTTCGTGTGCAGAAGCAATCAAAGTAGCTACAGACGCACGCATTAAAACTGGAATATCCCTCCTTCGTCCCAAAAAATGCACTTGGTTTTGAATCCCCAACTTGGCTGCGAGTTGCTGCATTTCCTCAAAAATTCTTCCATTTCCGGCGAAGGCTAAATGTACTTGAGGCCGACCGAGTTGGGCAAATGCCTTTAAAATATCCCCTGGACGTTTGCGGGGAATAAATTCAGCTACCGACAAAAACAAAGGGTTTTCCGGTGCTAATCCCAACTCTTGACGTACTCCCATTATCTCAGCTTCGGAAATAGCATCGGGATTAAAGCGATCGAGATTTAAACCAGTTCCGGGGATATAACGAACTCGTTCGGGAGAAATGAGTCCATAGCGCTTTGCTGCTGACTCATCTTCCCGATTCACTACTACTAAATAGTCTGTCCAAGGCCCAGCAATCTTTTCTAGTCCCAAGAATATAGCATTTTTATGGGGTGCGCCTCCCTGGTAGAAGTGAAAACCTTGAGCAGTGTAGATTACCTTGAATTTTCCCTGCTTTCTCCAATTGTTAAGAGCATAGCGGGCAACAAAAGCAGCTACTGGCGTGGAAACATTTACTAAATTGTATTCTTGCTGAGCAAACACCTGACGAATTTGTTGGGGAGCCGCGATCAAGTTTTTCGGATCTAGGGGGTTGCGCGACCACTCGATATCCCAAACGCGATCGAAAAAATGTGCATATTCCTCGCTAGTAGAAAGTTCTTTTGCCATTGCATCCACCTGCCAGCCTTGACTGCGTAGGTGCTTGGTGAGAGGCAGGAAAAATTTAAGAGTAGATGGAATAGTGGTGATAATTAGCAGGCTCTTCATGATGGCTCCTCAATTTCCTCGTAAACGCTAGTCGGCATAAAATTAATCCTTATTAAATCTGACCAACATTGAGACCGTCCTAGTTTTTTTGCTTCAGCCAAGCTTCAGTCATCTCTCGTACGTAGCGGTAAAATTCATTCCGCTGCTCGCGGAGGGCTTCATCGCGGTACTCTTTAGCTTTTTCCAAATTCCTGGCTGACATTCGAGCCATGCGTTCTGGATCAGTCGTCACCTCGCGGATTTTGCTCGCCAAAGCTGCTACATCACCGGGGGGTACTAAATCTTCCGGGAGGAGCAGTTCTGGGATGCCGCCAACTGTCGAGCCGATGCAGGGTAATGCGCGCCCCATTGCTTCCACCATTGCTCTAGGTAAACCTTCTTGATGGGAAGGAAGAACGAAAATGTCAGCTAGATCCAACTGATTTTGCACCGCATCACCTGCAGTCAATTGACCTTTGAAACAAACCCGATCGCCCAAACCGTGCCCTTGAGCTCGCGCTTCCAGTTTTTGACGATACTGGCCGTCTCCAACTAGAACCAACTTGATATCTAGTCCTTCTGAGACGCAAACAGCAACGGCATCGATGAGTACATCGGGAGCTTTGTAAAGTTGAGCCAAACTGGCCAGTGTAATCAATGTCAGCGACTGCTTTTCCTGAAAGCCCGATCGCGGTGTTGCCGCAAATGCTGAATCCGGCAATTCCGTCATCGAATAGTGAGCGGTAAAAACCCCTGGATTTGGCGGATATCGGCGCTGGAGAGCCTTTTCTGTAATGTAAGCAGCGGCGCTAGCGTTCACGCACTGATTTCTGAGCCGACGCGGTGACCACCAGCGGAAGAACGGGCGCACAGGGCTTTTGACGGAGCCGGGAGCGAATACGTCGTAAGGGTCGGCGATGACATAAATGCCGTAGGGATGACCAATCCGGCGCAACATCGGTTCGATACAGGATGAAATTTGAGAAGAAAGATAAAAAATCACAGCATCCTCTGTGCGGACAGCTTTTCTGGCAGCCTGCTGAACTTGCCTGGCCTTGAAGAGGTACTGCCAGGGGCCTATATAGTAAGGTATTGCTGCAAAGGAAACTCTTTCCCCGTCAGCTCGCTTCCAGTCAGAAGGCACGTCAGGTACGTCGCGCACGCGGGCTACTGCCAGGAGCTCGTCAAATACCTCAAAGTAACGCTGCCAGTAGGAATGGGCGAACATTGTCTGCGTCCACACTGCCCCGTCCGGCGTGCGAACAAAGCGGTGTTCAACAGCTACAACTACTCTCATACAATCGGTAACTCCTTTAACAAAAACATTTCTACATTTGATTCATAAGTTGTTTGCTGTCATTCATTGTGCCAATAGCGATCGCATCGATCGGTCATGGCACTCTGGTATCGTCACAGAATAAGTCTGTAAACGTGAACGTCTAAAGGGTCGATCGACCCAAAAAGTTTACCTTCCTTGACTGCCATACCCGCAGGTCGATTTTGAAACATCGATCGCGCTTCCCTAACTGCGATCGGAAGTTCAAGTGCTACTTCTCTTGGTTTCCCGTAATTGCTGTTGACGACAACAGCGACACCTTGGTTTTCGCGTGTCCATATCCCCGCTACTATATTCGACATCTTGGTATCAATTTTTTGGAACTCTCCATCAAGCAATAGCGGACTAATTGATTTCAATTCAGGCACTAAAGATTTAACTCCCTCCCACAAATCCGGGTGGTCTCGCAAATGCCAAACGGGATCGTCATAAGTGTAATAGAGAATCCCTTTTGTCCCTGCAAGCAAAGCTTGATAGGTCATATTTCGCACTTCGTGAAATGTAGGGGCTTGAGAGCCATCGTATTTTTTAGAAGGGTGTAAGTCCCAGTTATATGTTTGTAAATTAGCATAAGTGGAGCGATTGAATTTTGCAGCGGCTGCCCGTGCATTTGATATGTCAGAATAAGTCGCCGGCAATTCTTCTGGCTTCCTCCATTTAATCGGATAAGATTGCCTCGCAATGACATCAGAACAATTCGCAAACTGCTTGAGTTTATTTGAGTAGCCGCTAACATAAGTGATGTGGTTGGGATCTGCTGTCTTCGCTTGCTGGTGAGATTTCAACAGATTGTCTACACTCCATTTACCGTTGTCAACATCGTCAGCTATACTCCAGCCGAGTACCGCTGGTTTTTGCTTAAAGGCGTTGATTAAATTCAGAAGTCCGATGGAATTTTGCTCTGTTAAAACATATACTCCCAGCCGCTCTGCTTCGTCTAAAAATTCTCCATAATCATCTAGGTTGGTAGCCGAAGCGTGAATTGTGTTAAATCCAGCAGCAGCGATGTCGCGGAGTGCCGACTTGCGCTCTTGGGCGGTGGATTCCCAGGAAACATGATAGAAACCGAAGGGAAAAAATGGTTTCTTGTCTATCACCGTAGTTCCGTCAACCCTAGTTTCTACTATTCCCTGGTTTTTGGGAGTTTGAGTGATAGGTGCGGCAACAGCAGCAGGACATGATGAGCCAACCTTTAAAATCTGAGAATAAGCTAAAGCCAAAATAATTCCAGATATTAAGAAAGATGCGAATAGCGTTAATCCTCGCAATTTATTATTTTTAGGGTTTCTGTGATTCATGTCGGCGTTTTTAATTCAGGGCTGATTGTCAAAAATCATTCAAATCAGAAGTATATTTTTTTTAATGATACCTTCTGCCTTCCTACTGCTGCATTTTCCCGGTGAGCGGCCTTGATATCACAATACCTATAGACAGCATATAGGCAAGTGTCATGGCATTACCTAATGAGCCAAACATCCCTTCAGCCATAGACAAAAACCAGAAGCATACTGTAATCAGGAATGGAGCGATCGCAGCACAATCCTCTTTGGCATAAGTTTTGAAATAGGCGTAAGTATAGAAAAAACTGGCGATCGCAAAAGCGACTAGCAAATTTGCTGCTATAATGCCATTTTGTCCGATGACTTCAATAATTGTGTTGTGTCCTCCCAGTCCAAAGTTTAACTGAAAGTATTTGCTGCCGTGACCCAATAAATCTGATTCATCTAATGTCTGTCCCCAGATGCGATCTCTTCCGCTCAAACCTTCCTTAGCTTCAAAGTTGTTGTTGAGACTCTTATTCATAGCCTCAATTTGTTCGCCTCCAAATAGCAAGACTGCCGTCACAGCCACAGTGGCGATCGCTATCATTCTTTTAACTGCTTTGGAATTTTTTACAAACTGGCTAAAAAACACAGAAAACATGATAAAACATACTATCATTGAAGTCCGAGAGTTCGCTAAAATTATCAGCACAAAAAGGCTCAACAGAGCAGCAGATATTGGCAATAAATACCGCGCATCTTTTTTTGCAGACCAAGCACCAATCAACAAAATAAATAAACCCGCAGACATTGTGGCACAGGTAAATCCCATTTGATTCGAGTTGGCAAATACCCCACGATACAGCGTACCATTCCCCGGAGGATGCGACACAAGAGACGTAACAATATAGGGAATGTGGCCGAGGAAAAGTCCCATTCCCATTAGCAAGTTGGCATTTTCTTTCAGCGCCTTTGGGACAGCATTAAACAGAATTAACGGTACAGCAATCATTTGCCACAACCCGTCTCTAAAAATAGTTGTGTCATTGTTAGCAAGTCCCGATATGAGTAATCCGCAGCCGAATAGAATCCACAGCAAGAGGAGAGGTCGAGCTTGACGGTGGAAACCCCACTGTTTAAAGGGAGACATGAGGATGAGGATTAGTAAACTTGAGGCAACTAACAGATAGCGCAATTTGAGGACGGCTGGATCGAGGGGAATATTATAACTGCCCAAGCTAATCAGAGATGTGCCACCAAATAGCACAGATAGCGCCATAACTATAATGACTTGTCTTAGCATAAATTGAATAACTGATTTAAGACCAAGTATCCGATGGGATTGCTGTCATGATTTTGAGAGATTAGCCTCGTAAACCTCTGTCAGCTTTTTGACGCTGGCTGCTATATTGAAAGGGCTCTTTTCAACGACTGCTAAGGCATCTCTTTGGCTAATTGCGGATGCGCCGCTTCTTGCTGACATAACCGCTTCTGCCCAAATTGATGCGGGTTTTGACAGGGAAATTCGTTGCAGCAGAGGTCTGACTAAATCAGCTTCTTCTGGAACAACATCTGAGAAAATGCAGGGTAGTCCGGCTGCTTGTGCCTCGATTAATACTAAGCCCAAACCTTCGTGGAGGGATGGAAACAGAAATACATCTACAGCCTTTAACATTAGTCTGGGTACGTCAGACCTATTGCCGGTAAAGGTGACGCGATCGCTCAAACCCATTTGCACAACTTTCTGTTCGATATCCGAACGCAGTGAACCGTCTCCGATCAGCAACAGGTGCATTTTCACTTCTTGTTTCGCAACTTCTGTGGCAATTTCTAGCAGGAACGGATGATTTTTTTGCGTTTCAAATCTGCCGATATGACCGATCACAAAAGCATCTGCAGGAATGCCGAATTCAGCGCGAACGCCGATGGAATCTACCCGATCGTAGAACGGTTTCAGGTCAACGCCGTAGTCAAGCACCTGCCAGCGGGTATCAGTTTTCCAAGCTGCACCGAATAGATCCGCTACAGCATTACAACTGCATCCCAGACCAACTGTTCCGCACCTGGAAATCGACCATTTGGTTAAACTTAGATACAACTGCCGATGTAATCCTGCTGTGGCATCAATTGCAGAGGTATCATTATGGCTGTGGGCAATGCGGACAGGTACTCCTGCTTGTTTCGCCAAATAGAGAACGTAACCGCTAAAGTGGTGGACATGACTGTGAACAATGTCATAGGGCCCGTATTCGCGTAGAATTCGTTTAAAGTTGCGACCGTAAAGCCAAGGTTTTGACGGAGAGAGGCACGGGATAATCTTGCTACCAAGAGCACGAGCTTCGTCATCGTAAGGACAGGGTTTCTCAGTGTGAACTAGAAAGTCCATCTGGAAGCGATCGCGATCGATATTTCTCAAAACGTGCATCAGCCAAGTTTCTACTCCGCCCCGATTCATTCCGCCGACGACATGAAGAATACGGATGGGACGCTGCTTACTCAATATTTGATTTTGTTCCTTGATATCTATCGAGTCTGTATACTGCATAAGCAATCACTGCAAAACTAAAAACTGCTTGAACGATCGCCCCAACGATTAGCGCGATTACGGCCCCTTGCACTCCCATCGTCGGAATTAACCAAAGACAAGCGAGCCCAGAAGCCCCTGTCACTAAAGCAAACAAAGGCATTTGCACTTGAAAGTACCTAGCTGCCGTCATCCCGTAACCCAAGAAGGATGACACATAGCTAATACCTGCAACCACCATTAGCCAGGCGAACAAATCAGCTCGCTCGCCATACTCCGGTTTATAGAGTAAAGTTAGGATTTGCCTGCCGGCAACAACAGCGACAAAAACGCCTCCCGCACCTAACATCAAGCCAACCCCCACCAGCTTAAATAAAAGTGTGCGAAAAGCAGTGCTATTTCCCGCTGCATAATATTTTGCCAGCCGCGGACTAGCAGACTGCGCTAGGGCACTGACTACCATGTTCCCTGCTACCATCAGGTAAGATATTGCAGAGAAAATCCCCAGTTCGCGTTCGCCCAAATACCGCTCGAGAAAGTATCGAGGAATGTTAGTATTCAGGGAAATTAACATCATCACCAAACCCAGAGGTAAAGCCAGCCAAACTAACTTGGCCAAAGTTTTTCCCTCCCAGCGGGGGTACAAGGGATTTTGGCTGTTTGCAGGTTCAGCATCGGCCACTAATAAATCTTCTCGAGCTCTCCCCTGCGAAGAATTCTTTAAAATTAATCTACCATTGCGAAGATCCCAGCCGAATAGGACTAAACCCCACGCAACTGCTAATCCGATCGCTCCCCCTACAACACTCCCAGTCAGAGAAACTCCGATGCCTAAAAGTAATAACGACAAAGGCCCTTTAATAATCAAGGCGATCGCAATTCGATCCATCCGTTCGTGTTGTTGAATCAAGCCGTAAAACACATCGCTGATCGACTCAAAAGCCTTTGCCAGGGCGATCGCCCAAATCACCTGCGAAGTTTCCCACCGATATCCAGCTTTGAGCGTAATTCCGGCAATTATCAAGAATGCTACCGCCGTTGCAATTAACCTCAGACCCAGATAATCGCTAAAAACATACTCGCCTTTGGCATCTGTTGCTTGGATCTGACGCAATTGGAGATTGGTAAACATGATCACAGGTGCTGTCACCGCCAGACCCAAGGTAAATTGACCCACCATTTCAGGACTGCCCAATTTAGCAAGCAACACCAACATCCCCCACTGGGAAGCCGCATAAACGAGGTGCCCAGTGAAAGTCCATGAAAAATTTCGGCGTAATGTTAGTGGTTTCAACTGTTGCATTAGTAGCTAATTACCTGCTTGCTAATTGGTGTATTTCCCATTGCAAAGTTATTCACAAATGCCCCATTAATTTTGAGCAACCTTAGCCCTAATCAATTTCCCTACCGCCGCACCTTCCACAGGCTCCGAGAAAAAGTATCCCTGTCCGTAGACGCAATCCAGGGATTTTAGCTGAGCTATTTGCCACTTCGTTTCTACTCCTGTGGCAATCATGTCCATACCTAACTCTTGAGTGATTGCAACAATTTTATGAAGAACTTCTAAGTTGGGGTTGCTAGCATCCAGCCCGCTGACTAGAGAGCAATCTAGCTTCAAACTGTCGAATTTCCCATACTTCAGCCGCGTCAATTGGTAAAGGTGAGTTAATGATAAATCACTCAGACCACAGTGGTCTATTTGTACTTGCAACCCTAAAGTTTTAAGTTTGAAAAAAACAGCTCCAGCCAACTCGGAATTTTCCGTCACCACATATTCAGGAATTTCTAACCTCAAACTAGAAGCCTCGAGATTTGTTTCCTTCAATATTTGGTTGATCGTCTCGATTAAGTCCGCTTGGAAAAACTGTTTGCTAGTCAGATTCACGCTGACTGTTAAAGGAGAGTTAAGACGAAATTGCGACTGCCAAATCCGCATCTGGCTGCAAGCTTGCCGGAGTACCCACTCGCCAATAGGAACAATCAAGCCAGTTTGTTCGGCCGCTGGTAGGAATTCGTCTGGCCAAAGCAAACCTCGATTCGGGTGCTGCCAGCGCAACAGCGCTTCAAAACCACTAATTTGATCGGTTTCCAGGCAGACGATCGGCTGATAGTGCATCCGAAACTCCTCATTGGCAAGAGCCATCCGTAAATCATTCTCTAACTGAACAGATCCTGCACTGCTAATCTTTGCCACAGCGGTTGTTTTTTGGGCTGTCTTGACGTGCAAATTGGTAGTTGAATACCCTTGTACATACTCAGGCACTAACTGCTGTAGCATTGAAACAATTAAATTTTCATCATTGCGATCGCTCGCTTGACAAAGGGCTTCTACTTCCTGGTCAATATTCTCTTTGACTAGGCGGCTGGCATTGCCAAGACTGAGAATTTTTTGGTGTTTAGTGCGGTTGTATTTCTCGCCCGGAATAAACAGCTCTTCAAACAATTTTTCTCCCGGCCGCAGCCCTGTAAACGCGATTTCTATGTCTTTGCCCACTTCATATCCTGAGAGCTGAATCAAATCTTTTGCTAAATCAAAAATTCTAACTGGTTCCCCCATCTCAAGCATGAATACTTCCCCGCCACTGCCGATGACTGCCGCCTGCAAAACCAGTTGAACAGCCTCGGGAATTGTCATGAAATAGCGAGTGATATCTGGATGGGTAATTGTGAGCGGCCCACCCTCAGCAATTTGTCGCTGGAAAGTAGGTACGACACTACCCCGGCTGCCAAGAACATTACCGAAACGAACCACTACAAACGGGTTTTTACTTTTTTTGGCTGCTTGCAGCACCAGCATTTCGGCAACTCTTTTGCTAGCTCCCATAATGCTAGTTGGATTCACCGCTTTGTCGGTGGAAATCATCACAAATTGTTCCACATTGTATTTCAATGCCAGATCCAGCAGATTTTTCGTCCCCCGCACATTGTTAGTAATCGCTTCCGGCGGGTTTAATTCCATCATGGGTACGTGTTTGTGAGCCGCCGCATGAAAAATGATGTCTGGTCTTATTGTTATAAAAAGGTACTCTAAGCGATCGCGAAAGCGAATATCGGCCATAAAGGCTGTCACGCGAGTAATATCTGTTGGGGTTTTGCTGGTTTTTTTGAGTGCGGACAGGACTTTTCCTAATTCTTGTTGAATGTTGAAGACAGAATTTTCTCCGTGTCCGACGATGATAATTTCCGCAGGAGCGCACTTTAATATTTGCCGACAAAGTTCGCTGCCGATGGAACCCCCGGCACCCGTAATTAGAACTTTCTTGCCTCCTATCAATCCCAAGACTTTCTGGGTATCGGTTTGGATGGGGGCGCGGCGGAGCAAGTCCTCAATCTGTACTTCTCTGAGGCTACCTAAACTGACACGACCGTTGATGATTTCATTGAGGCCGGGGAGGGTGCTGGTGGGAATTCCAATTGACTGACAAATTTCTACGATCTCCCTAATCTCTTTTCCCGGAGCTGAGGGGATGGCAATCATGACTTTGCCGATGTTTAGCGAGCGAACTACTTCGGGAATGCTATAACGATTGCCGACTACAGTTAGTTTGCGAATCCGCTTGGTGATTTTTTTTGGGTCGTCGTCAACGAAAGCGATTGGATCGAGTCCTACCTCCGGGCTCCTCTGCATCGTTTGCATCATAGATGTGCCTGCACTGCCTGCACCGACTATCAGGACCCGATCGCGTTGCTGAACTTTCCACGGTTTTTGGTTCCATCTTTCGAGGGATGGAATGCTGAAACGAATGGCTGCAACTAACAAAAAGCTGATGATAGCGTCTAGTAGTGGCAGCGAGCGTGGCAGATTTGCGATCGGCGAATTATTTAGCTGGTAGAGTTGTTGGAACACGATAATTTCCACTGCTAGGGATATACCTATCAGCATGGTTATTTGTGACATTTCTTCCAGACCCGCATACTGCCAGTAACGCTTGTACAAGCCGCCGCCATAAAATACTGTAAGCTTGACTGCTAAAAATAATACTGTAACTACCGCTAGGCTCTGTAAGTATGGAGCCAGATTCAATATGCCATCTAAACGAATTTCCAGAGCCAATAACGGTGCGATCGCCAAACAAATTGCATCGATTATCAAAAAATGACGGGTTCTTAATCCCACCAACACTTTGCTAATTTTTTTTATGATCATATCTCCATCATACTCTATTACACAAAAACTTTACTAAAACTCTATCTACTACCTAATGCTGAGGTATTTTTATTAGACCACCCTGACCACTGAAATTAATCACCCTTTCTTTTAATCGGGCATCACTCAAGTGATATCATTAAGGCGATTACCAAGAATATTTTTCGCCTCCTATTTTTTGATTTTATTGTATTAAATTTTGTTATCTTAATGCTGTGTCGATTTTATTCTAAAACTGGTTCCATTGCTCGTAAATTTATAATTCTTTACTTCTTTTTAACAAAAGTATTTTTTTTTGTGATGTAGATCACAAATATATTTGTTAAAACCAGGACAGTGCTTGAATTAAGTGATACAATATATATCCTCAATAATGAGTTGAAGAGCCTAGAGTGTTACTGTTTACAAAAAATCATTTTTCGGGAGTAACTAATGGAATCAACTGAAAATGGTATTGGATTTCAGGAATACTGGCAGATTTTGAAGCGCAGGTGGCTGCCAGCCTTAGCTGTATTTGCCTCGGTTGTTGCACTCACCACCTACGGCACGCTGCAGGAAAAAGCCGTTTATGAAGCAGAAGGAAAGCTGTTATTTAAGAAAACGACTCCGGGATCTGCTTTAACAGAATTGGGCAAAGAAATCGGAGAGTTGACTCCTGCGGCGGAGCAAAGCAACCCTCTGACTACCGAGATAGAACTGATTCGTTCTGTCGAAATTATCCAAAAAACTATAAATAGGCTTCAGTTAAAAGACGAAAAAAATAATCCTCTAAAAACGAAAGATTTTTTTAAGAAGCTGACCGTAGCTACTATTAAGGGCGCTGATATCCTAACGGTTTCATACAAAGACCACAACCCGGAAATAGCAGCCGAGGTCGTAACAATTATGATGAGTTTTTATATAGATAACAATCAAAAAGTGAATCGATTAGAAGCTGTGTCTGTTCGACAGTTTATTGAAAGAAAACTGCCTAAATCCGACCAAGCTATGCGGAAAGCAGCGGCCGAATTGAGAAAATTTAAAGAAGATAATAAAGTTGTAAATCTTGAAGAAGAAACTAAATCAGCGGTAGCAGTTATGGCGGAACTAGAAAGTAAAATCGACCAAGCTAAGTCGGATTTACTCAATGCCAGTGCTAAGTCCAAAGCATTTGAATACGAATTAAAAATGAACCCTCAGCAAGCATTGGCCGCCAGCACTCTCAGCCAATCTAGCACTGTGCAGGAAGCTCTGAAAGAGTACAAACAAATAGAGCGTCAGTTAGCAACTGAGCAAAATCGCTACCTGGATAATTCGCCTATAATAACTAGGTTAGAAACTAAAAAAGCTACCATAAAAGCTTTACTAGACCAACAAATACAACAAGTTTTAGGTGACCAACAGCCGTTGCCCAATCAAAGTTTACAGATAGGAGAGGTGAAACAAAAACTGATCGAAGAATTTATTAAGGTAGATGTAGAGCGCCAAGGTTTGGCTGAGCGAGTGACTATTCTCTCAAATGCTCTAGCTGGCTACAAGCAGCGGGTAAAAGTTTTGCCGAAGGTAGAGAAGGAACAGCGGGAACTAGAAAGAAAACTTCAAGAAGCGGAAGCGGATTATCAGGAATTGCAAAAAAAACTCCAGGAAATTCGGATTACTGAAAATCAGCAAGTGGGGAATGCTCGGATTATCCAAAAGCCGAGTGTTCCGGAGGAACCAGCGCGTTCTCGCAAGTCTTTATTGCTGGTATCGGGCGGTTTGTTGGGAACTCTGCTTGCTATAGGTGCGGCGCTGCTTTTAGAATCTCAAGATAAGTCTGTCAAAACTATTGAAGAGGCGAGGGAATTATTTGGGTTTACTTTGTTGGGGGTGATTCCTTTCCATAGAAAGTCTGAAAAAAATCCTCGGCGCAATTCCTGGCGACATAAGTCTGCCGCACAGGATTTAGAGCTATCTCCTCGACAGATTGTGGTTAGAGATACTCCTCATACTTCGAGCAGTGCTGCTTACCGGATGCTTCAGGCAAATCTGAGGTTTTTGAGTTCTGATAAAGAGCTGAAAGTGCTTGTCGTGAGTAGTTCGCTACCGCAAGAAGGCAAGTCTACTGTATCGGCTAATTTGGCTGTAGCTATAGCTCAATTAGGACGGAAGGTTTTGCTGGTAGATGCGGATATGCACTGTCCTGTTCAACATCGGGTTTGGGAGCTTCCCAATCAAGTAGGTTTGAGCAACGTGATAGTTGGACAAGCTGGGTTTGGGGATGCGATCGCCCAAGTTATGGAGAATTTAGATGTGCTGACTTGCGGGGTGATTCCGCCTAATCCAATGGCTCTGTTGGACTCGCAGCGGCTCACTTTATTAATTAAGCAATTTTCGGCTAGTTATGATGCCGTGATCGTTGATACTCCTGCTTTGAATGTTGCTGCTGATGCTCTAATTCTCGGAAATAAAGCCGATGGGATTTTATTGGTAGTGCGACCTGGAGTTCTTCATTCTGGTACTGTGGCTTTTGCGAAGGAGCTATTGAAGAAATCAAATCAGCACGTTCTGGGCTTAGTGGTGAATGGAGTAAGTCCTAAAAACGAACCGCACAGCCATTACTATTTTACCAATGAATCTTACACTCAAGAGCAGAGTCCTGGTATTAAAAAAACGAATAACCAGTAACCAATAACAAGAGTTAACTGTTGTTATTGATTATTGGCAGCCGCACTCCGAAAGTCGATCCGAGTCCTTCCCCAGGACTTTCGGCCCAGACACTGCCGCCGTGGAGTTCCACGAGATGGCGGACGATCGCCAATCCCAGTCCCAGCCCGCCGTAATTGCGCGTAGAAGTGCTGTCAGCTTGGCGGAAGCGATCGAACACAAAGGGCAAAAACTCCTTGCTGATGCCAATCCCCGTATCGCTGACAACGATCAAAACAGAGTGAACCGGAGACGGCCCCGACAACATGGCGCCACCCGCTGCTCCCGGTTCCCCATCCTCCGAGAGCGTGATTTCCACGCGACCCGATGGCGGCGTAAACTTAATAGCATTCGAGAGCAAATTCCATACCACCTGCTGCAAACGAGTAGCATCGCCCCTCACCAAGCTCACCCCTTCGCTACAAAAACTCACTAATTCAATTCCCCTAGCTTCAGCATCAGGGGTCAGCGCCTTCACCGCCGTTTCTACAATCCGCACCAAATCCACCGGGAACAGCTTCAAACACACTTTGCCACTCACAATCCGGGAAACGTCCAGCAAATCCTCAATCATCTGAGTCTGCAACCGCGCGTTTCGCTCAATAGTCTCCAAACCGACAGCCGTTTTTTCGGCACTCATCTGACGCTGCCGCAGCATCTGCGCCCAGCCCAAAATGGCGTTCAGAGGCGTCCGCAACTCGTGAGAAAGCGTTCCCAAAAACTGGTCTTTAATCCGGTTAGCCTCCGCTGCTTCCCGGTAAAGCCGCGCATTGTCGATCGCCACCGCCGCATCCCGCGCCAAATCCTCCAGCAAAACCAAATCCTCCTGCCCGCAGCGGCGGCCCGACTCCCCGCACAGCAACGAAATCGCTCCCAGCGTCCGCCCGCGAGCGATCAGCGGCACGCAGATTGCCGAGAGCACTTGGGATTGGGATCGCAGCACCAACTGCAGTTCCTTGTCCGGCACAACCGCTTCGATCACCCATTCCGGTATTTCTGGGTAGAGCTTCGACTCACCAGTCCGCAGCACCTTTGCTACTCCGTGCCGTCCCTGGGGGTCTAGTGGCATACGCCGATCGACTTGCCGCAGCAGAGCGACTTTGCTCGGATCTGAGTGAGCAACTGCTTGCAAGCGGATTGAGCCGTCTGCATCAAGCAAATGCACGCAGCACCAATCCCCCAGCCCCGGTACTGTTAAATCTGCCAAACCTTGCAGCGCCTTCTCGTAATCCAGGGAAGCCGACGACAGCAAAGCCAAAGCTTGAGCGTTAAAATAGGCTGTTTGGGCCGATCGCTGGCGATCGTCAATATCAGTACAAGTCCCGAACCATTTGAGAATTTTCCCCTCAGCGTCCCGCACGGGCAATGCCCTGCCCAGATGCCAGCGATAAGATCCGTCAGATGCCCGTTTAAAGCGGTATTCAACCTCGTAAGTCTTCCCTGTCTCCACCGAGGTCTTCCAGCTTTCTACAGCATCTTCCACGTCATCTGGATGCAGGGCTAGCTGCCACCCCCAGCCTTGAGTTTCCTCCAGGGTCAAGCCAGTATATTCAAACCAGCGCTGGTTGTAGTAGTCGAGCCAGCCGTCGGCTTTGGCAGTCCAAACTATTTGCGGGATGGCTTCAGCGAGGACGCGGTACAACTGTTCGCTGGCTTCGGCTTGGCGACGGGCGGCCTGTTCCCGCGCCAATGCCCAATTCCGCTGTTCTTCGGCCTCTTTGCGAGCGGTGATGTCGCTAATCACGCCGATCCATTTGTAGGGATTGCCTTGTTTGTCAAGCACTGCTTTGCCTCGATCGATCCAGTGGAGCAAGCGGCCCCGCTGGCACTGAACGCGGTATTCCTGAAAAAATGGGGCGGCAGAACTGTCTGGCGCACTCAAATACCGATCGACTGCGGCCAAAACTCGATCGCGGTCGATCGGGTGCAAGATACTGTTCCAAGCTGCTCTTGTCCTCGGAAATCCCCCTTTTGCGTACTCCAAATGTTCGTCTACGTGACCGAACCACAGCACGATCCCGGTTTCGATATCCCATTCGTAAATCAAATCGCTGGCACTTTCTGCAGCAATCCGAAACCGCTCTTCAGACTGTCGCAGCACTTCCAGAAATTTAAAGCGTTCCGTCACGTCCAAAACCAGAGACAGCACCGATACCAACTGTCCCGAATCGCTGTAAAAAGCCGAATTGTACCATTCGCAGTGTACCAACGAACCCCACTTATTATAATTGCTGTTGCGAACTACATTGCAGCGATTTTCGGGTTTTTTTAAACTATAAATTGCCGATTCTACCTCTTCCAAATCGCCCTTAGAAATAAAGTTCCATTCGCTAAAATGCTTGCCTAAAACTTCTATTTTTTCCCACCCAAAAATCTTCTGTGCCGCCGGCGACCACCCGCTGAGACGAAAATTTTCATCCCACTCAATCACCGCTAGGGGCGTATTTTCAAAATGAGAAGTGAGTTTTTGTAGCGCCTCGCGCAGGGATGCTTCTACTTGCTTACGCCCAGTAATATCGCTAAAAGAAATAGCAATGCCGTCGCCCAATTTAACAGTCATAATCCGAAACCAGGCGACAATGCCTTCGTTGTTGTAATAAATCTCGGTATCGAGGGGAATTCCTGTTTCTACAACTTGCACGTAACGGTCGAACAAATTGTTATCTTTATGACCAGGCAGCACTTGCAGCAATCGCTTGCCCGTTAATTCTTCAGGGGTACGGTGTTGCATTTTTGCCGCTGCGGGATTGACGTATTCCCATTCAAAATCCACAATTGTGGATTCGTCGCGGATGCTGCGGAATACGTTAAATCCGTCTAGAGATAATTCCTGAAAAACGCGGAAGCGTTCTTCGCTTTCTTGCAACTTGTCTACAGTGTCAAGCAGGAGGTCCTCGACTCGCTCGCGCTGTGTTATTTCTGCAAGCAATTGCTGGTTAATTTGCTGGAGTTCGGTTGTGAGGGAGGGGACGGAATTTGTAATAGCAGAGTTGGCTTGCAGTCGATCGACCTTTTCAGTTTCCAGCGCCGTATTTGCTGGTAAAGAGGCCGCCCCAGCCAAAGCCAACACTTGAGGAACCCAGGGTATCAGGGACGCTACAGCCCACAAACAGATGATAGCGGTAACGGCGGCGATCGAACTTGACAGCCAGTAGCTGGGATGCACCAGCATCCACACTTGCATCAAGTGAGTTGTCCCGCCGCAGAAAAACCAGGCTCCCAATAGCAGAAACCCCTTGCTCAAAGGCACGTCCCGCTGCTTCCGGGCATAGTATGTCAGAATTGCTGGAATTGAATAATAAGCCAAGGCAATTAACAAATCGCTGACCGCGTGCAGTCCCATCAACTGGGGTTGCCACTGGCAACAGCCATCTTGGGGAATAAAATTGTGGTTAAATGACATAATCTTAATAAATGGCAGCATTTCGGCTTTCCTGTGCGATCGATCCTAGTTGCACTTGTGTTGCTGAACCGCTAATTTCTAGTTTATACACAAAAAAACATAAAACAAGAGTGACTTTAGTCCGGGGAGGAAAGTTCACAGCAGGCTTTAACCTGCCTGAAATATTCGTAAATTTATTGAGAGGTTAAGGGAGAGTGAGGTACTATAATTCCCCAGGAGGTACGAAATTCAATGCTATATTTTGAATTCACAACTTACGGAAAAACAAAGCAATTGAGCGCACGGGATGAAGGGATTACTAGAGTGCCGTTCATTGACACGGTTTAGCTAGAAGCTTGCAATATTCGATAAATTCATCTTTATTGAATCTATTTTTTGATAACTTTGCAGATTCAGAAATCCCTTCAACATAGGAGAATCGACCTCTACTTCGAGGCTCAGAAATCCTGCCGGAGCAGATTCATACTTGGAGCGAACCATCCCCGCCTCTCGCCTCGGAATGAAAACTAATCTGTACCTGTATCAAAGTCTACTAAATTCTGCTACTAAATCGGTTAATGTCACAGATTATCTTCCAGTCAAATTTCTGAAACCACCTCGAATTAAACCTCCATGCGCTTAGAGCAGCTTCAAGCATTTCTTTCAGTTGCTGAAACTGGTAGCTTTCAGCAAGCGGCCCGGAAGTGTGGCGTTACCCAATCGACTATTAGCCGCCAAGTGCAGGGATTAGAAGCGGAAGTGGGTTTGTCGCTGTTTCACCGCACGGCCCACGCGAAACTGACTGTGGGAGGGGAATGCCTGCTACCTCACGCTCGCAAAATCTGTCAGACTTGGCAAAATGCTGCTGAAGAATTGGGAGACTTACGGGCGGGAAAGCAGCCGGAACTTTGCGTGGCTGCGATTCACTCGGTTTGCGCTGCTTATTTGCCACCTGTGCTGCAAAAGTTTTGCCGCGACTA
Source organism: Microcoleus sp. B3-D7 (assembly GCF_036705305.1). Taxonomy (NCBI): domain Bacteria; kingdom Bacillati; phylum Cyanobacteriota; class Cyanophyceae; order Oscillatoriales; family Microcoleaceae; genus Microcoleus; species Microcoleus sp. B3-D7. The sequence goes on along the minus strand of NZ_JAUBUE010000001.1, from coordinate 310,372 downwards.
TCCAGACGTGCAGTTGCGGGTGACTTCCCTCGGAAGCGATCGAGCCCTGAAAGTCCTCAAAGATGGTTTGGTGGACATAGCGGTGGTGATGAACAACCGCCATTTTACTCAAGCCCCGGAAATGTTGGTTGAGGTGCTCTACAATGAGCCGATCGAGGTGTTGATGGCGGCGGGTCATCCCCTGGCTCAGTACGAACGAGTACCTTGGCCGGAATTGATTTGTTACCCGCAAGTGGTGTTTAAGGACGGGTACGGAATGCAGCGGATGGTGCAAGAACAATTTGGACGCATCGGTGCTAAACTTCATGCTGTTTTGGAACTCAACACTCTTGATGCTTTTCGGGGTGTGGTGCGACAGGGAGAGTTGATTGCTTTGCTGCCGCATTCAGCTTTGCTGGAGGCGAAGGGCGATCGCACTTTAGCTATTCGGTCGATCGCCCAAGATCGGTCAAATTCCAAGGTTTCGACGATCGGTCAATTGGCAGCAGATCCCACTTGGACTCGCGAAGTGGTGTTGGTGACAACTCACGATCGAATGCAAATTCCGCCGATCGCCCATTTCTGGAATCTGGTACGCGAATTTGTGCCGCCATTTGATTTAATCAAGCTAGAAAAATCAGGGAGTTAATTCGATAATTTTGAATTGAATTTTGGGAAGTTTAAATTTAAACGGATTCAAATATTACCAATTACTAACTACCAATTACTAACTACCAACTACCCATTACTAACTTCAAAAGTTATGAGTGACGCATTTAGAGAACTGCTGCGAAAAATTGGCAGCGGAGTACACACAGGAGAAAACTTAACTCGCTCCGAAGCAGCAGCAGCCACGCGGATGATGCTGCTGGGGGAAGCAACACCAGCTCAAATCGGAGCTTTTATGATTTCCCACCGCATTAAACGGCCCACCGGCGAAGAATTAGCCGGAATGCTGGATGCTTATGAAGAATTGGGGCCTATGCTTGCCCCCCCAAACCGAGAAAAAGGTTTTTCCGTCTCAACCGTCGCCGTGTTTGGCGTTGCTTACGACGGGCGATCGCGCACGGCTCCAATTAGCCCTTTAACAGCCCTAATTTTAGCCGCCTCTGGCGTCCCAACTCTCATGCACGGGGGGGATACCATGCCAACGAAAGAAGGCATTCCCCTGATTGAAATTTGGCGTGGTTTGGGAGTGAATTGGGGAAAACTCAGTTTAGAAAAAGTCCAGCAAGTTTTTGACAATACAGGTTTGGGTTTTGTTTACCTTCCCAAGCATTTTCCTCAAGCCACCGCTTTAGTTCCCTACCGCCGCGAAATTGGTAAACGGCCACCTTTTTCGACAATGGAGTTGATGTGGTGTCCCTGTGCCGGCGACGTTAACGTCATCTCCGGCTACGTCCACCCGCCCACAGAAGGTATGTTTCAAAAAGCCTTTGAGCTGCGCGGAATCAAAAATTATACCACAGTCAAGGGATTGGAGGGAAGCTGCGATTTGCCGCGCGATCGTACTGCGATTATCGGCATTGCTAAGCCGGACGCTGAGTTTGAACGAGTGCTTTTAGCTCACGGAGATTACGGTTTTAGCAACACAAATCCTGCCTTTGAATCAGCCCCAGAGTTATTCAAACAAATGCAGGAAGTGTTGCTGGGAAAACCCTCGGAATTGATGCAGTCCGCTATCTGGAACGGCGGATTTTATCTGTGGCGCAGCGGAGTTTGTTTGGATATAAACTCGGGTTTGATTGAGGCCGAAACTTTATTAAGTCGCGGTCAAGTGGTGCAAAAACTTGAGGAAGTTAGCCAAGCCGTTAGTGTTTTGAGTTGACTGTTGACTGTTGACCGTTAACTAATGACTACTGACTACCAGACATCTCCAATAATTATTGTGGAACAGGCATCTTGCCTGTTCAAAACAGGTAATTCTTGCGATGACTACTGACTACTTACTGCTGACTACTGACTACTGACTAATGACTAATCATAAAATTGCTGTAATTGTGCTTGCAGGCGGTCAAAGTTCGCGGATGGGTAAGGATAAAGCTCTACTGGAAATTGAGGGCAAATCCCTATTGCAGCGGGCGTTGGAAGTGGCCGCAGTTGTAACCCCCGAAGTTTATGTTCTGACTGCTTGGCCCGATCGCTATCGATCGACCTTAACCGAAACATCCCAATTTCTGGTAGAGTACAATCCGGGTTCCGGGCCTTTGGTTGCATTGACTCAGGGATTGACAGAAATTGCCGCCGAGTGGATTTTACTGTTAGCTTGCGATTTGCCTTTGTTGGATGCCCAGATTATTCAGAATTGGGCAAGTCAGTTAACAGAATTTTCCCCATCAACTTTAGCAGTTGTGCCTTATCAAAATTCGCGCTGGGAGCCTTTGTGTGGCTTCTACCGCCAACAATCTCTGCCCAGCTTGCAAAGTTTTATTGACAAAGGGGGACGTTCCTTTCAAGTGTGGTTAAATCAAATCTCCTCAATACCTCTACCTGTAGGGGAACCAGAAGCAGTAATGTTATCCAATTGCAATACATTAGAAGAGTTTGAGCAATTAAAAGGTAAAATGGTTAACGGTTGACAGTTGACTAATGACTAATTACTAATTACTAATGATTAACCAATATTGGTTGCTTGATCGCAATATAACTTTCCTCAATCACGGCTCTTTTGGGGCCTGTCCCATTCCCGTACTCGAAGCGCAAACCATTTTTCGAGAACAACTGGAAAGAGAACCATTGCGCTTCCTTCTGCGGGAATTTGAACCCTTGTTGGATAATGCGAGAAATCAGTTAGCAGCATTTCTCGGTGCGGCTGAGGATGACTTGGCTTTTGTGCCGAATGCCACGACGGGAGTAAATGCTGTTTTGCGATCGCTCTGTTTTTCTCCGGGCGACGAATTGCTAACTACAAATCAGGAATACAACGCTTGCCGCAACACACTTAATTTTGTAGCCGAGCGTACAGGCGCTAAAGTAATAGTAGCAGAAGTCCCCTTTCCAATTGAATCACCCGACCAAATTATTGAAGCAATAATTAAGTGCGTTTCACCGCAAACAAAGTTAGCTTTATTAGACCACGTTGTGAGCCAAACAGGTTTAATTTTTCCCATCAAACAGTTAGTGGGCGCGTTAGCTAACCGTGGCGTGGATGTATTGGTAGACGGAGCTCATGCGCCGGGAATGGTAGCACTGAATTTAGATGAAATTGGCGCGGCTTACTATACGGGAAATTGCCATAAATGGCTGTGCGCGCCCAAAGGTGCGGGCTTTTTATACGTGCGGCGCGACAAGCAAGATGCAATTCGCCCAACTACGATCAGTCACGGTGCTAACTCGCCGCGCGCTGATAAATCGCGCTTTCAATTAGAATTTGACTGGATGGGGACAGTCGATCCTAGCCCCTATTTGTGCGTACCTGTAGCTATTGATTTTATGGGTTCTTTGTTGAGCGGCGGCTGGCCGGAATTGAGGGCAAAGAATCATGCTTTAGCATTGGCGGGGAGAAAAATATTGGCGGACAAATTAGATTTGCCACTGCCTTGTCCTGATGAAATGGTGGGTTCGATGGCTGTTGTGCCTCTGGCAGACGGCCAGTCTGATGAGGTTGCAAAGGGAGGAATTCCACCTTTGCAAGAGGCGCTGTGGGAGATTTTTAAAATAGAAGTTCCGGTGATTCCTTGGCCGAATGCTAGTAAGCAGTTGGTGAGGATTTCGGCTCAGTTATACAATACTTTGCCGCAGTATCAATATTTAGCTAAGGCGCTGGTTGAACTGACGAGAATTTGAGCTGGAGCTTCCCCAAAAGAAACATCACACCCAGCTACCAACAGTTATAGGTTTGTAGTTAGGGTGTCGGTTATCATAGTTTGGGAGAAGACAGACTATTCGTCCTTACTCTAAACGTAGTAAGGGTTATACAAATAGGCAGAATAAAAGTAAAAATCCTGCAAGGAATCACCTTTATTCCTCTTTAATTTTGCTACTATTTACCTCAAATAAAAAACTCAAAAAAAAATTGCTCTAAAACCCCATCGCCCTCAACTTCGCCCATCCACCCAAACCGAATAAAATTTTTAAATAACCCGGAAAAATTCCTAAGTTAAAACAGGCTGGTCAAAGCGGATAGCGCACAACTTCCGCGCAACAGAATATAATGTATCCACACTTGCATTTTTGCAAACAAAACAAAGGAAATGAAAAGAGGCGAATACCATGTCCAATGCCATGATGGTAATTTACCCCTATCGCGAACAGTACACCTGGGTTTTTGACGACGAGCGAGTCGGACTTGTCCGAGAACCATTTGTTCAGGGCGTCCCCGAAATGATTAACGCGCTTGTCGCAGACATTCCCAATGCCGCTCAAGGTTTCCGACTTTTATTTTCAGCCAATCCATTTCCCGGATATCAAGCAGAAATGCTGTGGTTGAAAGCAGAATACGGCGGTAACTGGTATCGGTGGGAATCGAAAAATCTCGAAGGCTGGCTGTGTCCGGCTATGTTCAAATACTTTCCCGAAGCACCGCCCAAGTTTTACTGCAAAGCTGAAAAACTGCAATAACCAACAGCAAGTCAATGAAAAACTTGTCAATTTTTAAAAGAAACTTTGTTGAACGAGTCGATAAAACATCTCGAAAAAAGCCTAAATTCTTCCTATATATAGTGGGGCTATTTTTCTTAGTTTTCACAGCCGCCATCTCAGCCACAATGGGAGCAATTACTGCCCTGTTAGCTCCCGTGGAACCGCCAATTATCAATAGAGTATTAGAGGCGACTGGCTTTGACTATCTATCCTCCAACCGCTCTGGATACCGCCTTTCGCGGCCCGTTAATATCTTGATATTGGGAATTGACCGCGTGCCGGAAGCTGCAGCCAATGGCCCTAAGATATTTAACGGTCGCAGCGATACAATACTCTTATTACACCTCGATCCTAGAGATAAATCTATTAGTTTGCTTTCTGTTCCACGAGATACTAAAGTCGAAGTTCCCGGAATTGCCTTCAGCAAAATTAGCGAAGCCAATGCTAGAGGAGGAGCAGCTTTGGCGACGCGATTGGTTAGCAGTATGCTGAACAATACGAAAATTGAACGATACGTGCGAGTCAGCAGCAGTGCGTTTCGGGAATTAGTGGATTTGTTAGGCGGAGTTGAGGTATTTGTACCTCGACCAATGTCCTATACAGATACCGCCCAAAAGTTAAAAATAAACTTAGCTAAGGGATGGCAAACTCTCAACGGAGAACAAGCAGAACAATTTGCTAGATTTCGCAACGACGGTTTAGGAGATATCGGCCGCATTCAGCGGCAGCAATCTTTAATTCAAGCTATTCGCGATCGCCTCGCAAGTCCATCAGTATTGGTGCGCTTGCCACAAATTGTTCGATTGATGCAAAAATATGTGGATACAAACCTAAATTATGAGGAAATATTGACGCTGGCAAATTTCGGTTTGCAATTGGAGCGAGAGAATTTTAAAATGGTAATGTTGCCGGGAAGTTCTAGTTCAGAACAAGCCGATTTGAGGAGTTATTGGATTGTAGATGCGATGGGGCTCGATCGCATTATGACACAATATTTAAACCCGGGGGTGCCGGATTTTGCCCAAGGACGATTTCGCAACCCAACCGAGTCTGTTTTGCCCAGAAACCTCAAAATAGCTGTCCAAAACGCTTCTAACAAACCGACAACCGCAAAAAATGTTGCTGACTTTCTCACAAAAAAGGGCTTTTTTAATGTATCTGTAGTGCAGGATTCGCCAGAGAAGCAGCGTCAAAGTCAAATTATTGTTCAGCAAGGCGATTTAGAGGCAGCGAATTTACTGCGAAAAGAGCTAGGCGGCGGTAAAATTGAAGCCTCTTCTACCGGTGAAATCAATTCTGACTTGACGCTTCGCGTCGGCGAAGATTGGGTAAAACGATTTTAATTAGTCATTAGTCATTAGTCAATTACCATGAGTCCAATATCTGTGAAAAGAGTCTTCCGAATTTTCCTGAGCCTGCTTTTAAGTTTAGTGTTGGCTTTGGGGTGGGTGCTGCTGAGTGCTACTCCGGCATTTGCCCTGCCGAAAACAAGTATTAATTACACAAATATTAATTTGTCCGATCGCGATTTTTCTAACTCTGATTTAGCAGGGGGAACATTTGTCGCAGCCGAAATGCGGGGAACCAATTTTCAAGGTGCTGATTTAACTAATGCGATTTTGACTAAGGGAGTTTTGCTGAATGCCAACTTGTCAGGTGCTAACCTCTCCGGTGCTTTGGCAGATAGAGTTACATTCGACGGCGCTAATTTGACAAATGCTAATTTTTCCGAGGCAATTATGACTCGAACTCGGTTTTTTGATGCTGCAATTTCCGGGGCTGATTTTACTGACGCGATTATCGACGCTTATCAAGTGAGTATCCTGTGCGAGAAAGCAGATGGTGTCAATCCCGTGACGGGAGTGTCTACCCGAGACAGTTTGGGATGTCCGTAGAAATTCACACTAAAAAAATCCGTGGCTAATTATTTGATTAGATGCACCTGTAGGGAAGTGAAATACACAAATTAAAGCCCCTCTCCTGCAAGGCGAGGGGTTTGAGGAAATTTCCAAGTATTGGCTCTATCGAGCGCTACAAATGTCTGTGCTGGCAGTACCAACTACCAAATCGGAATTCAGAAGCAAATCTAAATCGGTGTCAGGATTAACAGCATACAAATCGACTTTATCTCGACCCAAAAATACTCCGATCAAAGTCCCAATTCCCGCACCGCCGAGCACCTCTTCAGTCGCGATCGCCCGATCGCCCGTAACACCTGCGATCGCCGCCGCTGCTGCTGCACCCAACGCCGTATTCTTAACCAGATTACCAACATTAACGCCCTTGGTAACAGTTTCTTTCCTAGTAATCAGTTGCGAAGTAGCATTGAGAGGCACTCTGCTGCCGTTGATTATACTTAATTCTTGAGCCACAAACTGAACCCCCGAAGCAGTCGAGCGCAATTCGCCGCTAATTTTCGAGCCTTCGGGTATCAGCACTTGGCTATTATCGCCCGTAATATCCGAAGCTACAGTCAGCGTAATCGGAGACTTGTCATTGGGGCCGAGCAAAATCTTGCCTTTTGTGTACTCGATGGGGATAGTCACCCCACTGGGAATTTTCACAGCTACAGATTCGCTAACATCAATCTTAGCAATGTAAGGAGAATTAATTGCTCTTGCTTGATTGGTACTCACTAATGTTTGATAGATAAAAGCAGCTACTTCAGCTCGCGTTGCTGACTTGTTAGGTTTGAGAGATTTAGGATTGGGATAGCTGACAACCAACTGTTTTTCAGTAGCAGCAGCAACGCTTTTGACAGCATAACTTTGAATCTCACCCGCATCGCTATAGTAACTAAGAACATCTTGAAAATCGCACGTAGGCTCATAGCCCATTCCGTTATTTAAAGCGACTACTACTTGAACGCGAGGAATCTGCTGTGTCGGCCTGAAAACATTGCCGGGATAGCCAGACATCCATCCCATTTCGTAAGCTTCTGCGATCGCCCCACTTGCCCAAAAATTAGACGGAACATCGGCAAACCCCACAGCAGCGCGGGTTTTTGCCTTTTTCACAGAACGGATCATTGCCGCGAATTCAGCCCGTGTTACCGGTGCATCCGGGCGAAAACTACCATCGGGAAATCCTTTGATAATGCCTCTTTCTGACAAATCTTGAATAAAGTCTTTTGCCCAGTAGTTATTATTAACATCAGAAAAAGCTGTTTGAGCAAAAGAAGGCGCGGGAGCTAGCATCGGCGCTGCGGTTCCGGCAACGGTTCCCAAGGTTAATAAAACAGATGTACCGGATTTGATGCGATGTAATACAGACATTTTTTGATTCTCCAATTTACACATTTTTTTATTGAGGATAAGTAAGCTTTTGAGAGGCTGATTAATTCTGCCAGAACTTGCTTTTTCCCTCACTTATGTAATCATTATTGAATGCTTTTATTTTTAGTGCGGGGAAGATACGGTCGTTTAAAATAAATATTTTTATTCTCAGTGCGGGATTTTAAAATGCTTAAATTCCTTAAAATCCTTATGTTGCTTATCTCCCTTATCTACCTTGTGTCTGCAATTAACAGGATTTAGGGACAAAGCCGAAAGGCGTTTGATATTAGTTAACTATATTAACTAAAAGTGAATATAATTGACTCGATCGAGAAATACCTGTTTGTTGCTTATGAGTAGCTTGACGTTTGCCTCTGCCCATCAGCTAGCGCGAATGATTCGCGATCGCGAAGTCTCTGCCGTCGAAGTTCTCGACGCTTACCTTACTCAAATCGCCAAACACAACTCGCAATTAAACGCCATTTGTACGCTGGATGAAGACAATGTCCGTACTAGAGCAAAACTTGCGGATGAAGCCCTAGCCAGAGGAGAAAACTGGGGTGCTTTGCATGGGGTTCCCATCACGATTAAAGACATTTTTGAAACAGCCGGACTCCGCACCACAGCAGGCTATATTCCCCTCAAAGATTATGTGCCTCAACAGGATGCAACTGCTGTTGCGAGATTGCGGGCAGCAGGTGCTGTCATCATGGGAAAAACAAACATGGCGGAACTGGCTGCCGATTATCAAAGCACAAATTCTCTGTTTCCACGGGTGAATAATCCTTGGCATCTTGACTACACACCAGGTGGCAGTTCTGGAGGAAGTGCCGCTGCTGTCGCAGCAGGACTTTCACCGTTAGATTTGGGCAACGATTTCGGGGGTTCGGTGCGTCAACCCGCTCATTTCTGCGGCATATATGGTTTAAAGCCGACAGATCGCCGTATTTCTACAGCAGGGCAGATTCCTGAAGTGCCGGGAATGCCACTATCTATTCGGCAAATGATGACCGTTGGGTGTTTTGCTCGATCGATCGAAGACATCCGGCTTTGTTTTTCGTTAATTGCAGGCGCGGATCTGCGACGCCCCGATGTCCCGCCGATGCCGCTCGATCGACCCTCTGGCAAGCCTTTGCAGCATCTCAAAATCGCTTGGACGGCTGAATGGGCCGAAGTTCCGGTTGCTTCTGAAATTCGAGCAGCTATGGAGTCGATCGTGCAAAAACTCTCTGACACAGGTGTCCAAATCGAACGCTGGCTTCCCAAAGACTTTGACCTTTCCAAAATATTGAATCTCTACGGGCGGATGTCAATGTACCTCACTATCTACGCTCAACCGCAGGATAGATATAACGTGCGTCGTAGTTTAGAGTTAATCTTCCGCACCGCAACCCAAGGCGACAAGGAACTCCGAAAATTGGGAGATTTCAGCAGATTCCTACCTGAGATATTGAATCCAAGTTTGAAAGGATATTTCGAGGCACTCACACAGCGCGATCGCTGCACTGCCCATATAGATGAGGCATTAGAACCGTGGGATGTATGGCTTTGTCCAGTTGCGGCAACCGCTGCGTTTACTCACCGTCCCGCTTGGAGTGCCGTTGACATTGATGGCAGATCCTATCCTTATTCAGTGGCAAACGGGGCTTACACCATGCCTTCTAATCTTAGCGGACATCCTGCTGTGGTAATTCCAATTGGGCAAACTCAAAATGGTTTACCGATTGGAATGCAAATTGTTGGTAAGCGGTGGTGCGAAATGGAGTTGTTGGCGATCGCGACTGAGATTGACAAAGTGGTTGGTAGCTTGCAACACCCACCTGGTTACTGAGCATTTTATCAAGTTTCACTTGATGGTCAATGTTTACTCTTGTGGTAGCGTGCGTCAGGTTTGAGATTTTTAATTGGCACGGAAAGTATTAATTTAACCCACAGTTTTTTGCGGGGGTGCGTCAGTTGTTAGATTATTAGTTGGAAATCAAAATAATCCTAGCTGACGCACCCTAATTGATTGTTACTGATGTGTAATGACTACCTTGTATCTGCCATTAACAGGATTTACGGACAAAGCGGTTTGAGAAGAACTGTCTCTGTTTTTTTAACTTGAGTTTACCTAGAGAGAGCGATCGCACCCAACATTTTGAGCAAGTTCGTATTTTTATCTCTTAAATGTTGGGAATCGGTAAGTGAAAACAATCCTTTGTACTTCTACGGCGGCACTTGGAAAACCAGCAAGAAAAAATAGCAATTACCAGCTTCTTCTTCTGTTCTCTTCCTTCGCGTCCTCCCCTACGGGAACGGCTTCGCCGAACGCGTCTTCGCGGTTCGATCGTCCTTTTTCACCTTTCCCCAAAGTTTCAACGTCGGCGCGGGGCCGGAAGCCTCGCGCTATTGCCATTTTGCGGTTGCGGTTTTTCTTGCAGCTTCATTGTCAAACTAACCCGCTTTAACTTCTCATTCACCTCCAAAACCCGCACTTTCACAACTTGTCCGACTTTAACAATCTGTTTGGGGTCATCTACAAAGCGATCGGCTAATTGAGAAACGTGAACCAAACCATCTTGGTGCACTCCCACATCAACAAAGGCTCCAAAGTTAGCTACATTCGTGATTATGCCTTCTAATTCCATCCCAACTTGCAAGTCGGAGATTTCTTTGATTCCTGCTTGGAAAGTGGCATATTTAAACTCGGCGCGCGGGTCTCTTCCCGGTTTTTCTAGTTCGGAAATAATGTCTCGAAGTGTTGGTTCACCCACTTTTTCAGTGACATATTTCTTGATATTTACAGTCTTGATTTTTTCCGATATTTGTGTTATTCCTGTCAGCGGCAAGTCTAAATCCTTGGCGATCGCTTGCACGACAGGATAACTTTCGGGATGAACTGCTGTATTGTCCAGGGGGTTTTCGCCGCCGCGAATGCGGAGAAACCCGGCTGCTTGTTCAAAAGCTTTTGGCCCGAGTTTGGGAACTTTCAGAAGTTGACGGCGATTTTTAAATGCGCCGTTTTCGTTGCGGTAATTGACGATATTTTTGGCAACTGTTGCCGTCATTCCTGATACAAATGTCAGCAGTTCTTTGGAGGCTGTGTTTAAGTCAACTCCCACATAATTAACGCAGCTTTCGACTGTTTCGTCGAGTTTCTTTTTGAGCAGTTTTTGGTCAACGTCGTGCTGGTATTGACCGACTCCTATTGATTTCGGGTCGATTTTCACGAGTTCGGCGAGGGGGTCTTGCAAGCGCCGTCCGATGCTGACTGCACCGCGGACGGTGATGTCGAGGTCTGGAAATTCGGCGATCGCCACTTCGCTTGCTGAATAAATCGATGCACCGGATTCATTCACCATGACTTTAATCGGTTTCCTGTCAATTTCTGCCAAAACTTCCGAAACAAATTCGTCTGTTTCCCGGGAAGCTGTACCGTTGCCGATCGCGATTAATTCAATTTTATATTTTTCAATTAAATGCTTGACAATTTTACCAGCTTGCTGTCGCTGAGCGGCCGCTTGGTGGGGAAAAATTGCTTGATATTCTAAAAATTGCCCGGTTTCATCGAGGGCGGAAACTTTGCACCCCGTGCGAAATCCCGGATCGATCGCCAGTGTCGGTTTCATTCCCGCCGGCGCCGACAGCAGCAACTCGCGCAGGTTGGTTTCAAAAGTGGCGATCGACTCGATATCAGCGACGGCTTTGTTGTGCGATCGTACTTCTGTAATTAACGAAGTCTTCATCAGTCGGTTAAAGGCATCCTTCAAAGTCGATCGATAAAACTCTTTAACTTCCGGTATCCTAGTTCTAATTTCCTGAGCTTCCAAATAAGCCATCACTGCGGATTCATCAAAAGCCAGTTCCAAATCTAAAACCCCTTCCGTTTCCCCCCGAAACAGCGCTAACATATTGTGCGATTGAACGCTTCTCGCTGCAACTTGGTAATTGCGGTACATTTCAAATTTAGTGCTTCCTTCAGGGAAATCATCTTTAATTTTCGAGACAAAAACTCCTGTTTTCATCAAAAACTCTCGCAAATAAGCCCGCAATTCTGCTTTTTCAGAAACCGCTTCCGCCAAAATATCCGCAGCACCTTTGAGAGCTTCTTCTGCTGTTTTCACTCCCTTTTCTTCGGAAATATATTTAGATGCTTCCGCCTCAAAATCTGCTGGTTTAGCCGTCGGTAAATTCAGACCTTTGATAAAATTCGCCAGCGGTTCCAAGCCTTTTTCCCTAGCAATTGTGGCTCGCGTCCGCCGCTTGGGTTTGTAAGGCAGATAAAGGTCTTCGAGTTCGTTCTTTTGCAAACACGATTCGATTTTAGCTTGCAGCTCTTCCGTGAGTTTCCCCTGAGAGCTAATCGTCTCTAAAATCGATTTTTTGCGCTCTTCAATTTCCGTCAGATACGTGAAGCGATCGGAGATGTCCCGCAACTGAATTTCATTCAGCAAATCCGTGCGTTCTTTGCGGTAGCGGGCAATAAACGGAATAGTTGCTCCCTCGGCGAAAAGTTCCAGAGCATTATTGACTTGAGACAGATTAATGGAAAGTTCTTGAGCAATCAGTTGAGGAATGTCGATCATAGTGCAGAATTTCAGCTCAGTCGATTTGAGATTTGAGAGGTAAGATTTACTTCACCAAATAGAGGAAGAAAAGTTTGAAATAAACGTTTTACAGGGTGTTGGCGCTCGTCCTGCAAGTATTAAAATGATGTTAGCATAAATGCAGTCATTTCTCAATATTATATGTTGCCTTTTAAATATCCTGTGTCGCAAACCGATCCGCCGCGATCGCCCAGAGAAACGCTGCCGACAATGTATGATTTACCCAGCGAAGACCCGGAGGAACCTGGTTTCCGGGACGAATTTCACGATTTGCAGCCGCAGTTGTTGAGTCTGACGTTTCGACCTCGGAATTATCCAGCTTCTGAGATATTTAGCGGCACCGACATGAACCTTTATTATGACGTGAATCACACTCTGTGGCACAAGCGACCGGATTGGTTTGCAGTTGTGGGAGTTCCCCGACTTGACGATCGCTCCGAACTGCGGATGAGTTACGTTACTTGGCCCGAAGGCGTGAAGCCTTTTGTAATTGTAGAACTGCTTTCGCCGGGAACAGAAAAAGAAGATTTAGGCGACAATACCGATGAGGAAAAGTTGCCACCTCAGTCGGAAAACGCTGCGGGTAACAGGCAAGTTTTGGAGGCCGAGACGAAGGAGAAACCGCCTAGAAAATGGGAGGTTTACGAGCAAATTTTGCGGGTTCCTGTTTATGCAGTTTTCAGTCGCTATACTAACAGGTTGCGAGTGTTTGAATTGAAGGGCGGACACTATCAAGAATTAGAATTGCCCTAGTCGCGAGTGTGGATTGCTGACCTAAGTTTGGGCTTGGGTTTGTGGCCGAATTTCAGGAAATCGATCGACTGTGGTTGCGCTGGTATGATGTTGATGGCAAGGGGATTCTGACTGAAGCGGAACAGCAACGGCAGCGGGCCGAGTCAGCAGAATCTAGGGCTCAACAAACGGAAGCTCAATTGCAGTCTTTAATTCTGCGGCTGCGGGAATCTGGCATTGATCCCGATCAATTTTTAAACAGTTAGAGAGGACTGAAGTCCTGACTAAAAACTGGTTCGCAGTCAGGACTGGAGTTTTTTTTTACTTCAACATAAGACTGAAGGCCTCACTATACACAGGCTTTAACATTTGATCCAAACTTGATTGATTGCGACTTGTTTGTTTGTTGCTGGTACTCTTTGCGGTCAAGTCATCCGTATCGACAGAGTGATGCAAATAAGCTTTACCGACAGAACCGAAAAGTTGCAGTTTGTCAGAAATGACCCATCGCATGGCATCGATAGCTTTTTCCATTATTTCCAACAAATCCGGATGTGCCTCAGAAATGCTACTTTTTAACACCTCCATATAAGCTTCGCGAACTTCCGTATTCACATTAAATTTAGATACTCCGAATTTAATACATTGATGAATCATTGAGTCCGGCAAACCGCTAGCACCGTGCATCACTAACGGCACTGAAACAGCAGCCCGGATTTTTGCCAGACGCGGAAAATCGAGTTTCGGTTCGCTTAGATATTTGCCGTGAACGTTACCAATTGTTACAGCCAAAAAATCCACCTTAGTTTCTTTGATAAACTCTACTGCTGCTACGGGATCGGTCATCCTTGCGGCTTTCTCATCGATTGTCAAACCTTCTTCCCTGCCACTAATTCTGCCGATTTCTGCTTCAACTGCCGCACCGTTAGCGTGGCATAATTTAGTCATTTCCCGGCTAAATATTAAGTTTTGTTCGTATGGCAAAAAAGAACCGTCTGCCATAGTTGATTTGATGCCAGCGGCTAGGGCGAGGTGAATGTCTTTTTCTGAGGTGCTGTGATCTAAGTGTACTGCGATCGGCACTAAAGATTCGCGGGCCGCTTTGATGCACAGCGCGACTAAAGGCGATTGTCCGTATTGGAGGGCGCTGGGGTGAAGTTGCAGTATAGCAGGGCTGTGCAGCGCTTCGGCCGCATTGATGACGGCTTTTACTCCTTCGAGGTTGTAGACGTTAAAAGCGCCGATCGCATAACCATTTCTCAAAGCCGTGTTCAGCAATTCGCTAGTTGAGGCGAGCATATAGTACCTACTTTAAAAACTTTTGTGAATGTCGATCATTCTATGTCGATCATTCTATCAAAGCTCTATGGCAAACTCAGCTTAATTTGTGTTTATTTTAATTGCGAATTCTTCCGCTAGCATTTATTCTAAATGTCGATCGTTCTATCAAAGTTCAAGGGCAAGCTCAGCTTAATTTGTGTTTATTTTAATTGCGAATTCTTCGGCTACGATTTATGTTGTGAAGTGCATTTATTATTGGGTAAGGTGCGCCTAGCGCACCCTACTATTTGTTTGGTGCGCTGCACCTTACTCCTTAAGTGATTTACTATGTTTGTGCGTTACCAGCGTGCAAACCGCATTCTTTTACGGTCGCTTCTTCCCACCACCAGCGACCTTCGCGTTCGTGTTGGTTCGGCAATACCGGCTTCGTACAAGGTTCGCAACCAATACTTACAAAACCCCGTTCGTGCAACTTGTTGTAAGGCACATCCAAAGCGCGAATGTATTCCCAAACCTCTGCTGAAGACCAGTTTGCTAAGGGGTTGAATTTAATTAATTCATGGTCAGGAGTTGAGAATGCAGTGTCAACTTCAATGACCGGAATACCGTTGCGGGTACTGGGACTTTGGTCTTTCCGCTGACCAGTAATCCAAGCATCGAGAGTATTCAGTTTGCGGCGCAGCGGCTTGACTTTCCGCACGCCGCAGCATTCTTTGTGACCGTCTTGATAAAAACTAAACAATCCCTTTTCTTCTACTAGGGCTTGTACTTCTGCTGCATCGGGAAACATTACTTCTAATTTAATGCCGTAATGTTTTCTGACTTGATCCAAAAATTGATAAGTTTCCGAGTGCAATCGTCCGGTGTCTAGGGTGAAAACGCGGAAATTCTTGGTAATTTTTGAGGCAAGATCGATCAGAACTACATCTTCAGCCCCGCTGAAAGAAATTGAGATATTGTCAAAATTTTCTAGGGCAAATTTGAGAATGTCTCGCGGTGTTTTTTGACTGTATTCTGCTTCTAGCGCGGCAATGTTGAGATTTCTTTGGATGGCAACCATATTTTCGGGTTTTCGGTGTTCTTTTCCTCTAGCCCTTTATTATAGCCGATCGCCGTCTCTCTCTCACCGAGTAATTTGACAATCAAGCAATGTCGTCCGGGGCCCCCGGATTCATCCGTGAAGCGAGAAAAAAGCTCCGACTGCTCATCACCCGCCCCGGATTTATCAGTGTGAGCGCTTCTTCAATTCTGAAACCTAAAATCTAAAACCTAAAATCGATTGACCGCATCTTGCAGCAGTCTTTTCGGCTGGGTCCACAATCAAGCTCAAGGATGGCGATCGCCTTCTGGTAGTAGTTTTAGTGAAACCCACACTTCTCTACTGGGTAAAATGGGACTGCAGCGCGGTCAGTTTATTTTCCCCCAAAATTATAAATTACAGACAATAAAATTATTTAAATTTCATTGTTACCTTCCTCAATTTGGGCATTAATTATTAATTCAATAATAGCGACAACTCAGCAATATAGTGCTGTATATTAAGTTAAAATTTTTATATCAGTACCAGTATTAACTGCGCCCTAGCTACTTTTCAAGGGCTGTTATTTGAACCAATGAAATAACTTAACCAGCACGACTTAGGCAATGCGCTGAACTAGACAATTGGGAACAAATCTCAAAAAAGTACGTAGAAAATCCCGCTTTGGTACCCCAGTCGCTCTTTCTCATAATAGCTGTTGGTTTCAACACAGCGAATTACCAATAATCAATTACCACTTACCGATTAATTTATTCAGACCGATTCCGTTAGCAAAGTAAATTTTTATCGTTTTTAATCACTGACAGCTAACCTTCAGCCATGCGATCGGCTATATTGTATTTGGAAGTACATTAATTTGTCCGCAAAGCGGTATAGTCCCATCGCCGCCGGTCGCGCCAGCTTCTGAATAAACGTAGTCCGCTGTCAACAACAGCAAGGAAGTGTGGAATTATGTCAAAAATTTTAGTAGTGGACGACGTTAAGACCGAACTAGAAATCATCTGTCGCATTCTTCAAGATGCCGGACTGGATGTGATCCGGGCAGGCGACGGCGAAGAAGCGATCGCCATGATCCGCAAAACTCCTCCGGCTTTGGTCGTTTTAGATGTAGTGATGCCACGAATGAACGGGTTTGAAGTGATCAGAGAATTGCGGGGCGATCGCGCAACGGCAAAATTGCCCGTAGTATTTTGTACTCATAAAAACACCGAGATCGATAAAGCTTGGGGAACTGATTTAGGCGCCGACGCTTACGTTAGCAAACCCTTTGAACCTCAGCAACTGGTCCACATAGTGCAGCGTCTGCTTTCGGCGTAGTCCGAATATAAAGTGATCGCCAGCTTTCCCAAAAATATTATACCGATAAACCCCGTTTTTTTTTAATAAACTGGGTTTTTGAATTCCATAAAAGTTTATGTTTAATGATAAAAATCTGCTTATTTGCCCAGCCGAGATTTATTTAACGGAAACATTTGAGGCACCCAAAGTTATCCTGAAAAACTCGATCGGCGATCGAGTTTAGGGTCTAAGCAAAATTCTAATTTGTAAGCTACACTATAAACTAAAAATAAGCCATGAAAATAACGGCTTCCCCCGCTGGGGGGAATCAGACAAGTGGAACAAAGCAATTTCTCCTGTTCGGTCAAGGAGGCAGTCTGTTCGCCATAGACTTAGAGGCAGTGCGGGAAGTCCTTTCCCTCAAGGAACAACCGATTTCCCTGGTTCCCAACACCCTGCCATTTTTGCTGGGATTAACCAACTTGCGGGGCGAAATCTTAGCAGCAGCAGACTTCGGACTGTTCGTCGGTATTGAGTCGGTTGACATCCACCACCCAAACAGCCGCATCTTAGTTGTAGAAGCCTCCGATCCACGAGACGTGAGATTGTTGTCGAGAATCAGCCTGGGATTAGCCGTCTCCCGCGTCGAAGGAGTTTTACCTCTCAATCCCGATCGCATTGTCTCAGCACTAGATGTCAGTCCCGACCTAGCTCCATTCTTAAAAGGTCTGTACAATTCCGAAGGACGTTTGCTAATGATTGTCGATGTAGAAGCGATCGCCCATTCCGAACGCTGGTAAAAAGCAACCATACAGGTAAGTCTACAACTGCTTTCCATCAATAATTTTAACTAACGATCGCCCGCATCCGATTTGCCCATCCTTAATTTTATGATCAAAATTCTCTATACCTTGATCGCAACGACTTTAACCCTGACGTTGCCTGACTTCTCCCAATCGGTGCTAGCTGGAGCTGCTAATTGCATCATTTGTGTGTGTTACTTTGCCATCGCCTGGATAATCAGCTTAGGTTTGTGGCGAAACCGTCAATTCGGGTTGGACATCTTCGCCACAGCCACAGCAGCCATATTTTGGACCTGCGCTTTCGGCCACAGCGGCCACGCCGCCGAATACCTAGGGCTGCCCCACTCTCCAGTGGCACAAACTGTGTTCGATTGGATCACTGTAATGGCGGCGCTCGTTTTTTTGAGTTTGTCCAACCGCTACGGATTCTTAGTAGGTTCCACCCGCATCCTTAACGCTAAAAAAGAAACAGAACAAGCACTGAGCGAAACTAACCAGCGATTTCACGCAATCTTCGACCAAGCTTTTCAAGCGATCACATTATTGGAGCCAGACGGTACTGTGCTCGAAGCAAATCAGACAGCGCTAGAAGTGGGCGATTTCCCAGCATCAGAAGTGCTGGGGCTGAAATTTTGGCTGACACCTTGGTGGGCCTCAACTCCAACCAACCAGCAGCGCCTAAAAGCGAACATTCAACAAGTTTCGGCCGGTAATTTTGTCCGGGAAGAATACGAAATCATCGGCCCCAATAACCATGTGACAGTAATGGACGTGTCGTTTAAGCCGCTGTTAAATGCAACAGGAGAAATATTTCAAATCCTCGCCGAAGGCCGCGATATTACCCAGCGCAAAAAGGCAGAAGCCGCATTGCAGCAGCTAACTGCAGAACTAGAGCAGCGAGTGAATGAAAGAACCGAGCAGCTCCTGCAAACTAACGCACAAATGGAACAGGAAATTCGCGATCGCACCGCAGTACAAGAGCAATTAAAAGCCTCAGAACAATTCTTAAACAACATCCTCAACAGCATCCCTGACCCGATTTATGTCAAAGACCAACAGCACCGTTGGATCATATTAAATGATGCCTTTTGTCAATACATAGGTCATAGCAGAGAAGAACTAATTGGCCAATCCTACGACCAGTTTTTGCCCAAAGAGGAAGCAGAGACATATCGAGAAAAAGACGAATTAGTTTTCTTGACCAATACCAGCACCGAAATCCAAAAAACCATCACAGATCCAGCAGGAAACACCCGCTTTGTCTCCGCCAAGAAATCTACCTTTGTAGATGCCGACGGCAGACAATTTCTCGTTTGCGCGATTAGAGATATCACCAATCGCGTGGAAATGGAAGAACAACTGCGGCACACACTCGCCAAAGCAGAAAGCTCCCAAAACTTGCTGCGTACAGTCATTGACGCTACGCCAGACTGCATTTTCGTCAAAGATCGAAACTTGCGCTACACCCTAGTCAATGCAGGTTTCGCCGCCGCATTCGGCAAAACTCAAGCAGAAATTATCGGCAAAGACGACGCAGAAATCGGCATATCGGTTGATCGCATCTTCCCCAACTTCCACGCCCAAACCGATTCCGAGAACCAAATCCAAAACTTCCGGGCCGGCAACCACCTCGCCCCCGGTTCCAACGACTTAGCCACCTTAGCCGACGGCAAAGTACACAGCTTCGACACCCAGAAATTGCCCCTCAAAGATGCAGAAGGCAATATTTTAGGAATGCTCGGCATGGCGCGCGACATCACAGAGCGTCGCAAATCGGAAAAAGAACTATTGCGGTTCAAAGCAATTTTAGAAACCACAACAGACTGGGTAGGCATCGCCGACTCCCAACAGCGCGCCATTTATCTCAACCGCGCAGCCAGAGAAATGTTGGGAGTTGGCGACGACGCAGATTTAACTGGAATCAGCATTTCTGACCTGACATCCCCCAAAAGTATCGACACTATTGTGAAAGTCGGCATCCCCGCAGCTTGCCGAGACGGGGCGTGGAGTGGCGAGACAGTTTGGCAGAGTTTAGACGGCGAAGAAATACCAGTTTCTCAAGTAATTGTTGCCCACAAATCCGAGAATTCAGAAGTTGAATTTGTCTCAACGATCGCCCGCAACATTACTGAACGCAAGCGCGCAGAAGAAGCATTGCAGCAGAACTTGCAAATGCTCGACCTTGCCAGCGACGCCTTAATCGTTCGGGATATAGACGGCACGATTAATTATTGGAGTCAGGGAGCCGAACGGATGTACGGCTGGACAAAAAAAGCAGCTTTGGGAAAAGTCACCCATACTCTATTGCACACCATTTTTCCCCAGCCTTTCGCAGCTATTTCGGCACAGTTAGAAGATCAGGATTATTGGGAAGGAGAAGTAATTCACACCACAAATTATGATGCCAAAATTACCGTATTTAGCCGCTGGAATTTGCAGCGAGACGAACAGGGTAAACCCAAAGCTATTTTAGAAACTAACAACGACATCACGGCTCGCAAGCAAGCCGAAATAGAAAAACAAAGATTGATTTCGCTCGTAGAAAGTAGCTCGGATTTTATCGGCACGGCTACCCTGGAGGGAGAGGCAACATACCTGAATGTCGCGGGAATGAAACTAGCAGGATTGCCAAATATTGAAGAAGTAAAAAGCAAAAGCGTTTATGACTTCTTCTCAGCAGAAGACGTTAATATTTTCAAAGAAGAAATCCTGCCGGCTACTGTGCGAGACGGTTTTTGGCAGGGCGAATTCCGCTTGCGGAACTTTCAAACCGGCGAAAACTTTCCGGTTGACTTCACCCTATTTACCGTCAACAACCCAGAAACGGGCGAGCCTATGGGGCTAGCTACAGTTAGTCGCGACATCAGCGATCGCAAACGCGCAGAAGAGATGCTGCGCGATCGCGAAAGACTATTCCGAGCCATTTTTGACCAATCGTTCCAATTAGTGGGGCTGCTCAAACCAGACGGAACCGTTTTGGAAGTCAACCAAACAGCCCTCGCCGTCGCCGGACTGGAGCGCGAGGACTTCCTAGGCACGCAGTTTGTAGATAATTTGTGGTGGAAAATTTCCCCAGAAGCCAAGCAAAAAGTGCAAGCTGCGCTCGCAAAAGCCGCCGCCGGCGAGGTAGTCCGCTACGAAGCCGACGTGCTCGTTGCTGGGGGTGCTGTGATGACTGTGGACTTCTCCCTCAAGCCGATCGTAGACGACAGCGGCAAAGTCGTGCTGCTGATTCCCGAAGCTCGCGACATCAGCGATCGCAAAGCCCTAGAACGAGAATTAGTTGTGCGTCAAACCCGCTTTGACGCATTTTTCAAAGCCGCCCCGGCCTCAATGTTTATTCTTGACGAGCAGTTGCGCTTCGTCCAAGTTAACGAGAAATTAGCCGAAACCATCGGCGTCTCAGTTGCCGAACACCTCGGCAAGACTGTGAGGGAAGTTGTACCCGAAATGATCGATACCTTACAGCCGATGTTGCAGCAAGTTCTTGTCACCAACCAACCGCTTTTAAACGTTGAGGTGTCGGGATCAATCTTCAACGAACCGGGCGTCATGCGAGATTGGCTGGCGTCATACTTTCCTTTACCCGGCTCTGACGGCAAACCCATCGGTGTCGGCGGTGTGGCGCTCGAAATTACCGATCGCAAAAAAGCAGAAGAAGAGCGCGATCGATTTTTTACCCTTTCCCTAGACTTGATTTGTACTATAGGTTTTGAAGGCAAATTCAAGCGCATCAATCCCTCTTGGGAAAAAACACTCGGCTACAAGGCGCATGAACTTGAAGACAACTATTATATCGATTTAGTCCATCCAGACGATCGCGAATCAACCATAGAACAAGCGGAAAAAGTAGCCAGCGGCGCCGAAATAAAGTCTTATGAAAATCGCTACCGCTGCAAAGACGGTTCCTACAGGTGGCTGTCGTGGAAAGTGCGACCTGTAACCGAACAACAGCTCATGTATGCAGTTGCTCGCGACGTTACCGAAAGCAAACAGGCGATGGTGCAACTGGAAAAAACAACAGCCCAATTAGCCAGTTCCGAAGAGCAATTTCGCCAGCAAAGCAATCTCTTGCAACTGCTAATAAACAGCATTGGCGACGGCATAATTGCTGCCGACGAAAAAGGCAATTTTGTTTTGTTCAACCCCGCCGCCGAAGATATGTTTGGCATGGGTGCGACAGATGCTGTTCCCAATGAATGGTCAGCAAGATACGGTTTATTTTTGCCCGATACCGTAACTCCCTATCCCCCAGCCGACATACCTTTAGCGCGCACGGTTCGAGGAGAAGCCGTGGACGACCTAGACCTTTTTACCCGCCACGCAGGCAAGCCAGAGGGCCTGTGGGTGAAAGTTAACGGCCGGCCGCTCAAAGACGAAACGGGGGCGCTTAAAGGTGGCGTAGTCGTTTGCCGCAACGTCACCGAACAAAGAGCATCCCAGGAGCGAATGCAGCAGTTGGCCGAGACACAGGAACGCTTGCTGCAAGAACTAAAAACTCGGCAAAATGCCCTAGACGAATCGGCGATCGTCAGCGAAACTGATGTCCAAGGCATGATTACCTACGTCAACGACAGATTCATTGAAATCTCCGGTTACAGCATGGGAGAACTCCTGCACCGCAACCACCGCCTCATCAATTCCGGCTACCATCCCAAATCATTTTTTGAAGAAATGTGGGTGACACTTTCTCGCGGTTTGGTGTGGCAAGGGGAAATCAAAAACCGACGAAAAGATGGCTCGTTTTACTGGGTATATTCGACGATATCCCCCATTTTTGATACCAGCGGCACAATAGTCAAATATATCGCCATCCGCTTTGACATCACCGAGCGCAAAGAAGCAGAAGAACGACTAGAAAAATTGGCCGCCGAACGCAAAGCTGAAGCTGATTCTCTGACGCAGCAAGTCCTTAAATTGTTGGGAGAAATTAAAGGGGCTGCTCAAGGCGACTTGACAGTCAGGGCGGAAGTGACTAACGACGTTTTAGGTGCTGTCGCCGACTCTTTCAACTTCTTAATCGGTTCTCTGCGGAAAGTGGTAACGGGAATTCAAACTTTAGCGGAACAGGTAACATCTGCTACCGACGAGTCAATTAACAATACCAGTCAACTCACCCAACAGGCGGAAATTCAAGCAGCAAAAATATCTGCCATCATGCGCGAAATCGAGCGGATTGTGAATTCGATCCGCGACGTGCGAGATGTTTCGGTGCGGGCAGAAACAGTGGCCCAGCAGTCTTCTCAAACGGCTGAAGTCGGCGGTATGGCGGTCGATCGAGCTGTCGAAGGCATTAACGGGCTCCGGTTGACGATCGCCTCTACCTCGAAAATGATGAAGCGTTTGGGCGAATCTTCGCAGCAAATTGGCAAAATTGTGACTTCGATTTCTCAACTTGCTTCGCAAACTAATTTATTAGCTCTGAATGCTACTATTGAGGCGGCGCGAGCCGGCGAACAAGGTTTAGGCTTTGCAGTTGTTGCCGAAGAAGTGCGGAAATTAGCAGAAAGATCCGCCGGCGCTACGGAGGAAATCTCCGAAATTGTCGGTACAATTCAAGAAGAAATCAGCCGCGTGATGAAGGCAATGGAATCCGGGACGCTGGAGGTAGTGGAAGGCACTAAGCTGGCAAGCGAAGCTAAAACTCACCTCAATGCCATCATCGAAGTTAGTCGAGAAATGAATGCTTTGGTGCAGAATATTACTAGCGCATCTGCCAAGCAAACTGTTTCGGCTGAGGGAATTGCTAACAGTATGCAGCAAGTCAACGAGATTGCGAATACGACTGCACAAAAAGGTGCGGATGTCAAAGCATCTTTGGACGAGCTGTCTGGTTCTTTGGGCCAATTGCAAAAGTCTGTGGCGAATTTCCGCAGTTAGTTCAGTTGACTGTTAACAGTTAACAGTTAACAGTTAACAGTTGACGGTTGACTGTTAACAGTTGACGGTTGACTGTTATACGAATCACTAATAACTATCGTTGTTGCCGGGGCGGGTTGAGAAATATCCTGAATGCGAAGTTATAGATAATCGTGAACCCGCCCCGATAACAATTACAGTGAAATAACGGGACATCATATATAAAAAAACTGCCAACAGTTAACAGTCAACAGTTAACAGTCAACAGACAACAGACAACAGACTAATATGAATGATGACGATTTAAACGAATTAATAGATGCTTTTACCGCAGAATGCGAAGAGTTTCTCCAGTCAATGGAGACGAATCTGCTGGCGATGGAAGCTGCGGGTTTGAAAGAGCGACAAGCGGCAGTTAAAGAAATGTTTCGGGCGGCGCACTCGATTAAAGGTGCGGGTTCGATGTTGGGCTTTCAAAACGTATCGGCGGCGGCTCACACGCTGGAGGACTGTTTTGTCATTTTGCGCGATCGCACAGACTTGTCGGCTCTGGAACCGACTACTGTGAGTGTTTTGCTGCAGGGGGTGGATGCTCTCAAAAAAATTACGATCGAATCAGTTCAACACTCCGATGTCACAACTCCGGATCAAACGGAAAACTTGGAGGCGATCGCCCAAATTTTCGCCCAGTTCCAGGCCAAGTACGGCAAGTCAGAACAGCCGCCAGTCCCCGCAGCCAGCCAATCGCCCGCCCCCGACACCCTGAAACTGATTTTTGAACAGCAAGTGCCGGCACTCTTCAATCGCCTAGAAACCGAGCTTTCCCAAGCTTCCGAGGCAGATTTGGCAAAAAGCGTCACCGCCCTCAACCAGATTTACTACCAACTCTCCGGTTTGGCTGGAATGCTGCTATTGCCGGATTTTGGGAAAATCGCCGCAGCCCTCAGCGCTTTGATCGACTCTCCCGACTTGACTCTACAACGGTTGCAATCCGAGGGTTGGGCGATCGCCCAAAACTTGCAAACCGCACGCCAACAAATATTGGAAGGAAGGGCGATCGACATCCCCGACATCTCCCCCTCCCCGACTCCCCCCGACTCCCCCCCACTCTCCGACTCCCCGCCATCCCCGGAAATCTCCCCCTCCCCCTCCCTCTCCCTCCCCGACTCTCCCTCTCCCTCCCCGACTCTCCCCGACTCCCCGACTCTCACAGTCTCCAACCCGCAAAGACCGACCATCCGGGTAGACTTGGAACGCTTGACAGAATTAGTGAATCTAGTCGGAGAATTAGTCATCAACCGTACAAATTTAGAACTTCAAGAATCCGAACTGCGTGGCGAAGTCAAGCGTATCCGCCGCAATATCGTAGATTTAAACCAATTCGGCGGTCAGTTGCGAGAAGAATACGACAGACTGACTTTTGCAGAGTGGAGAGGGGGAAACGGGAACTCTGGATTGGGAAAACTTGCAGCAGCAGAAACTGAATTCCCCATGATTGCTAACGGCAAATCCTCTCCGGTTCATGCTCACTTCGATATCTTAGAGATGGATCGTTATACAGAGTTCCACTCGACAGCCGCAGAAGTCATCGAAACTGCCCAAGCAATTTCTCACTCCGCCACCAAATTAGACACCTTAGCGATGAAATTCGAGCGCAGTACCGACCAACTGCGCCGCATTACCGAACAACTACGCAGCCGCGTCATGCAGTTGCGAGTCGTGAGTTTCAGTCGCGCCGTCGATCACTTGCCCAGAGCACTCCGGGAGATGTGTCTCACATACGATAAAGATGTCAACCTGCTGCTAGTGGGAAGAGATACCAAAATTGACGAAAGTTTGCTCGACGCTTTGCGCGATCCCTTAATACACTTAGTGAGAAACGCTTTCGACCACGGTATCGAAATGCCCGAAGTTCGGAAAGCAAGTGGCAAGCCCGCCAGCGGTCAAATTGAAATAGAAGCCCGCCACCAAGGCGGCCAAACGATTATTACTGTCGCCGATGACGGCAAAGGCATTGACCCGGAAATGATTCGCCGTAAAGTTGTCACAAAGGGTTTGGCGACGGAGGAACAAGCTCAAGAATTTTCCATTGCCGAACTCTACGATTTTCTGTTTTGGCCGGGTTTCAGCACTGCAGAAGGGGTCAGCGACCTTTCGGGGCGGGGAGTCGGGCTCGACGTGGTGCGAACAAATTTGCGGACTGTGCGGGGGACGGTGAAGGTAGACTCTCGCCTGGGAAAAGGTACGAGTTTTATTATTAAACTGCCACTGCTGCTGTCGATTACTGATGCTTTGATGGTGAAGACCGATCACAATAAAATAGCAGTGCCGCTGGATGCAGTCGAGGAAATTCTGCACATTAAAGCCTCGGAAGTTCACATTGCCGGCAATCAGCCAATGCTGTGGTGGCGGGAGGAATTTATTCGTTTGGTGAGGATGCAAGATTTGCTCGAATATAGCGTCGTCGGGCCGGATGCCCCCTCTCCTGACCCTTTGACCCAAGACGAAATTCCCGTCCTGGTTTTGGCTTCTACCGAAGGAATGCTGGCGGTGGCCGTAGAACGGCTGATCGGTCAGCAGGAAATAGTGGTTAAACCTTTGCCACCGCCTCTATCCAAGCCTCGCGGCGTTTTGGGGACTACGATTTTGGGGGACGGGCGCGTGGTGAATATTCTGGATGTGGACGATTTGGTGGGCCAACCTGGGGTAAATAGTTCGATCGCCGCTGTCTCCGGTAAAGTGCAGGAGATAACGCCGAGTTCGAGTAAGTCACCGCAGATTTTAGTAGTGGATGATTCCTATACAATTCGCCAGTTGCTGTCTATGACGCTGACTCGTGCTCGCTACCAGGTGGTACAGGCTAAAGACGGTGTGGATGCCCTGGAAAAGTTGCAAAATGGTCTTGATTGCAGTTTGGCGATCGTGGATATTGAAATGCCTCGGATGGATGGATTTGAATTGTTGCGATCGATCAGATCGACCGAACGGTTTGCTAAGATTCCCGTAGCCATGCTGACATCCCGTAGCGGGGAAAAACATCGGCAAATGGCAATGGAATTAGGCGCCAATCAATACTTCACCAAACCTTACAGCGAAGCCCAACTTTTACAAGCTATTCCCAAATTAATCCACCAATCAATAATTTAATCCATAATCTCAAATTTCCATCAAATAATCCCTAATGTCAAACAAAACTTAGGTCAAAAGTAATTGAATACGCAAATAAGAGTGGGAACTACGCACCCGACTCACCTACTAAAATCGAATAATCTAAAATCTAAAATCCTCAATCTAAAATCTAAAATCCAATAATCCTTAATCTAAAATCTAAAATCGAATGACTCACGCCAATTACAATCGCCGCTTTCGGAGCAAGAAACAAGCCACTGTTAGAATTGCCCCTAAAAAATTTGTTTCCTTTGAACTGGGAAATATTTACTATGCTGTTCCTATCGAACGAGTGGAGCGCATTGTTAAAAACTTTAAGGCCTACGGTCTTTTACCGAACGGTAATAGTCTACTGCGGCATCAAGAAGAACTGATTACCATAATTAATTTATCCAAAATATTTCCCAGCAGTCCGAGCATGGCTGACTGCAAATACCTGGTTATTTGTACCTTAAATAAAAGCGATCGGTTAGGGATTCCCCTTCCTGAGATGCCAAAAATTTTGGAAATTACCGAAGAAAGCTTCTGCGAGATTCCCGAATTGTACCGTCAACAACAACTGCCTCCGGTAATACAAAAGTTAATTCGCGCACCTGATGGTTCCGAAGTTTTTTATCTAAATTTTGATTTATTTAGCGAAATGTAGGGTGTTCACTTTTCGAGGTATTATACCATATAAATGGTATTTTCGCAAACAAAAAGTTATAGATTTATGAAAAAACTCACCATAATGTCGATCGCCCTACTAATTTTTGCAGCAACTCTCGAACTGCCGAAGGTGGGGCTGCAACTAAGTGCGATCGGGCAAATAGAAACACCCCAACCAATCCCAACACCCCAACCAATCCCAACACCCCAAACAATCCCAACACCCCAACCAATCCCAACACCCCAACCACAAACACCCCAACCACAAACACCCCAACCAATCCAAACACCCCAACAAATCCAAACACCCCCAATACAAACACCCCAACCAAAACCACCCGACCCCAAAAACCTCGGCTACGTCTCCCCAGAATTTGCCGAAAATTTCTCCCAGCAACAAATCGACGAAATCAACGCCAACGTCGAAACGTTGCTGCTAACTCAAAGCTGCTCCCGCTGCGACCTCCGAGCCGTAAAATTAGTTAACATTAACTTAAAAAATCCCATCCTTACAGGAGCAGATTTATCAGATGCCAACCTCAGCGGTAGTCGCTTCGAGATCTCAGATTTTGTCAACACCAATCTAGCTCGCACAAACTTAAGCGGAGCCGAATTAGTAGGAGCGAGAATCAGCAACGCTAACCTCAGAAAAGCTAACTTGACAAAGACAAATCTAGACGGTGCAGACCTACGATTTTCCGACTTGAGAGATGCCAATCTTTCCGATGCCAACCTCCGCAATGCTAATATAGATGGCGCTAGTATCGATCGAGCAAGTATGGCCGGCACCACAATGCCAGACGGTCGAAAAAATCAATAATAATAGAGGTAGTCTTATGTCGCCGATTAAACAACGCCTTCTCGAAGCGATCGAACGGACTCCTGAGCCACTTTTAGAGCAAACGCTGGCATTTCTGGAATTTTTGACCAGTCGGACACAATCCGCGATCGCCCCAGACTTCGACTCAGATTTTGACTCAGATACCGACTCCAACGAGCAAATCCTCGCCGATCTGAAAGCCTCCCTCCACCAAGCCAAAGCGGGACAAACCTTTCCCATATCGGAACTCTGGGACGGTATCAATGTCTGATATGTCAGTCCAAGTCACATTCACGGTACTCTTCAAACGTCGCCTCAAAGGACTCGCTAAAAAGTATCGCCAAATTCAAACCGATATTCAGCCAGTCCTTGATGAGCTTATCCAAGGAAACTTCATAGGAGACCAGATTACAGGGACTCAATACACCGTTTACAAAGTCCGGGCTAAAAACAGTGATTCCCAAGTTGGTAAGAGCGGCGGTTATCGCTTGATTTATCAAGTTGAATCACCGACTCAAGTTGTTTTACACCTGATTTACTCGAAATCAGAACAAGCAAATGTGTCCGCCGAGGAAATCCAAACTGCGATCGCAGAATACCAAGCGAACCCAGACGAATAAGCCATTTTTCAAATCTAAACGCTTGCCCTTCTTGCTCTTTGAGGCGATCGCTGTCATCGTCAAAATCCGTGTCGTGCCTTCCTTCAATTCTATTCAAACAGCCAAAAACCTCTGAATCACCTCATCACTTAACTCGCTAGTGCTTCCCGAAGCCACAATTCCGCCTTTTTGCATAGCATAATACCAGTCAGCTTGCCTCACAAAATGCAAATGTTGCTCCACCAACAAAACAGAAATTCCCCTAGTCGCAACCACGCGGCGCACCGCAGCTTCAATATCTAAAATAATGGATGGTTGAATCCCCTCCGTAGGTTCATCCAAAACCAGCAACTGCGGCTCACCCATCAAAGCCCTAGCAATAGCTAACTGCTGCTGCTGTCCTCCGCTCAAATCACCTCCCAGGCGATCGAGCATAGTTTTCAAAACCGGAAATAACTCATAAATTTCATCAGGTACTTCAGGATTTTTGATTTTGGTTGGTTTCGCTTCCAAACCTAACAATAGATTTTCCTTCACCGTCAAACGTGGAATGATTTCGCGCCCTTGAGGCACATAACCAATGCCTAATCTAGCCCGCTGGTGAGTCAACTTAGAAGCAATAGATTCTCCGCCAAAAGCAATAGTGCCGCTGCGCGGTTGCAGCAACCCCATAATCGTTTTTAGCATAGTAGTTTTGCCCACACCATTGCGGCCGATTAAGCAAACCATTTGCCCCGCCATGACGCTTAAATCGACATCGCGCAAAATGTGACTTTCGCCGTAATAAACATTCAAATTAGAGACTTGTAGCATAGTTTTTAATTGGTAATTGGGCATGGAAATTGGTAGCAACTAACAAATAACTTCTTCCTTTTTCCTTCTTCCTTCTTGCTTCTTCCTTTTTCTTACTCTTCCGGTTTTCCCAAATATACCTCAATTACCCGATCGTCATTTTGCACCTCATCCATAGTTCCCTCACACAAAACCGCACCCTGATGCAACACCGTAACCTGCCGCGCAATTTGCCGCACAAACTCCATATCGTGTTCAATTACCAACACCGAATGACTTTCCGCTAGCGAAATTAGCAACTCACCAGTTAACATCGTTTCCTCATCCGTCAAACCCGCCACAGGTTCATCTACCAACAACAAATCAGGAGATTGAGCCACCAACATTCCAATTTCCAACCATTGCTTTTCCCCGTGAGAAAGCAAACCAGCCGAAATATCAGCTTTAGCAACTAAACCAATTGTTTCTAACAAACCGGAAACCGTGCGTTTTTCAGCAGCAGAAGCAGGCTTGAACAAAGTCGAAAAAACATTTTTATGGCGGCTGCAAGACAATTCCAAATTTTCGCGTGGCGTTAAATTCAAGTAAACTCGCGGCGTCTGAAACTTGCGACCAATTCCCAAGCGCGAAATCCTATCTTCGGACAACTTGCGTAAATTCTGTCCCTTAAATAACACCCGGCCCTCTGTCGGCTGCACTTTCCCGGTAATCGAATCGAGAAAAGTTGTTTTGCCCGCACCATTGGGCCCAATAATAACTCGTAGTTCGCCCGCATCCATGCTGAAATTTAAACCGTTAATGGCTTTAAAACCATCAAAACTAACAGTCAAGTTTTCTATTTCTAATACTTTGCCATTCATAGCTGATTTTTCCAGGTAGGGTGCGTCAGTTAACAGTCTCTGGGTAAGGCGGAAAATCTGCTGGCTGACGCACCTGACAGCGCTGATTTTCTCTGAGAAGGTGCGTCAGTTAACAGTCTCTGGGTAAGCCGGAAAATCTGCTGGCTGACGCACCCTACACAAGCACATAAATGGTTATTTTACTCTCAACTAAAACTGCTAGAACTGCTCGAAATAGGAGGTGGAGCAGCAGCTAAAATCCGTTCAGCTAACTTCGAGAGTGGCAAACTTTGCACATATACTTTTCCCGGCCCAGTCATCTTTGCCAAAAACAAGCCTTCACCTCCAAACAAAGCATTCTTAAACCCGCCAACAAACTGAATATCGTAATCTACACTCGCTGCAAAAGCTACTAAACAGCCGGTGTCTACTCGCAACACTTCGCCAACTCCTAAATTTTTCTCAACTATTGTTCCTCCCGCATGAACAAAAGCTAGCCCGTCACCCTGCAATTTTTGCAGAATAAAACCTTCTCCGCCAAAGAAACCGGCACCGAGTCGCTTGGTGAATGCTACCTCAATTTCAATGCCGTTGGCCGCACAGAGAAATGAGTCTTTTTGACACAAAAACTTACCGCCAAGTTTGCCTAAATCTAGAGGAATTACTTTACCCGGATAGGGGGCGGCAAAAGCGACGCGGGCCTTGCGATTTCCGGCGTTGACAAAGGTGGTAATGAAAAAACCAGCTCCTGTCAGCATCCGTTTGAAACCTTGAAATAAGCCGCCGCCTGTGGATGTTTGCATTTGGATGTCGCCTTCCATGTATGTCATGGTTCCAGCTTCAGCCCTGACGCCTTCTTTGGGGTCGAGTTCAATCTCGATGAGTTGCAAATCGTCGCCGTAAATTTTGTAGTCAATAATATCTGCCATATGTTGCCCCTCAAGTTAAAGAACGAAGCTACTTGCTACGGATATCTAAGTAGGTGGACATATATATTACGTTTCCTCAGATAGAGAGAAACGCAGCGTTTGCCAAGTCTATGGCGATTGCTTTGTTTGTCTGTTGCAGGTGACATTTATTTATGTCAGCCTACTTATAAATTACACAATCTTTTTGCACTCAATGTTCAAGTTCTTCTTTTTCGAGCTGCACTTGGGGGTCTTGTTCCAGGCTGGGGTAAGTAGATACGTACTTAGGTTTTCTGAACAGGGCGCGGATTTGGTCGAAACTTTGATCTTGCAGCCATCCGACTATGCCGTCGGGCAGGACGGTTACTACTATTAAGAATAGCGCGCCTTGGAAAAATAGCCACACTTCTGGAAATTGTTCGCTCAAGAAACTCTTGCCAAAGTTGACTAGCAGCGCTCCTAATATTGCTCCAGATAATGTGGCGCGACCTCCCACTGCGACCCAGATTACCATTTCAATTGAAAAGGCAATATCCATTGCTTTTGGCGAAATGATTCCGGTTTGTACGGTAAATAATGCGCCTGCAATCCCGGCTAAACCGGCGGAAATTGCAAAGACTAAAACTTTATATCCTGTGGGATTGTAACCTGAGAAACGCAGGCGCACTTCGTCGTCGCGAATGGCTACTAGCAGGCGGCCGAAACGCCCGCTGGTCAGCCATCGGCAGAGGGCGTAAGTTGCTGCTAGAAAGAGTATGGTGAGAATGTAGAAAATATATTGAGTATCTCGGTCATTTACTGTGGCTCCGAACAGGGTTTTAAAGTCGGTGAGTCCGTTGGTGCCGTTAATCAGTTTTTGCTGGCCGTTAAAGAAGTTGAAAAATACAATGGTTGCTGCTTGAGTGAGAATTGAAAAGTAAACGCCTCGAATTCGATTGCGGAAGACTAAATAACCTAAAAGTGCGCCCAAGATGGCGGGGATGAGAACTACTGCTAATGCTGAGAAAGGAAATGAATAAAATGGTTGCCAAAACCAGGGGAGTTCGGTAACGCCGTAGAGGTTCATAAATTCTGGCAATTGACTGCTGGCGGTTGGGGGAATTTGCAATTTTAGGTACATGGCGAAAGCGTAACCGCCGATCGCAAAAAACACCCCATGCCCTAAACTAAGTAAACCCGTGTATCCCCAAATCAAGTCTATGCCGAGGGCGGCAATTGCTAGTGCTAAAAATCGCCCCAATTGATTGAGCCGAACATCGGGGAGTATTCCTGGGATCAGTAAGATGAATGTGAGGGCGATCGCGCTGACAATTGCCGCTTCTTTTAGCCAGGGTTTTTGATGTTTGTTCTGCATTTTTCGCTACACTCGCAGTTGTAATTTTTAATTTTCTACCGTCCGCCCTTTTTGCGGGAAAATCCCTCCCGGCTTCACTTGCAGAAAAGCCATAATTAAGGCGAATACCATTACTTTTGCCATGCTGGTTGTGGCGAAAAATGTGAAGAAGTCGGCTAAAGGCTTGACGGGAGCGAACATTATTGCTAATGTTCCCGAACCAATCAGGTAATTTGCAGTGCCGATCGCGATCGCAGCAACTACACTCCCCACAATCTTGCCGACACCGCCCACAACCACCACCATAAACGTATCGACTATATAATTTTGTCCGGTATTTGACCCTACCGAACCAATCAAACTAATCGCGCACCCAGCGACACCTGCCAACCCCGAACCCAAAGCAAAAGTCAGCGCGTCTACTTGTTCGGTAGGAATTCCCAAACACGCACTCATGCTGCGATTTTGTGTCACGGATCTAATCCGCAATCCCCACACAGACTTTTGCAAAAATAGGTAAATTCCCGCCAAACAAATTCCGGTAAGGACAATAATAAAAATTCGGGCGTAGGGCAACTGAAAATTTCCCAGCGGTATGCCACCCCGCAACCATTGCGGTGCAGTTACATCCACGTTTTGAGCGCCAAACCAAGGTTGAGTTACTGCCAGTTTGTAAGTTTGCCCTAAAAAAGCGCTCACCGCCCAGGAAATACCCAAAGATAAAGGCAAAATTAGGGCGATAATTTTGCTGCGAATGCGATCGAAATCCAGGCGCGATTTCAGCAACCGCAAACCGCCAAAAAAAAGCAAACAAAACACCGCAATCCCAATTACCAGCACCCAACTAACGCTGCGGACAAACTGCTGCAAAATTAAACTTACACCCCAAGTTGCCAGCAGAGTTTCTAGCGGCCGCCCGTAAAGATAGCGAATCACTCCGCGTTCGAGAATCAATCCTACCAATGCAGCTACTAAAAAAGCTAGGGGAATTGCAAATAAAATATAGGTTTCAAAAGCAAATCCTCCGATACCTTTGAAGACATTTTGCACCACGAAAGTTGTATAAGCCCCCAGCATCATCAACTCGCCATGAGCCATATTAATCACGCCCATCAGCCCGAAAATAATCGCTAATCCCAGGGCTGCAATTAGTAAAACTGCGCCGATGCTAATGCCGTTAAATAAACCATCTAATATCGCCAATTTTGTTACTCCTGCATCAAGTCTGTTAACTTTGTTCGCGGATAATTAGGGGCGGATTTTACCCCGTTGGTGTCAACTTAAGCGTCAAGTTTTCTATAAATTATGCTTAGAGTGAGTCTCTCGATACCCCTAAATCTCCCTTAGTTAGGGGGACTTTGAAGACTCCAGTTCCCCCTGATTAAGGGGAGTAGGGGGTGACGCAAGAACGCTCTTGTCCCCCCCTTATTAAGGGGGGCTAGGGGGGATCGAAGATACGTTGCCAACGTTAAAAAAATTGGTATTACCTACTTATCAAGCTTTGAATTTGCCACCTTTTGCGGGGTCTGACCAATCGCAAGCAAAGCCTTTTGTTTCAGCGACAAATTGATTCCAAGGTACCGGCTTCACTGCTTCTGGTGTAGCAAAAGCGATGTTAAATAAACCGTCGTCTCTCACTTCGCCCAAGCGCACAAATTTAGAAAGGTGATGGTTAACATCCATCGTTACTGTGCCCCCCGGTGCGTCAAAGGTTTGACCCAAAGCTGCTGCCCGCACTTTTTCCAAATCGTCGGCTGTCCCTGCTTTTTCGACGGCTTGCTTCCACAGGTAAACCATAATATAAGCTGCTTCCATCGGGTCGTTAGTCACTCTATCGTTGCCGTATTTTGCTTTGAAAGCTTGCACAAATTTTGTATTAGCCGGAGATTCCACAGTCATGAAGTAATTCCAGGCGGCATAATGGCCTTTAAGATATTCTACGCCGATCGCCTTTACTTCTTCTTCAGCAATACTGACGGACATTGACGGATATTTGTCCGCGCCCAAACCTGCACCCTGCAACTGTTTGAAAAATGCTACGTTACTGTCGCCGTTGAGGGAATTGAAAATGACGCCGCCGTCTGGCAAAGCTGCCTTAATTTTAGTAATAATTGGCGTGACTTCTGTCCCGCCCAAAGGAATGTAATCTTCCCCAACTAATTCGCCGCCTTTGGCTGCTAGCTGTGCTTTGATAATGGTATTTGCCGTGCGGGGGAAAACGTAGTCAGACCCGACTAAGAAGAATTTTTTGCCTTTATTTTCTAGCAGCCAGTCAACTGCTGGTTCGATTTGCTGGTTCGGCGCCGCCCCGGTATAAAAGATGTTCTTGGAACACTCTTGACCCTCGTATTGTACGGGGTACCAGAGCATATGATTTTTTTCTTCAAATACCGGTAATACTGCTTTGCGACTAGCGGAAGTCCAGCATCCGAAGACGGTCACAACTTTATCTTGGTCGATCAATTTTTTGGCTTTTTCGGCAAAAGTCGGCCAGTCTGAGTTCCCATCTTCTACGACTGCTTCGATTTGTTTTCCGAGGACGCCACCAGCTTTATTAATTTCTTCGATCGCTAATTGTTCGGCATCGACAACGCTTTTTTCGCTGATTGACATCGTGCCGCTCAAGGAATGTAAAATTCCTACTTTGATCGTGTTTCCGCCCCCGGCTGCTGCTGGTGTAGTTCCTGTTGATGTGGGAGAAGCGGCGGGAGTTGCTGTTGGAGTTGGAGTTCTACAAGCTTTGAGAAATAAACTTGATGTTAGGGTAGCAGAACTGTATAAAATAAATTTCCGCCGATCGAATCGCTTTGTCATTTTTTCTTGTTACTCTTGAATAGATGAGTCAGATGATTGAGAATAATAACACATAGCGACTTGATATTAAGACTCGCTTCAGCAGACTGTTGTATTTTTAGCTACAAAACTTATTGTTTTTGAGAAAATGAATGTTTTGTGGGGATTGAGGGCAACTGCGGCCGAAACCGGAGTGATACCTTGTTAGATTTTAGATTGACTGATGACATCAGGGTGGGGATCACGGGCTTACCGGATTTTTTTGGGAAACCGGGTTTAGACACCAAAATACGTCTTTTCAGCAATTAGTCTGTAATTAGAAACTCGGTTTCTTTACATAAATTATCTTATTGATGCTACCAGTTAGGCAGCAACCGGGTCGATCGCACAAAATAGAAAGCGGGTTTCTCGCTCTCCACAGGTTATTGATGCTAAAACTTAGGCAGCAACTGAGTCGATCGCACACTCATAGGCGAGTATCAAAGCAGGTGACGATCGCACTTCGCTTTGAGTACGATCGTCACCTGTAGTAATGCCCCTGATTTATGGAGAATAGCGGACTCGAACCGCTGGCCTCTGCGGTGCGATCGCAGCGCTCTACCAACTGAGCTAATTCCCCTGATTGAGTTTTAATTTAGCATTTTAGATGCCGGATTGCCGAATCTAAAATGCTTACAGGTCTTGCTGGCTCTCACGTTCGCAGACCGTCACTTACACTACCACGTAACTGCTAAAAAGGTCAAGAGTTTTCTGCGGCCGGCTCAGTGGGGGCGATCGAGCAAAGTGCCGCCACTCTATCCAACTCTAAATCAGCAAAATAGTCCACCGTCCAATTAGCTTGGCGCTGGATCATGTGAAACGGGTAAGTGTGAGTCACACCCGCAACCTGAATCCCCGCTTTTTTCGCTGCTTCAATCCCCGCAAAAGTATCTTCCACCGCCAAACACTCGATCGGTTGCAGGTTAAAGTCGGGATATTTCTGGTTGAGAAGTTCCACAGCCAATAAATAGCAATCCGGTGCTGGTTTGCTCGCCGTCAAGTCGTCGCCTGCGACAATTAACTCAAAGTTTGCTGCCAAACCGGCCCGATCTAACACCAATTCTATATCCGATCGCATTGCCCCGCTAACTACGGCCATTTTCAGTCCGGCAACCCGAATTTTATCAATAAATTCTGCCAAACCGGGATAAATCGGCAGTTTCTCCAAAGTATCTATTTGAGCTTTGTAAGCTTCTGCCTTGCGCTGCAGCAGTCGATCGAGATATGTTTCTGTTAGATATCGTCCTCGGCGCTTGAGCAGTTCGGTAATGCAAGCGCGATCGCTCCTTCCCAAACAAACTTCTCGAAACTCCCCACGTTTGAGCTGGAGATTTTCATCGAGCATCAATTGAGCGATGATTTTCTCGTGAATCGGCTCGTCATTAACAATCACGCCATTAAAATCAAATAAAACAGCTTTTAGAGTCATTAGTTAGGAGTTAGGAGTTAGGAGTTAGGAGTTATTAGTTATTAGTTATTAGTTATTATTCAGTCCGCGAAGGCGGACTTTATTTGTGTAGCCCCGACTTCCAGTCGGTGGTTATTCTGTAAATCAAGCGGGAGCTGGAATGCCCGGTAAATCGCCATCAAAATCAGGAGTTCGATCGCCCCAATTCCACCCCCTCGCCACATTTGCCTGTTCCAAATCTTCCCCAGGCAAAGGTTTCACGCCCTGCGTCACCTGATTCACCCACCAGTGTTCGTGAGTTTGCACCGCCGCGAATCCAGCCGCCCCCGCCCAAGCATCGAGGCTGCCAGCCGCGTAAGACTTAATATAAGGCTCTTCAAAGATATCAGTCAGCCACTCTGTTTGCCGCAAAGTTTTTTGATTTCCGTCCAAAATTGCCACTTGTCCCCCAACCTTCAGCAGTCGGAAGCTTTCTCGCAAAATTGCCCGCGATACAGCAGGTGGCGTCTCGTGAAATAGCAAGGAAGCTGCGACTAAATCGAAGCTGGCATCGGGGAAAGCAACGCTTTCGGCATTTCCGTGCAACCACTGGATATTTAAGCCGGCTTTTTGCGCTTTCATGTCGGCAACTACCAGCATATAAGGCGACAAATCCAGCCCGACAACTTCCGCTGCGGGAAAAGCCTGCTTGAGCATGAGCGTTGTCGAACCGGTGCCGCATCCCAAATCGATAATTCGGCGCGGTTTCACCCGCACAGCGTCAATTAAGCCTTGCCTGACGACTGTTTCATGGGGAGGCAAAACATATTGCGTGATGGGATCGTAGGAAACGGCGGCACTGGGGTTGAGGTAGCCACGTTTAATGCCGTGAAAGTTTTGGCTGGTGTAATATTCGGGATAAACTAAATCGGGTTGTCGGTAGCGATCGCCCGCTGTTTCCCAGTCGATACCTTCGTATAGTCGTTTCAGTGCTTCTTCGTCGATAGCCAGTCGAACCAGGGGCGACAAAAAGCGCTCGAAAATTGTATCCTTGCCAACAGCCATAAAACACCTTTAACAAAAACTCTTCTAATTTTAGCCAACTGCCGTCAACTTAGGATTAATTAAAACTGTTTAGCCCCTCTTCCCTCTTCCTTCTAGCCCTTACCTCCGTTACAAAATCCGTGAGCTTCCTTTCCACTTCCTTCTTATACCAGTTTTTCCAAAAAATGCAACTATATACCAGCTTAAAAAGCTTGTTTTATCAGGCATTTGAAAATCTCAAATCTCAAATTTTAAATTGTATTACTTCTCGTTAGTAATAGGAATTTTTACCAAACACTCCGTACCCCCGCCAGGAGGTCGAGAAATTGTGATGCTGCCGCCGTGTCCATCTACTACAATTTTGTAGCTAATTGCCAACCCCAAACCCGTGCCTTTGCCCACCTCTTTAGTAGTAAAAAATGGGTTAAAAATTTGGTCTTTAACGCTGTCGGGAATGCCGGGGCCGTTGTCGGCGATCGCCACTTTCAGAAATTTAGCGCCATGTTCCCGAACTACTCCCGTGGAAATAGTAATAATTTTATCCAGGCGATCGATCTCGTTCAAGGCATCGATCGCATTACTCAGCAAGTTCATAAACACCTGATTGAGCTGAGAGGGATAGCACTCGACTGAAGGCACTTTTCCGTATTTCTTGACTATATAAATTCTATTTTTAATGCGGTTGGAGAGCAGCAGCAAGGTATTTTCTATACCTTCGTGAATGTCCGCTAGCTTTTTGTCAGATTCATCCAGGCGAGAAAAGTTTCGTAAAGAAAGAACTATGCTGCGAATGCGTTCGGTTCCTATTTTCATAGAATTCAATATATGCGGCAAATCTTCCTCGATAAATTCTAACTCGATTTCTTCGCTAAAATCTGCGATTTCCTGGGGAACCTCTGGGAAGGCTTCTTTGTATAAACTCACCAACTCTAATAAATCTTTAGTATATTTGCTGGTATGAGGCAAATTAGCTGAAATGAAGTTAACGGGGTTGTTGATTTCGTGCGCTATCCCAGCCACCATTTGACCGAGGGATGACATTTTTTCGTTCTGCACTAAATGAGTTTGAGTTTTTTTCAGTTCATTTAAGGCACTATTAAGCAGTTTTACTTGGTCTTGGGTTTGACTGTAAAGGTGAGCTTGAGTAATTGCGATCGCCAATTGGTCTGCTACAGCTTTTAACAGTTGGATTTCCTCCCTGCTCCAAAGCCAATGAGTAGCGTGGCTACAAATTAAATAACCCTGCGGTTGATTCTGAGTCTGGACAGGTACGGCTAAATAGCTATTAGCTTTAAGTTCGGGCGGTTGAGTTACACCCTTCGCCCAAGTGTCCATCGAAAGAATAATTGGTTCGCCTTGACCACTCCGTACTAACACATTTTCGAGAAAGTAAGGCTCAAACTTTATGCCTTGTGTCGGAGAATCAGATGGGCAACATTCCCACAGGATTTGTAACGTTTTTTCTTGCGGTTTGTACCAACCAAAAGCCGCCAGTTCTAGGTGCAGCAAACTTACTATTTCTTCGACTGTACTTTGCACAATTTGGTCTAATTCTAGGGAAGCGCGAATGCGTCCAGCAATCCGGTTGAGCATGGCTTCTCGCTCCGCTTGAGCGCGATTGTTTTCGGACGAGTAAATTAGCCAAATTGCTGCTAGCATTGCCGGGATGAGCAGTCCAGCGACTACGGAGGTCAGCAAATTTAATGCTTGCAGTTGGGATTCAATATTTTCACGGGGAATTACTAAAGCCATCGACCAGTTAACTTCCTTGAGTGGAGCATAGGCCACATACGCCCATTTGTTATCTATTTTTACCAGTTTGATGTTCGTCTGGCGGTCGATCATCTGCCGCGCAATTGTGGAGAGAGCGGGGTCTTTTGACTGTAAAAAGCTTGGCGCCTCCTGGTCGATATTTCCGATTAAGTTATTGTTGGGATGAACAATTGGCACTCCTTGTGAATTGAGCGCAAAAGCATAACTGTCGGAACCGTACAGCAAGCTGTTAGCGACAGATGTTACTCGGTCTAATTTAATGCTGCCTGAGAGGACTCCAATTACTTGATTGGGAGCAGGAGGTAAGGCCCAAATAGGAGCTGAAATAATAATCGTAGAAACTTTTGTACTGCGGCCGATCAGCGGGTCGGAAACGTTGAGCTGCCCGGCCATTGCTTTTTGAAAGTGTTGGCGGTCTTTGCTGTTCGCGCGGTGGCCTAAAGTGTTGATAAATAAGCCGTCGGGTTGAGTTAATGACAGGACGAAATACTCTTTTAATCTGTATATTTCTCCTTGTAACCGGGGCTCGACTAATTGCCAATTGAGAGTGCCAACCGTAGGATCGTAAGCAATGGTTTCTATTTCTGCTTTGCGGCTGCTGAGCCAGCGGTCGATTTCATCGGTGCCTTTTTCTAGTTTTAATAGTGCTATTTGCTTTAAATTGTCAAGAATTAGTCCGCGTACAAAAAAATAGCTGATGCAAGCAGTTGTGCTAATGGTTAAAGCGGTGGTGCCCAGAATTAGCAGGGTCAGCAAATGGCGGCGCTGCCGTCTGTGCTGCCAAAGACTGTGCGCTTGCTGCCACTGCGATTGAGCAGAATTGCTGATGTTGTCCCAAAAGTGGCGCAGCTTTTTTGTTTGGTGTGGCGGCGGCGCAGACACAGATCCGGCTTGATTTGCTGGGTTTTGCATCATCAAATGTTCTCTCCGAATCAAATTCATCAAACGGTAATGGTCATTCTGCAGAATTAATATCAGCCAAGTCGTGAGACCAGTTTCAGAAAAATAATGCAACTGTAGGCCGGTGATCCCAACCCTGGTAGGCATCAGTCATTCCAATCTCAAATCTCAAATCTCACATTTAAAATGGTATGACTTGCATTCCTGACTGCAAACAATTCTTATTCCGATCGCACGCTTGCCTTCTATTTTGGCATCAGCTTTATATTTTGACCTTCGGTTTACCTAATTGAGGTTACTGCTTTACGATATCTTTAATATCTATCTCGTTTGTATAACAAAATAATTATAAATAACACAGAGAAAACACGGAGTTTTTTAAATTACCCATGTATTATAAGGTATAGGTAAATACTTATTGACAATTTTACTAATTTGCGCTGTGGTTTCAAGGGGAAATTTTTTCGTCTAAAGCTTTTTTTGCCAAGCGGGTTGCATAAACGGTGAGGGCGATCGTTGCTACCAAACCAATGCCGTAGAGAGTCCACTCAGCATTAGTGCGCGATCGCCCGCTAGATCCGAGTGCAGCCAAACTCCCGGCCAGGGAACCGATGTAAACATACATCACAGTTCCAGGAATCATACCGATCCAAGATGCCAAAAAATAATCTTTTAAAGATACCTGCGTGACTCCAAAAGCATAGTTAAGCAAATTAAACGGAAAAATGGGAGAAAGTCGCGTCAGCAGCACAATTTTCCATCCTTCAGAGGCAACTGCGGAGTCGATCGCCTTAAATTTTTGATTGCCCTCTATCTGTTTGGAAACCCAGTCGCGAGTTAAATACCGCCCTACCAAAAAAGCGCAAGTTGCGCCTAAAATCGAGCCGATGGAAACACAAACCGAACCGCCAACGACTCCAAACAAAACCCCAGAACCGAGAGTCAGCAAAGAACCGGGGATAAATAGAACCGTTGCTACAATGTAAATTAGAATAAAAGCTGCCGGGCCCCAAGGGCCGAGACTCGCGATCGACTCCAAGGCATTTTTCAGAATTCCTTGGAAGTTAAAAAACCTGGTA
This sequence comes from Microcoleus sp. B3-D7, assembly GCF_036705305.1. NCBI lineage: Bacteria > Bacillati > Cyanobacteriota > Cyanophyceae > Oscillatoriales > Microcoleaceae > Microcoleus > Microcoleus sp. B3-D7. Next base: position 268,834 of record NZ_JAUBUE010000001.1, on the reverse strand, counting down.
GCTGCAATTAAAGCCACAGCTAAACCAATCCCTAAAATCAGCTTCCACCTGTTGGATGGCGGCGAATTTTCACCGGGCGATCGCGAATCATTCATTACCTAAACTCTCCATTCATTCATTGCATACACCGTAAGGTTTGTAGTTGCGCTTTAGCGCTAAAAAACTTTGTAATAAAGCGCAACTTTTCCCTTAAATTAAATCAAAGTACCGCCGCAGCTAGAACCGCAACCTGCCGTACATCCATAACAATAAGCAGCAGTTTGCACCTCTTGAATCACATCTAAACTACCAGATTCGAGCAACTTAGCAACAGTTATCTTTTCCCCGCTGCCAGTTTTCGCTGGCAGATTTTCCATTTGGTTAAAATCGCAGTCGTAGACATTGCCCAAATAGTCGATCGACAATTCGTTGCGGCACATTAAATGTTCCAGAGTACCGGGATTAAAATTATCCTCCAAAAACCCCAGATAAGGCTTGTGCAGTTTCTTATGTTCCAAATGAAACTTAGTCCGTCCCACCGGCAAATTAGTAATCGCGAACAATTGATTAAAACAAATCCCAAAATGTTCGGCTAAATAAATCTTGTAATCTTGCTCTAACTTGCCTTGTTCCGGTGTTAGCGAAAATTTTTCTGTAGCCGGCACTTGTGGATTGTACACCAAATCCAGAGTTAAATTTGGGTTTTTCCCGTATCCCAACTGATTTAGCTTTTGCAGCGCCCGAATCGAACTGTCAAAAACACCGTTGCCGCGCATTTTGTCCACATTGTCAGCTTGGTAGCAGGGAAGCGACGCCACAATTCTGAGTTGGTGCTGCGCGCAATATTCGGGAATATCTTCAAAACCTTTTTCAAAGTAAATCGTCAAATTAGAACGAACAATTACCTCTTTACCTGCCGCCCTGGCAGCTTCCGCTAGCGGTTTAAAACCGTAAAGCATTTCGGGAGCACCGCCGGTGAGGTCAACAGTTTTAATTTCAGGAAAGCGGCGAATAATTTCAATTAATTGGTCGCAAATTTCCGGGGCAAGTTCTTCTGTTCGTTTCGGGCTAGCTTCTACGTGGCAGTGAGTGCAAGCGAGGTTGCAGCGTTTGCCGAGATTAATTTGTAAAACTGTAATCTGCTTTTTAGTTAAAGCTGAGTTAATTTTGTTTTTGAAAGGCGTGACTGCTGTCTGAATCATGTGCTAACCTTTTGGTCTGTGCTCGCAACGAATGTAGAGGCGTTCCGGCGGAACGCCTCTCATAATTTAGCACTAATTCCAATAGTTCTGGACGCATCAAAACCCACGAAACCGGGTTTTGTGCCGTTTTTGCGGGATGTAAAGCGTCTTCTTAGAAAAAAACCCGATTTCTGACCACTCGTGCGTGTAGGACTATTAATCTTACTTTAGAGAGTCAACTAATGTTTCAACTCGTGCTTTAATTTCATCTCGAACGCGGTGAAAAGTTTCGAGGGGTTGTCCGTCGGGGTCGTCGAGTTGCCAATCTTCAAACACTTCTCGCAATACCCACGCTTCGGGTAAATTCACACCGCAGCCGCAGAGAGAAATTACTGCATCGTAGTCTTCTGCATTGAATTCGCTTAAGGGGTTTGATGTTTGATCTGTGATATCAATGCCGATTTCTGACATGACTTGAATTGCTGTCGGATGAACTCTGCTTGATTCTAAACCGGAACTGGTGACTCCAATCTTGCCGACTCCGATGGTTTTAGCAAATCCTTCTGCCATTTGCGATCGGCAGGAGTTTCTTTTGCAAACAAACATTACTTTTTTCATGGTTTTTTTTGGTTGTTAGTTGTTAGTTGTTGGTTATGGGTTGTTGTCGGGGTGTCGGCGGTTTCTAAGCGCCCGGTAATTCAAGGGCGCGATTTGCTAGGGCGATCGCCTCTTTAGCTGCTTGTTCCTTGCGTTCGCTGTAGCGATCGGTCAAATAGTCCGTTTGCTCCCGCAACAGCAGGGTAAACTTGTACAGTTCCTCCATCACGTCGATCGCGCGATCGCGATAAGGTGAATCCTTCATCGTCCCATTTTCATTAAATTCCTGATAAGCTTTCGCAACCGAAGACTGGTTCGGAATCGTAAACATCCGCATCCAGCGGCCCAAAATTCTCAAAGTATTGACAGCATTAAAAGACTGGGAACCACCGCTAACTTGCATCACCGCCAAAGTTCTGCCTTGAGTCGGTCTGACGGCCCCAATACTTAAAGGAATCCAGTCAATTTGATTTTTCATAATGCCGGTAATATTGCCGTGCATTTCTGGACTAGACCACACTTGACCCTCCGACCACAGGCTTAATTCCCGCAACTCTTGAACCTTCGGATGAGTATCGGGAACGCTACCGTAAATCGGCAATTCTAGAGGATTAAAGAACCTAATTTCTGCACCAAAATCCTCAATAATTCTCGCCGCTTCTTCCGCCAACAAGCGGCTGTAAGAACGCTCTCTCAAAGAGCCGTATAAAAACAGGATTCTCGGTTTGTGCGTAAAATTTGTCATGATACTTTCAATTAAAATCCCGAAATCCGTTAGACAGTTCTCGATAAACTGCCACTGCTAATTGTGATCCCCAGATAGGGGCAACCCAGTAAACCCAATGGTGGTTCCAAATACCCCCAATTAAAGCAGGACCGAGCGATCGTGCCGGATTCATGCTCGCTCCGGTAATCGGTCCCATAAATGCAGCTTCTAATCCTACAGTTAACCCAATTGCTATCCCGGCAAAGCCGATGTGAGCGCGTCTATCTAATCCCGAACCGAGGATAACAAACATTAAGATAAAGGTTAAAACAGTTTCTAAAATTAGAGACTGCAACCAATTACCATTGAGAGGGATAGTTGCACCGAGATTTGCTACGTCACCTAAAGTAATTAGCAGCACTTGAGAAGCTGCGACCGCGCCTGCACACTGCGCTAAAACGTAAGGCAAAACTTTGTATTTTGGGAAAAAACCGCTCGCCCAAAACCCTAAAGTTACGGCCGGATTAAAGTGTGCACCGCTGATGTGTCCTAGGGCGTAAATCAGGGCACAGACTACTGCACCAAATACAAAACTAACGCCTAAATGAGTTACGGAACCAGCGCTAGTTTTGTTAACCATCACGGCGCCCGTGCCAGCAAAAACCAAAATAAATGTACCTATAAATTCGGCGATCGCCTCTCGTCTGCAATCTGGCCGAGCACAACCTAACCTATGAGCTGTTGCATCCATCGCTCTCAACTAATTTGTTCCATCCCATCATATCAATAAAATTTGATATGTCAATTATCAAACAAGCGATATCAGTATCTGAGTGATTAAGAAATGTTGATGGGTTAACCTGCGTCGGAACAGGGGCGCGCCGGCAGGATCTGGCTGAAGCGGCGGTATTCGGCGAGGTACTGTTCGAGGGCGACAAACTGGGTCAAATTGAGGCTGTAGTAAATCCAGCGTCCTTCTTGGCGGCTGCGGACTAAAGCTGCATCCTTCAAGGCTTTGAGGTGAAAAGAGAGTTTAGACTGAGGAACAGAAAGTCGATCGCACAAATCGCACACGCACAACTCCTGTTCCCGCAGCAACTCCAAAATCTGAAGCCGCAAAGGATCGGAAAGAGCGTGAAAGCCAGCAGCGATCGATTTATCTGCAACAGGCGGCGCGATCGGAGAATTTTTAACCATAAATTACCCTTAAATTTTTATTCAAAAACTCCCGGCGCGATTTCTTGTTTTTACCGTTAGATTTGGTAAGGTTATCCTTTGATGGCAATCCCAAATCAACTGCGAACTCTTTCTATTCTAGGACTAACTATTAATTCTCTTAGCGATGCAACACCCAGTAAGCGCAGCCACTGATTGTAGCAGCAATTGGCAAGGTCAAAATCCATGATAGTAGAATCTGATAGAAAACGCGCACATTAGCTTTTTTTGAAATCAATCCAACACCAAAAATTGAACCTACCGAAACATGGGTAGTAGAAACTGGAAGCCCATAACGACTGGCAACAATAACTAAAAATCCAGTCACTAAGTTTGCCACCAGCCCTTGACCGGTATTCATTGCTGTCAGCTTTTTGCTCATGGTTTCGGCAACTTTTTTAGCATTCAATAAACCGCCGATAGCCATCCCCAAAGCTACTGCCAAACTTCCCCACTGAACTGATATTGATTGACCGACTAACATGAGGGAAACAATTTTCGGCGTATCGTTCAATCCTCTGGCAAAACTGACGATTCCCGCACTCATAAAATGGCAAACATCCACTAACTTTTGGCTGGGGATTTGTAAGAAATTCCCCAGGTACCTTTGCGTGCATTTATCTAAAGAATCGATCGCGACATCAGCGGTTGTGATGCACTTAAGTATGTTAGTTGCATCGGGCTGGGGAATGGGAATAATTTGTTGAATTTGACCAGCGCAAATACACCATTCTTTCTGGATTCCTAAATAAACTCGCAGGTAGCGAGACAGCGCATAAATTAAAGCTCCTAATATAATCGCAATCATGGGGCTCAGCAACAAAGGCATTAGAAAATTTTTTTGCAATGCAGTAAAATTAACTTGAGTACCAATTGCTACTAAACCTGCACCGCCCAAGGCACCTGTAAGACCGTGAGTTGTAGAAATAGGGAATCCAGTTAAGGTAGCAAGAATAACGGTTAAACCCGCAGCGATCGCGACTGCCAAATGAAAATCTGTGCCATTGGCGATCTCGTCTGGGACTAGCCCTTTTCCCGAAAAGCTTTTTACCAGCGTTTCTGCTAAAAAAATAGAAAATATTGAACCTGCAAATGTTGTGATAGTTGCCCAACCAATTGCTGTTTTATAGTTCGTCGTCTGACTGCCAAACAGTGTCGCCACGCCTTTAAAATTATCATTAGCACCATTGCAGTATGCTAAAAAAAACGTGGCGATAAATAGGGCAATAAGTAACATTGTCTTACTCAGAATAAGTGTGGTTTATTTAAAACTGTTTTTGACCCGGGCCGCTACAGCACCGAATTTGATTGTATAGACACAGGTGCATCAAAAAAAATAATGAAAATATTAAGATTTCTTTGGGACTAGGCGAGCGATCGCATCTTAATTTCGCGCCAGCAACAGGGGCACGATATTGAACGATATTATAATTAAGGCTCGGCGATCGCTTCAGGTACGCTCAACCCACCCATTCACTTAGGATTCTGTACCCTTGCCGGCACATCTGTCAGTCCCGCCTTCTGCATCAGCGAAATCACCCCTATAGACAGAATTCCCCCAATAATTGCCCCGACAACTACCAGGATAATAAAGACTTTTTGCAGAGTTTTTTTAGTTGCCGGGTGGTACTGTCTCGGCAATGCTTCACCTTGATCGTCAACTTCTTGCTCCAAGGGGTCTAGGGGATTGGAGGGATTTGAGTTAAAGGGATTGGGCGCTTGATTCATGATTAGTTTGAGTTAAAGGAGATTGACAACTATTTTAACTTGCGATTTAGCCTTGCAGCTTAAATAATACATTGTGGTTTTACTCACTACTCTATAAATTTTATTAAGATTGCTAAAATACGGATTAACCCGGTTTATTGAATAAACCGGGTTTTTCAACATACTAAAAGTTTTATGTCACGCTTCTGCTTTTGACAGGCGATCGAGAGAAATTGTTGCCGCCTTAGATACTTGAGAATTCCTATCTTTTTCTAAGTATTTCAAAGCCGAAACGCTCTTAACACTCGGCAAATTGCCCAAAGCTTCAGCCAGCCTCTGGCGAATCAGCCAATCTTCCGACTGAGCAAAATTGAGGATGCGATCGATCGCCCCAAGATCTTTAATTTCCCCCAAAGCCGAAATTGCCGCCTGCTGGATCACCACTTGCTCGCTGTCGAGAGCTTTCAGCAGCACGTCGCGAGCCCGGGGATCTTTGAGATTTCCCAAAGAAACAGCAGCACTGAAGCGCACCAGCCATTGAGTATCTTCGTAAAAAGCCCGCACCAAAGCATCAAAAGCTCTGATATCTTCCAGATAGCCCAAAGCGCCTGCAGCGTCAGCGCGAATGCCGTAATCCGGGTCTGTTTCTAGCAATTTGACTAGAATGGGATAGCACTCTGCTGTCGGTTTTACCCCGAGAGCAAACACAGCCATCGATCGCACCTGCAAACTTTCGTCGTTCAACACCTTTTTAATCAAAGGCACCGCCTCTGCAGCAGGCACATTCCGCAAGTTGGCCAAAGCCACCATTCGATCGGCGGAATTTTGGCTTTCTAACTTGGCTGCAATTTGCTCTAAGCTTAAAGTTGTCATTATGGATAAATCTTGTAGTAAAACTTTACATTCGGGTTATTTTGATTATAGGCGAGTCTCAGGGGAAAAGCAGGCAGTAAAAACCGCCCAAGGATTTGAGGTTCCGGATTAGTGACACCATTAATCTAAAGCTCAGATTGTATAGAAATAATCAATTAGAAAGTCTATTATTTAAATCCCAAGCACAGGCGAGGTGTTTCTGCCGTTCCCTAAGGCTTTGCCCGATAGTTAGCCGCCCTCTGACAACCTGCAATCAACTATGCCGTTCTACCACCCGCCCTTTTACTCCTCAGCCTTAGAACAAGCGATCGATCGCTACCCCCTCACTGCCGGGCCAGAAACTTCCTTAGCAGTGGCGATCGCCCTGATGAGTCAGTTGCAAAACACTTGTCCCCTAGTCAAAACACCTGTACCTGCAGACCGGGGGGCGATAACCGAAACATCCGCGCCGGAAAAGGTGCGGGCCAGCTGCGTGTTCGTCGTACAGAACCAGCAGACTATTACCACAGGCAACTTATCCGACAACCCCAGCCGCGGACTGTTAATCGGCATATTAACACCCGCCGACCTAGTGAGGCTGATAGCTGCAGGCACAATAGACAACCAGCACAAAGTAGCCCTGCACAAAATACCAATTTCCGAAGTGATGTCCCCGGTGTCGGTCTCCCTCACAGAATCCGATGACCAAGACGTGTTTACCGCTTTATCCTTATTTCGCCAGCACAAGATTCGCTATTTGCCGATCGTCAATCAATTTCGCCACTTGGTAGGAGTGCTGACACGGGAAAGAATTCGCCAAGTATTGCAGCCTTCAAACATTCTTAAATTGCGGCGGGTAGCAGAATTAATGACTACGCCAATTACAGCGCCCCACACCGCCTCGCTGCTGACCATAACCGAACTGATGTCAGAGCATCAAGTCAGTTGCGTAGTGATTACAAAAAACAAAGAATTAACAATGGAGAAGCCCAAAGATGACTATACCTCCATTTTTCACTATTCCTTTCACCAACCGCTGGGAATTGTTACCGAATATGACCTTGTGCAGGCACAGTTTCTCGAACTAAATTTCCAGCAAACCCCAGCTCAAAAAGTCATGAGAACTCCCCTGCAATTTCTTCAGCCTTCCGATTCCCTATGGACGGCGCACAAAGAAATGCAGCAGCAACAAGTGCAGCGGTTGGTCGTCTGCGGGGGGCGCGGAGAACTGTTGGGAATTATTACTCAGACCAGCTTGCTCAGAGTCCTCGATCCCACCGAAATGTACCGAGTTGTCAAACAGTTGCAGCAGTCGGTTTATCAACTGCAAGCGGAAAAAGTTGAACTGCTGCAAAGCCGCAACGCCAAACTGGAACAGCAGGTGCGGGAACGGACTGCCAAACTCCATGAACAATTGCAGCGCGATCGGCTGTTAACTCACATTTCCTTGCGGATTCACCAATCCTTAAACCTCGAAGAAATTCTCAACGCCAGCGTCGATGAAGTCCGCCAAGTTTTGCAAGCTGACCGAGTAGCAATCCTGCATTTAGAGTCCAGCAATTACGGCATTGTAGTGGCAGAATCCGTTGCCGATAATTGGCCTTCAATATTGGGAGAAATCATGCCAGATAATATTTGGCAAGAATCTGCTTCCGTGATCGAACAGGAAATTTATGCGGTTCCAGACCTCGACCAAGCCTGTTTGAGCGCCGAAAAATATGCCCGGTTCCAGCAAGCGCAAATCAAAGCTTATTTGATTGTACCAATTTTGCAAGACGGCAATTTATGGGGGATGATGTGTGTCCATCAGTGTTCCCAATCCCGTCAGTGGCAACCTTCGGAAGTGGATTTGCTGCTGCAACTGGCAACTCAAATCGCGATCGCCATTCAGCAAGCCCAACTCTATCAGCAAGTCCAAAATCTCAACACCGACCTCGAACGCCAAGTCCAAGAACGCACCGCCGAATTGCAGCAAAAAGTTCACGAGCTCCAGCATTTAAACGTCCTCAAAGATGAATTTCTCAGCACCGTTTCTCACGAACTGCGGACGCCTTTAGCTAATATAAAAATGGCTATTCATATGCTGAGAATTTCTCCCACACTAGATCGGCGCCAGATTTATCTAGAAATTTTAGAAACAGAATGTACTAGAGAAACTGATTTGATTAATGCTTTGCTAGATTTGCAGCGGCTCGAAGCAGCAACTTGTCCGATCGACCTCGAACCAGTAAACTTAGAAGTCTGGCTGCCTACTATTATCGACCCGTTTTACACCCGGGCCCACGACCGCCACCAAGATTTGCGAGTAGAGTGCGATCGCCACCTTCCCACGATCAGTTCCAACCGCGCTAGTTTGGGACGAATTTTAGCCGAGCTCCTCAACAATGCCTGCAAATATACTGCCAATGACGGCGAAATTTTTCTGAAAGTTGAGTGCAAAAACGGAGACTGGGAACAAGAAGGACAAAGGACAAATTCGCGACAAGCAAGTGCTGTGGCTTCAGAAATCCAATTTACACTCAGCAATCAATCGTCCATTTCCATAGAGGAATTGCCTCGAATTTTTGAGAAATTTTATCGCGTTCCCAACGCCGATCCTTGGAAACAAGGAGGTACAGGTTTGGGTTTAGCTTTGGTTCAAAAACTTGTCGAACAGTTGCAAGGAAAAATTGAGGTTGAAAGCAGGAATGGCTGGACTAATTTTATCGTCACATTTCCTACCAACCCGGATGAAAATTAATCCGCCATCAGTCAATTTTAGATTTTAGATTTTAGATTTTAGACTTCGGCCTCAGAGGTTCGGCGAGCGCGAGGGGCAAGTCGCGCTCAGTCGAACGATTTTAGATTTTCGATTTACTCCACAGACGCATCTAGGAGATTGAACAAGAGTCTAAAATTTTGGGAGTTCCATGACTCCTGTCGGGAGCTGGTATCCTTTTTTTTGGGGTCATCTTTGTTGGGTCTCACTCTTTTTTGGGAGCTAGTTTGCGGATACGAGACGGTGCTGGTGTCAAATTCAAATATTCATTTTTATCTTCAACAACTGATGATTTTGATGCTGGATACTTCTTTCGTTTAGGGGCATGATTCGCAACTGTGCCCAAGCATGGTATACCAAAATTTTCTAATTGACTGAAAACTTTTTTGACTTCAGAAAAAGGGACTTGGTGAATTGCTACAACCATCAGTATGCCATCGGTGCGCGCCGCTAAAAAATTCGTATCTTTACTGTCCGCCAGCGGCGGCGTATCGTAGATAACTAAGTCAAATTTTGCCTGAAGTTCTTCCATTAGATACTGCATCTGAGATGATGCCAGCCGTCTGGCAGTACCAGGATTCGGGAGACCGGCAGTTAATACAAAAAGATTATCTGCTAGATGCGATCGTTGGATAATTTCATTGGGTTCGTTTTTATTGTCGAGCAAGTTGCTCAATCCCTTGACATTAGGCAGTTCCAACAGCAAGTGCAGGCTGGGCGAATGTAAATTCCCGTCTACTAGCAGCACTCGCTGACCCGCCAGCGCTGCCACGTGAGCTAAGTTTAAAGCAACAGTAGATTTGCCTTCGCCAACTGTAGCCGAACCAATTGCCAAAGAGCTAATCGTTCGATTTGAAGAAAGAAAGCGGATATTAGTATAAAGAGAGTCAAAAGCTTCTATAAATTCCGCAGCATTTTTCTTATTACCCTCTTTTCCTTCAAGATAAGCATAGGCATTAGCAATAGAAGGCGGCAATTTTCTAGCATTTTTGTCCAGAGGAATTGCTCCCAATAAAGGTGCATCAACCGCATCTTTAACGTCATCAGCACAGTAGAAAATATTGCGGAACTTTTCAATGAGGATAGCAGCTCCCAGACCCAAAACTAGCGCTCCAACAACTGCCATCACTAATTTGTTTTTAGCTTTCGATGGAACTGTCATCAGCTCGCCCTTCTCATCTCGCGGTATCCGTGGTTCAGAAATTATTTCCCAAGGTACTTGGCTTTGAGCGGCTTGGACGCGCAGAGTTTCCCGCTGGCTTAAAAGTTGATCGCGGGTGCGGGCGGCTACTTCCAATTGCTGTTGCAGTTCGTTGTAGCGGCGGGCTATGGTGGGGAATTCAGTTGCTTGCCTGTTTAAATTGTTTTTAGTTTGGCTGATTGCCTGAAGGCGAGCTTCTAAGACTTCAACTTGGTTAGCAGTATCAACCAATTGTTTAATCAAGCCTATGCGAATAGAATTTTGAAAATTTTGAACTTTAGAATTAGCTTGGGTGCCTACTAAATTTTGCCCCAAAATTCGATCAGTTTGCTGGTTTAGCAAAGCGACTAAATTTGCCCGCTTGCGCTCTAAAGCTTCCACTATAGGGTTAGCAGATTTAAAACGAGCTGTTTCTACAGCAATCTGACCTTCTACTTCCTTAACCTTGGTCAGCAACTCTTTATATTGAGGTTCTTCGCTTAAAGCGGAAGCGGCAATAGCTTCATTTGGTGTAAAATCTAATTGTTTTTGCAAGTTAGCGTACAGTGTTTTCTGTTCTTGCAGTAGCCTTTGAGTTTCTAACTCTAAAGTTTCTACGGTACGAACTTGCTCCATTAATTGCGCGCCTTGTTCTTGAGGATTGGTAATCTTTTGCTGCTCCTGTATCACCTGTAACTCCGATTTCAGCTTGTTTACGCGCTTATTGAGTCCCGGAAGCTGGTCTTCAATAAATTTAACACCTTCACCAATCCGAGTCTTGCGTTCATCAAGACTGTACTTTAAATATTTCTTTTTAGTTTCTTGTAAAACGAACTCAACTAATTTAGGATCATTGCCCATGAAGCGCACTTCCAAAATTTTAGTCAGCGTCCTCTCATCTTCTCCTATCCGCAAAACGACTAATTCTTTTTGAAGAATTTTCTCGGTAACTTCTGGATATCGTTTTTGGACTTGTTTAACAATAGCCGACAGCATCTGAGGACTCTGGAGAATTTGAAGTTGAGTTGCGTAGTCTAAACTAAAAAAATCTCGATTAGGTACTCCTCCCCCCTCGCTGCGATTTGCTAGGGCAGAGGGGTCAGCAATTCTTGCCTCCGTTGTCACAGGTTCCACTAGCATCCGAAAATCGCCTTGATATGTTTTCTTGCCTCCCTTGATCTGATAAACAGCTCCAGCGCCTACTATACCTATAATCCCAATAATGATTAGGGCTTGTCGCTGAAAAGTCCTCAACAACGGCTTGAGATTCAATCCTTTCTGAGGCTGCGCGCTTAACTCTTCTCCCTCGTCAACGGAAAATTGCTGCACCTGTCGGCTCTGGTTGCTAATGGGTACGATATGAGCGTCCTGTTCTCTTTCCATGTTGACCTCTTTGATATTTTGTGGGTAAAATCAGCTTTCTTCTGCGAGCCTTCAGGTTGATACTTTAAGCATTGGCTTAAGGATATCACACGAAATTATTGGTTGGTCGAGCCCACTTCCTTCTAATAGTTCTCACTACTTTGACATAGTATACAAAAATAACTAAATCCCTATGCCATGCCGGCAGCAAAAGTTCTTTTACAACTGCTGGAGAGTTATATCAGACTGCATTTGGCTCTGCTGCGTTGTGCTTGTATTTCGGGTTTCCGGGGGACGAAGCCAACTTTTTGAGGTGTTGCTCCGCTTCGCGACAGGCGGTGCAATAACTTTACCAAACTTTTACAATTGACCGTAACACCTCAGCCGCCACTTGCGCTGGTATTGGTTTGTCCTCTATGCCTTTTTTCGGTTCAGAGTCAACTGCAGAAGCACTTGTTAACTTACGCGCTAACTGACCGGCTAAAAAGTTTTGCATTTTCCATGTAGATATAATTAGCCACATTCTGCAGATTTTTGGGAACGGCAACTAATCGAATCAATTTCCGAGAAAAATCTGTTTCTTCTTTTAATTATAAACTTTTTGAGGAGTTGGATGAGTGAGCAAGTTTATATACTTAGTTTATCGTCGTAATTATATCACAAACTCATCTCTTTAGTGCCCGACAGACATAAAATTTAATATTTTGTGTTCTCAACCTCGATCAACATCTCGAACAACTCAAGCATTCGGGGTTTGTCTAGCGGGGCGGATGGCGCGGCGCGATTTATGTATTTTCGTAAAAAAACTAGGTTTCTGCGTTCCGAGGCTATTACCCAAACTATCGCTTTGAGTCGCTCTCCGAGCAAACTATAGCAATCCTTTCGGGAAACGCGCAACGGGCTTTTTTTGAATTAACTGATGCAATCAGAAGATGACACATTGTTAAATAAAAAAAATAGTTCGCACAAGATGGGAGGATTGCTATTAATCTCGCTCGAATCAGCTATTGGTAGTGGTTATTTTTCGAGTTGACTAATGACCAACTACTCCTTATTAAGGCTTACTGATTTTGTGCTTTTCTTTCTCGCAGTTTCAACAATATTTCTGCATGAACTTCGCGGGTTATAGGATAAAAATATGTAAGAATCATGCCAGCAATTAAAGCAATTGTGGGCAGTGGCCCGATCGCAACTCGAATCGCAAACAGTGCAGACTCTGGCTGTACGGGTGCAGGCTGTCCCGGAACTGTAGATAGAAATCCAGCTCCTTCTAATGCTTGGCCTACCAACCACAAACCCCCTGCCAATCCGATTTTTTGCAGCAGTACCATAAACGAATAGAAAACGCCTTCGCGTCTTTCTCCTGTTTGCAGTTCGTCGAGTTCGATCACATCCGGTATCATCGACCAAGGTATTAGATAAGCCGTGGAAACTCCGACACCTGCCATGACTGCTAATAGGTACATCTGCAAGACTTGTCCGGGTTGGAGGAAAAACAGTCCGCCTTGGGCAATAATCCACAAACTCATGCCCATAAAATATACGGCTTTTTTGCCGTATCTCTCGCTGACTTTACTCCAAACAAATAGCATGATTAATGCAGTGCCTTGAACTGCGATCGCAACCAAGCTAAAAACGTACTGTGGCTGTTGCATCCAGTTAACAACAAAGTACGGAATAATAGTAGCAGTCAACTGCACTCCCAGCCAAGAAAAAAGATAAATTCCAATTACGTACAAAAAAGGGCGATTGCTAAATGCAATCTGCAACTGTTCTTTCAGTGGCAAGGATGTAGAATTATCAAGTTCTGCGTTTTCTAGTAGTTGAGCTGCGACGTGCTTGCGAGTTCCCAAAACGCACCAGTACAAAGGTAAGACAGAGATAACTGCAGAGATTGCACCTAAGACTAAATATTGTTGATTCGGGTTCTTGTCAAATACAGCAAAGATAATTAGAGCTAAAATTAATGAAAAGATGCTGCCGCCAATGGAGAAAGCAAATCGAAAACTATTAAGGCTAGTGCGTTCGTTGTAGTCTTGAGTAAGTTCTGGAGTCAGGGCGGTGTAGGGAAGATTGACAGCCGTGTAGGCAGTGTTGAACAAAATGCTGATCGCAACATAGTACCAAAATAACACTGTGTGATCTGTGCTAGGTACAATCCACTGCAATAAGAAGAATATACCGAAGGGAATTCCACCATATATTATCCAAGGATATCGGCGGCCCCAAGGGTGAGAAGTGCGATCGCTCAAAACCCCCACAATCGGGTCATTTATGGCATCCCAAACCTTGCCAACTACCAAAATATTGCTGGCTAAGCCGGCAGGTAAACCAGCGACATTGGTAAAGAAAACTAGGAGGTAAAATGCTAAAACATTAGCGGTAATTGCCGGGCCGAGGTCGCCGGCACCGTAAGCTAATTTTGTTGAAAAACTGAGTTTTTGTGTTGCGGGATTGTTGGCGGCTGGTTGAGGCGGGGAAGTGTTGCTCATAAACTTTGATTTCGGGATGTTTTTACAGTCACAGTCTTTCCAGTAGGAGTATAACTCACGCTACGCCCTAATACTAAGTTTTTTGTAGCGATCGGGACAAGCTTGAACATTTGGTAATTTATAATTGCGTAATTGGTAATTGATAGGTTGATGGGGGCAGGCTTACGAGATTATTTGTCTTAGGCAATTATTCTTAGTAAAACCTGTTCCAACTTAAGGAAACAATTGCGAAATCTGAACTTCTATTTCTGGAAATGCCAGCATTGACAAAACATCATCTTCATTAAATACTGTTTCTTGTCCGTAGTTTGCCTCGCCCGGTTCGCGAAAAACATAAGCTTGCCGCGTGTTAACATCAAGTATCCAATATTCATTAATTCCTGCCTTAGCATAAGCCGGTGCTTTTCGCTTGCGGTCTGTTTCTAAGGTGGTATCAGCTATTTCTACTAATAAGAAAATGTTGGCGGGTGCGGGATGAAAATCTTGGTACAGCCGGGGGTCGATTTGCACTACAGCAATATCCGGTTCAGGTTCTGAATTATAACTTAGAGCGATCGGGTCTTGAAGGCGAATTAAAGCAAGTCCTGCCAGCAGACTTTTTAGATAGTCGTCTGCACAGAGATTAGTTGCTGCGTGTGGAGGATTTTTTGCACTCATTGAAATAATTTGCCCGTCTATTAATTCGACTCGTTCATCGGGATTGAGAATCCCTGTTTCGGTCATGCGGCGATATTCCTCTACAGTCCACAAGCGTAAATCTGTTACAGTCATGGCACAATTTCCTGGGGCGATATTATCTATTCTCGATTCACATTCTAGTTTTTCTTAAATTACTCGGTCAACAATCTCGATTTAGCTGTAATTGCTCCCACACACCACAAAATGGCATTGACAATTTCCGATCGCTGAATATCTTCTGCGTCTAAAAAACTTGCAAACTCTTCCTCAATATTCAAATGGTCTGCAAAATCATAAAGTATGCGCTTGTATTCCGTTGGCATCGGTATTAAAGTAGCTTTCACTAAATCGAAAAGCGCGTTCAAACAGTTGAGGATAGTAGCTGACTCGTCAAAATCTTCGGCATCGAGCAAGTACAGCGTTTCTGCAATGTCGCAAATAGCGTCTATTTGTGTGGGTGGCTTTCCCACTTCGCTGACATCGATATTGCACAATTCGAGAGCGTTAATCGCTAGTTCTGGACGGGTAAAAAATACAAGTTGACCGCCGGCTACTAAGGGCGGCTCTTGTTCTCCATAGACAATTAGAGTATATAGATTTGGTGTTTCGGTGCCGGGGTCGATCCGGAAACCGAACAGCCACAACAATTTTTCTGTATTTGGGTTCGCTGTTTGCAGTGTTGTTGGGAAAGTTTTTGGTTCTGACATGAATTTTTAATCCTTATAATACGCTCTTAAACTCGGTTTATACGCAAGGTTTTTTAATAAAACTACAGAGAAACCGGGTTTATAAGGCAAGAGTGCGTAAATTTTTTATCCTATAAATTTTGCTGGATTATGTCGCAGCATTCGGCAACCGTTGCTCTTTCTTCCATTGCAGATACTAAGGCTTCGTAAGCTGATTTGTGGCTTTCGATCAGGTTTTTTGCTCGCAGCAAACCCCAGTTTTGTTTGAGTTGAATCTCGGAACTGGGACGGCGCAGTTGTGTTAATATTGCACTAATTTTGGTGCGGTCTTCTGCTCCTCCTTCTGCACTGCCGTAAACAAATTTTTCGGCGACTATTCCGGCCATCCACACGGTGCAGTATTGGTCTAGAAGTTGGGCGGAAAGAGTGCCAGTTTGGAGTTGAGATGCTAATTGTTCGTCTTCAAATCGGACGCCACCTTGGGCTGTTTGACCTTGTTTAAATGCTTCCCAAGCGTTGAGGGCGTAACTGGTTACGGGAATTCCCAACAGGTACGCGACTAAGAAGTGTCCGGCTTCGTGGTGAAGGATACGATCGCGCTTTTGTTTGGAAGTTCCCCCCAGCCAATCTAATAAAATAGTACCGCCTTGACCTTGCCACTGGAAACTGTCAAGGGTGGCTAGCCCCAACAGGCAAAAAGTGGCGATCGCAGGTACGGCTTCTGGCAAGTTGAATAGGGGCCCCAACAATATTGAAACGGTGATGGCAAAGATAGAAATAGCAATAATATTCAAAGAAGTGTCTTTCATAATGGGGAATTGGTAACTGGGAATTTGTAATGGGGAATTTGTAATAGGGAATTGGTAATGGGAATTGGTTTTAGAGGTAAACTCAGGTACGATCGCGCGATCGGTTTGGCAGCGTCGGGTCGATCGCAGCACCCGGGACTTCCGAGAAAAACACCACCTTCCAGTTTGACTGAAAATTGTCCCTCCGAAGCCACCGATATTAAAAAGATATTAAAATAAATCAAAGTCCAGTAAAAGTGTTAGTGGAATCCTTCATGTCAGTTTTGGCAGCGATCGCAGTTTTAGGTATCTTGATTGTCGTTCACGAACTCGGCCACTTCCTGGCGGCGAGACTTCAACACATCCACGTCAACCGCTTCTCTATCGGTTTCGGGCCCATCCTCTGGAAGTACCAAGGCCCGGAAACTGAATACGCCCTCCGCGCCTTTCCCCTGGGAGGTTTCGTGGGTTTCCCGGACGACGATCCCGAGAGTACAATTCCCCCAAATGACCCGAATTTGCTCAAAAATCGCCCCGTGCTCGATCGGGCGATCGTCATTAGTGCAGGGGTAATTGCCAACTTAATTTTTGCTTATTTCCTGCTGGTGGTGCAATTGACAACTGTCGGCGCTGCTGAAATGAACTACCTACCGGGAGTTAAAGTCCCGGTAGTCGCCGCAGAAGTCAGTTCGGCCGCGAAACAAGCGGGAATTCGATCGGGCGACGTTGTTCTGTCTGTTGACGGCAAGGAATTGGGCGCTTCCCGCGAAGCAATCAAATTATTGGTAACAGAAATCCAAGATCATCCCAACCAACCCCTAGCGTTGGAAATTCAGCGCCAAGAACAAAAATTTGTGGTGACAGTCACTCCCGAACAGTCCCCCGACGGCAAAGGTCGCATTGGCGTGCAGCTAACTTCTAACGGCACTGTCGTGCGGCAGAGGGCAGGAATTGTAGAGGCGTTTAGCAAGGCAGCCAAAGAATTTGAGCGGATTGTGCTGCTGACTGTTCAAGGTTTTGGGCAGTTACTTAGCAATTTCAGCCAAACTGCCGACAAGTTGTCCGGGCCTGTGGCGATTGTGGCGATTGGTGCAGGGATTGCCAAATCGGATGCTGCTAGTTTGTTTCAGTATGCTGTGCTAATTAGCATCAATTTGGCTGTGATTAATATCTTGCCTTTACCTGCTTTGGACGGCGGCCAGCTAGCTTTTTTGTTAATCGAAGGACTCCGGGGTAAACCTTTACCGAACCGGATTCAGGAAAATGTGATGCAGACGGGTTTGGTGTTGTTGCTGGGTTTGGGAATTTTCTTGATTATTCGGGATACAGCTAATTTGGCTGGGATAGATTTTCGATTTTTGAGGCAATAGTAAATGAAGAAAGAGGGAAGAGGTAAGAAGGAAGAAGGAAGAATTATGTCTGATTTTCCGTTGGCCTATTTTCCTATTTTTCCCTCTACTTTTTTTCCTACGCAAGCGAGGCAGAGCCTCTGGTTATGGGTTCCCCGGTCGTGCCTGGGAACCAGTTAAAAACAAATAACTAATGACTAATAACTAATAAATAATGACTAATGACTAATGACTAATGACTAATGACTAAAAAGTTAAGTTTAAAACAACGATCACTCGAAATTCTGATTCGCCTCAAACGCCTCTATCCAGAAGCTCCTTGTACTCTCAACTACGAAACTCCCGTGCAGTTGCTGGTGGCGACGATTCTCTCGGCTCAGTGTACGGACGATCGAGTAAATCTGGTAACGCCGGCTTTGTTTGAGCGTTTTCCCGATGCGGTTGCTTTGGCAAATGCTGATATAGAAGAACTCGAAAGTCTCGTGCGATCGACTGGTTTCTACCGCAATAAGTCTAAAAATATTAAAGGTGCTTGTCAGGCGATCGTCAATAAATTTAACAATCAAGTGCCGCAGCGGATGGAACTGCTGCTAGAATTGCCCGGAGTTGCCCGCAAAACGGCTAATGTCGTTCTCGCTCACGCTTTTGGTATTAATATGGGCGTGACGGTAGACACTCACGTCAAACGTTTGACTCAACGGTTGGGATTGACGGAACATACCGATCCTACAAGGATCGAGCGGGATTTGATGATATTGTTGCCGCAGCCGGATTGGGAAAATTGGTCGATTCGGTTGGTTTATCACGGCAGGGCAGTTTGTAATGCGAGGAATCCGGTTTGCAATATTTGTGAACTTGCAGATTTGTGCCCTTCTGCTAATATTACGCACGGGTGCGTCAGTGCCGAGGCTAGCAACTAGCATTAAAATATAGAATCTGACGCACCTTACAAGTGCTGAAATGAAGAGTTTATAAATGAACTCGATAGGTCGATCGTTTTTTGAGTTTGCTATAATTATTGTCAACAGCTTAATGCTAAGGAAGTAAGTATATGAGTATTGCGATTTCCCTCAGTCCAGAAATAGAGGCACTACTTCGTGAAAAAGCCACTCGGGAAGGACAAGATATTAGCCTTGTTGCTGCCCAATTGCTAACTCGGATATTAGAATGGGAAGCCCGAGACTCTGAAGAAGCTATTGAGGGTATTCAGCAGGGGTTAAATGATTTTGAGTTAGGATGGTTCCGTTCTTTTGATGAATTTGCTAAATCACAGCGCACCAAGTACAGTTTTCCAACAAACTGATGAGATATCTCATTGAAATTTCTAGCGTTGCAGAAGCACAAGCGGATAGTGCATTCCTGCTCTTATCTCAGATGACATCACCAGAGAAAGCAAGGGAGTGGTATGAGGGATTGTTGAAGGCGATCGAGTCTTTATCAGCGATGCCAAAACGCTGTCCTATCGCCAGGGAAAATCAATACTTCAGTAAATAAATTAGGCAGTTACTTTACGGTAAAGGGCGCAACTCATACCGCATTCTTTTCACTATTGCCGAAAGTGAAGATGTGTCCGCAGTTCGCATCCTCCACATTCGACACGCTGCACAACAAACTCTTGGCGAGAACCAAGAGTAGTTCCTAGGGTGCGTCAGCTCGAATTCGAGCAACTGTCGATCGCACAATATTAGCTGAGGCACTCTGCAAATGATATAAGTTGTTGGGTGTAAATAAAAATATTTAAAACTAAAGTTATCCAAAAAGACAAAAATATAGTAAAATAGTAGATTGTGATTAATCTAAGGATATCAACAGATTATGGCTAAGAAGAGCATGGTCGAGCGCGAGAAAAAGCGCCAGAGACTCGTAGACAAGTACGCCGACAAGCGGGAAGACCTGAAAGAGCAGTTTGACCAAGCTAACAATCAGATGGACAAAATGGCGATTCACCGCCAACTGCAACAGCTACCCCGCAGCAGTTCGCGGACTCGCTTGCGGAACCGCTGCTGGGCAACTGGACGGCCCAGAGGTTACTATCGTGACTTCGGACTGTCTCGCAACATGATGCGAGAAATGGCTCACGAAGGTCTTTTGCCCGGTGTTGTGAAGTCTAGCTGGTAGCACGAGAAAGAAGGAAGAAGGAAGAAGGAAGAAAAAAACTCACAATTAATCGGCAGGATTAGGTTTGGGGTTGATTTTTGTTTCAGACTTATGAGTTAAATTTTCCTCCTTCTTGCTTCACTGACCACAGCATTTATCGATGCCGAGACTTTCGAGTAACAAGTCGCTGACGGCGTTGGCGATCGCAAATTCGCCGTAGAAGCTTTTAGAAAAATCATAGGCCTGCATTTCGGTGACGATCGCAATTACGAGGCTGCCCAAGTCGTTTTCGCCTTCCATACGCTGGCGGACATAGATTTGGGCAGCTCTTTTAGCTATTTGCTGGTTGGCTGCTTCTGGGATAAACTCGGAGTCTAGCCATGCCAGCAGCGTTTGTTGGAGCCATTGGCCTTCTTGTTCGGGGTTTTGGGCGGGCGGTAAGGTAATAGGTTCGATGATTTCAGACATGATTATTCCTAATTGCTAATGTTGACTTTGAAAAGTTAACTGAGAAATGACAACTGATAAATATATGCAATATGATATACCGACAATTATACAAGGATACGCGCAAGGCTATTTCTTGATGGCAAATGACGGCGAGGAGAGTTTGGGGTGGTATTCGAGCCGGCAGCGGGCGCTGATTCCCCTGGATGAAAGATTTACCTATCCGAAATCCCTGCGTCGCCAAATCAATCAAAATCGATTTTCGGTGGCTGTGAACCGCGATTTTGGGGCGGTGGTTGAGGGTTGTGCCGATCGCGAAACGACTTGGATTTCTAAGGAGCTCAAGAAGATTTACTGGGGTTTGTATGAGGCCGGTTGGGCTTACAGCTTCGAGACTTGGTGCGGGGACGAATTGGCGGGCGGTATTTTAGGATTGTCTATCGGCGGTGCGTTTATTGGGGAGTCGATGTTTTACCGAATTCCCGAGGGTTCTAAGGTGGCGATGGTGAAGTTGGTGGAGAGATTGCGCGATCGATCTTATCTGCTTTTCGACGCTCAAATGAACAATCCGCACTTGGAAAGATTCGGCGCTTATACTGTTAAGGAAAAACTGTACAACACTCTTTGGCAAGCAGCTTTGAAGCGCCGCTGCTCGCTATTTTGAAAGCTTTGAGCTAATACCAAAAGGCCGCCAGGGAATGAATTGCATGGGACTTTTAGCTAAAGTCCTCGCTATGAGGACTAAATGAGTTCTTCAGTCCTCTTGAGAGGACTTTAGCTTTGAGGCAGGGAATTCATTCCCTGCCGGACTGCCGGACTCAATGAAAGACTGTTAAATTGGTACTAATGGACATTGCCATGTCCTTGCCCGTAGCTAAAATCTTCAGTCCCAGTATAATGTTTCTCAAGTATACAAATCGAGCAAAAAGCAATGGTAGATCCAGTCAGCGCGGGTGTGGTTTGGTTATTGGTCGGCCCTATTTTGCAAGACTTGGCTAAAGCAGCTTTAGACGACTACGTTAAAGATTTTTTTAAAGGTTGTATTAAAGATGTTGAAGGACTTGCAAAAAAGCCCTTCGCTCAAAATGCTGTTCGCGATGCCCTCAAAGCCTTTATTATATTGTTTGAGCAGGAATTAGAGCCATCGCACTTAGATAAAAAACAGATCCAGCAATACCTGCAACCGTTACGCCAATTTCTAAAACAACCTGATGTCAGGCAAGTTTTGGGAACTGCGTTTCAAGGCAATTGTAAATATTTAGACACTGGTATTTTAGCTCAGCACTGGCAAAATTTGCGCTTGCAACATCCGGTGCGACAGAATTTACCCACCTTCACTCGGATTGTACCGGCTAATCTTTTTCAGGGAAAACTGGTTTCCTCGCTTCCCGATACATTTAGTTGGGAACAAGTCGCAGAAAAGTATCTGAAAAGCGTTAAATTAATTATCCAGCAAAATGCCGAACTGCGACAAATTTTAAACACAAATCAATTTGCCAGCATGGAGCGCAGTCTCGCAACAATTGCTCCGATTCCCGCTGAATTTAACTTAGCAAGTTATCAACAAGGACTGCGAGAACTCTATGAATATTCGTTGAATTTAGACAAGTTAGATAATAGGTCTGGAGAATACGAAGAAAAAGTGACAATTAAAGAAATATTTATTCCCCAAAACGCGCGATCGTGTCAGGAATATTTGCCGAAAGATTATGAATTGCCCAAGGAGATTCAAAAGCGATTGCGGGAACGGGGGGACATAGCACCCGAAGTCCGTCCAGAAGATTTGGAACGCTACCAAAAAGCATATACTCAACAGCAAACTCGCTCAGTGCTTGACGTGATTGATGATGTCACTTACCGTTATCTAGTAATTCTAGGCGATCCGGGTTCTGGGAAATCTACGCTGTTAAAATATTTAGCGTTTCAGTGGGCAAAATTATCTGCCAATGACTTGTCATTGCACCCGATTCACTTACTGATTGAATTGCGGAAATACAATCGCAGTCAAGATGAAAAAAAATGCGATAATTTTCTAGAATTTATCGAGTGCGACTCTAGTCGGATCGACCATTTAGACAAAAATATCCTGCACGAATGGCTGCAAGCTGGCCGCGCTGTCGTCATGTTTGACGGGCTAGATGAAGTGTTTGAGTTGGAAAAACGCAATCGAATTGTTGACCAAATTCATAGCTTCACTCAAAAATATCCAAGGGTGAAAACCATCGTTACTTCTCGCGTTATTGGCTACCAGCAGCAGCGACTGAAAAATGCCGAATTTCATCACTTTATGCTGCAAGATTTTGAACCGGAACAGATTCAAGAGTTTATCCAGAAGTGGCACGATTTGACATTGATAGATCGCTTAAAAAAAGCGGCTCTTTTAGAACGCTTGCAGCAAGCGATTGCGGCCTCGAATTCAATTCGAGAATTAGCCGGAAATCCGCTGTTGCTGACAATGATGGCAATTCTCAATCGCAATCAGGAGTTACCGCGCTTTCGGGCGAAACTCTATGAAGAAGCATCAAAAGTGCTACTGCATACATGGGACTTTGAAGTGAAAGAAAAACTAAATAATGACAGAGTTGACCCTTATCTAATTGATGAAGAAGTTAAACAAAGTATCTGCGGGCGAATCGCCTACACAATGCAGTCTAGTAGCAAACAATTAGGAAATATTATTAGTCGCCAGGAGTTGCGGCAAACTATTACTGATTCATTGACCGGCTTGATGGGAACTGGGGCAACTGCTTGTGCTAAGTTGATGGTAGACCAACTGCGCGATCGCAATTTTATTTTGTGCTTCTTGGGTGGATACAATGAGGATTATTTTGCTTTTGTCCACCGTACCTTTTTGGAATATTTTTGTGCTTGGGAGTTTGTCCGGCAATTTGAAAAACAAAAAACGCTTGAGTTAGATGGTTTGATTGAAGTTTTTAGAGAGCATTGGCGAGATGAGTCTTGGCATGAAGTGTTGCGTTTAATGGCGGGAATGCTGGTTGCTAAATTTACAGGTTACATCCTGGAATATCTGATTGGTGAAAATGGGGAAGCAGACAAGTTTAGCAATCTCTTTTTGGCGGCGCAGTGTGTTTCCGAAGTCAAGAATAGAAATGAGATCGCTGCTATTGCTAGTCAATTGCGCGATCGAGTTAAAGAGTTAACTAAATACGGAAATATCACTGGTTTTACACCTCAAGAATATAACAGCCTAGTTTATCAAATTCGCAGACAAGCAGTAGCAGCAGTTGCATCTACTTGGAAAGATGACCCACAAACCTTACCTTGGCTCAAACAACGCGCTCAATCATACGATAATTCGGATGTGCGACGTGCAGCAGTAGAAGAATTAGCACGGGGGTGGAAAGATGACCCAGAAACCTTACCCATTCTCAAACAATTGGCTCAATCAGACTATGATTTGGATGTGCGACGTGCAGCAGTAGAAGAAATAGCACGGGGGTGGAAAAATGACCCAGAAACCTTACCTTGGCTCAAACAACAGGCTCAATCCGACCATGGTGTGACTATGCGAGAAGCAGCAGTAGAAGAAATAGCACGGGGGTGGAAAGATGACCCAGAAACCTTACCTTGGCTCAAACAAAGCGCTCAATCAGACTATGATTCGGATGTGCGACGTGCAGCAGTACAAGAATTAGCACAGGGGTGGAAAGATGACCCAGAAACCTTACCCATTCTCAAACAACTAACTCAATCAGACGATTATGCGACTGTGCGACTAGCAGCATTACAAGAATTAGTACGGGCGTGGAAAGATGACCCAGAAACCTTACCCATTCTCAAACAACTGGCTCAATCAGACGATGGTGCGACTGTGCGACTAGCAGCATTACAAGAATTAGTACGAGGGTGGAAAAATGACCCAGAAACCTTACCCATTCTTAAACAACGCGCTCAATCCGACGATAATTGGTATGTGCCACGTGTAGCAGTACAAGAAATAGCACGGGGGTGGAAAGATGACCCAGAAACCTTACCTTGGCTCAAACAACGCGCTCAATCAGACGATGATGCGAATGTGCGAGAAGCAGCAGTACAAGAATTAGTACGGGGGTGGAAAGATGACCCAGAAATCTTACCCATTTTCAAACAACTGGCTCAATCAGACGATAATTCGGCTGTGCGACAAGCAGCAGTACAAGAATTAGCACGGGGGTGGAAAGATGACCCAGAAACCTTACCCATTCTCAAACAACTGGCTCAATCAGACGATAATTCGGCTGTGCGACAAGCAGCAGTACAAGAATTAGCACGGGGGTGGAAAGATGACCCAGAAACCTTACCCATTCTCAAACAACGCGCTCAATCAGACGATGATTGGCCTGTGCGACAAGCAGCAGTACAAGAATTAGCACGGGGGTGGAAAGATGACCCAGAATTATTTGAGTTATTGTGCGAGGTTGCTATCAATGACCCCTTCGATCATCGCGGCAAGTACCGTTGGCGTAACCCGCGGCAAACAGCTCTTGCAGCTATGATTGAGTTATATCCCGATCGCCCTGAAACTTTAGAACTTGTGCGAGATCGCGCTCAGAATGATTCTGACGAATTTTTCCGCGAATTTGCCCAGAAAAAATTGGCAGAATTAGAACGCCAATGAGCGATATATTCGATCGCCGATCGCCATTTTTTCTAATTTTAGGAGTCCTTGGGTGGGGGCGGGTTTATGATATTATGGGTTTTAAACATAGATGGTTGGTAAAACCAGTCCAGACAAAATTATCAATTACCAATGATAAATTGCGGGTTGAACAATATCTATGTGAGGGCGGGTTTCACCAACAATAATTGCCTAAAACCAATAATCTGGTACACCCGCCCCCACCAGATGACAAATTAAAAGGTACATTGCTAAGCGCTCCCGATAGCATTTAAGCCGGAATAAATGCTAAGAAACCCGGTCGATCGTAGAAATCTGGTTTCGGGGAATTGGGGTTATTTATGCTTTTAGGACTTACGCATCAAGACCAAAGAAACCGGGTTTTTTGCCGTTTGGCCGACTGTAACGAAGTATGCTCGTAAAAACCCGGTTTCTGACCACCCGTGCGTAAGTCTTATTCTTTTCACGGCGAACGGGGATATTTGCTCGATCGCCCCCTGCTCAAATTACATATACTACAATATATAATACAGAGATTTGAGCCAAAATCCTTGGAGCTCAGAAAAATCAGAATCGAAGCCGCTTGAATGTGTAAAAATACTGAAGCAAACATTACTAAACCCTGCACGGAGCAATTGTTGTGGATTCCAGATATAACCCCCAATCCATAGAAGAAAAATGGCAGCAGACATGGGCTGAGCAAAACTTAGACCAGATGCCAGAAGATACCCAAAAGCCTAAATTTTATGCCTTATCCATGTTCCCCTACCCGTCGGGAAACCTGCACATGGGCCACGTCCGCAACTACACAATCATCGATGTAATTGCCAGACTCAAGCGAATGCAAGGTTATCGGGTATTGAATCCGATGGGATGGGACGCTTTTGGTTTGCCCGCAGAAAATGCAGCTATCGAGCGAGGAATTCCCCCTGCACAATGGACTTATCAAAACATTGCCCAAATGAAAGGCTTATTTCGCCGCCTGGGTATTTCTTTTGACTGGACAAAAGAAGTTACAACTTGTTCTCCCGATTATTATCGGTGGACTCAATGGATTTTCTTGCAATTTTTAGAAGCCGGATTAGCTTATCAAAAAGAAGCCGCAGTTAATTGGGACCCTATAGACCAAACAGTCTTAGCAAACGAACAAGTAGATAACGAAGGTCGTTCCTGGCGTTCCGGTGCCAAAGTCGAGCGCAAATTATTGCGGCAGTGGTTCCTCAAAATTACCGATTACGCCGAACAGTTATTAAACGACTTAGACAAATTGCCAGATTGGCCAGAAAGAGTCAAATTAATGCAAGCCAACTGGATCGGAAAATCAGTCGGCGCTTACTTAGAATTTCCGATTGTCGGAATGGATGAAAAAATCGCCGTTTTCACCACACGTCCCGATACAGTTTACGGCGTCAGTTACGTTGTTTTAGCACCGGAACATCCACTAACTCAGCGGGTGACAACCGAAGATAGAAAAACCGCCGTAGAAACCTTCATCAAAGAAGTCGCCGCCCAAAGCGAGATCGATCGCACAGCCGAAGACAAACCAAAGCGCGGCATCCCCACAGGCGGCAAAGCAATCAATCCTTTCAACGGCGAAGAAATTCCCATTTGGATAGCCGATTATGTGCTGTACGAATACGGCACCGGCGCAGTCATGGGAGTACCCGCCCACGACACGCGAGATTTCAAATTTGCCAATCAATATCAACTGCCAATTAAAGTAGTAATTGTTGATGATGATGAAGTTCCGCTGACGGAAGCTTACACAGAACCAGGAATTATGATTAATTCCGAAAGCTTCAACGGCATGGATTCAATTAAAGGCAAAGCAGCAATTATTCACCATGCCGAAAATGCAGGTTATGGCAAAGCCCGAATCCAATACCGCTTGAGAGATTGGTTGATTTCTAGACAGCGTTATTGGGGCGCTCCGATTCCCGTAATTCACTGTCCCACCTGCGGCACAGTACCCGTACCCCAATCGGATTTGCCCGTATTGTTGCCGGAAAATGTAGAATTTACGGGCAAAGGTTCGCCATTGGCAAAGATGGAAGAATGGGTAAACGTTCCTTGTCCGAGTTGTGGCACTCCCGCGAAGCGAGAAACAGATACGATGGATACTTTTATCGATTCTTCGTGGTATTTCTTGCGCTACCCCGATGCTCAAAATCAAGAGCAAGTCTTCGACACGGCGAAGACCAACGATTGGATGCCCGTAGACCAATATGTGGGCGGCATCGAACACGCAATCTTGCACTTACTGTATTCCCGGTTCTTTACCAAGGTTTTGCGCGATCGGGGTTTAATCAATTGTGACGAACCATTTAAACGCCTGTTAACTCAAGGCATGGTGCAAGCAATGGCATACAAAAATCCTGTTACTGGCAAATACGTTCCCCCAGCAGATATAGACCCCGCAAATCCAAAAGATCCTGAAACTGGTGAAGCTTTAGAAGTCTTCTATGAGAAGATGTCAAAATCCAAATATAACGGCGTTGACCCCTTGCAAGTTATGGGAAAATATGGGGTAGATACGGCGCGGATGTTTATTTTATTCAAAGCACCGCCAGAGAAAGATTTGGAGTGGGATGACGCTGATGTAGAAGGGCAATTTCGCTTTTTAAATCGCGTTTGGCGCGTGGTGACAGAGTTTGCTGCACGCCCCCCGGCGACCCCCGGTCAAGGGGTAGAAAATGCTGAATTAAGTAAAATTGAGAAGGATTTACGGCGGGCAATTCACACTGCAATTAAGGCAGTTAGCGAAGATTTGGAGGGCGATTATCAGTTCAACACTGCTGTTTCTGAAATGATGAAACTCAGCAATGCTTTGAATGATGCTAAGTGTAAAGACTCGCCAATTTATGCCGAAGGAATCAACACTTTGATTCGCTTGTTAGCGCCTTTTGCACCGCACATTGCTGATGAATTGTGGCACAATACTGGTAACAGTGAATCGGTGCATACGCAAACTTGGCCGACTGTCGATCCATCTGCATTAGTTACCGATGAAATTACGCTGGTAATTCAAGTTATGGGCAAGACTCGCGGCACAATTCAAGTGCCTTCTGGTGCTGATAAAGCTGCTTTGGAAAAGTTTGCTCGCGAGTCGGAATTGGCTAAGCGTCACCTGGAAGGTAAGGAGATTAAAAAGGTAATTGTGGTGCCTGGAAAGTTAGTTAATTTCGTGGTAGCTTGAGTGTAAAAATCGCTACCTGTAAGCAACTTATCGTTTAAACACAAACACAACCTAATCCCCTTTAAACACTATCGGGCAACTATTATTTACTGTAAGAGTAGACAAGTTGCCCTTTTTTTACTAGCTTTAAGGGAATTTTAGGATTGTTTAGGGGCTCGTTTCTTAGCCTCACTTTTTCTTCCCATTCTTTAAATTTAGGTTCCAGCATTTCAGGTGTAAGTTTATAAATCTCTTTGAGAGTTATGCCTTCATACAGTCCAATATACCAAGCTTCTACTCTGCGATATTTGTCAAGTATAATTTCATTCAAATGATGGTGAGTAGTCACCCCACCACTTCTATTGAGAGCAATATTGATTGTTTTAAGTTCGTATTCTTTTCCTTCAGCATCAATAGCATCGTTTCCTTCACGTCCAGGTGATATCCGCAGCCCTAAAAGGATTAATAACTGTAAAGTCTTTCCCCCGTTATCTTGAAAAATATCCGCAATACCATATTCACTAGCCAGATTTTGCAATTCTTGGATGCTTTTCATAGCATTTTCTAGCCGTTTAGCATCTGAAATGCGTTCTGCTTCCGTGGTAACAGCCTCTTCAACAGGCTCTACAACTGACGGAGAAACAGGTTCAGCTATTAGGGTGCTAATGAGAGCTGTACTCTCGCCACTTTGGCTAAAACTGATTAAATAAGTAGCGGGTACATCGAGCGCTTCAGCTAGAGCGAAAATAACTTCAAAGGATGGCGATCTTTCACCGCGTTCCAATAAGCTGATATAGTCAGTAGTCTTGTCTATGAGTTCTGCTAACTCGTCCTGTGTCATCCTTTTTTCTCTGCGTAACTGACTTACCTTGGCCGCAAATTGTTGTCTGGCTTCTTTGTAATTCATACCCCTCACAATTGATAAAAACGAACTGAAAGTTCGCTTTGTGAATGGTACGAAGAATTTATACACAAAACAACGTACTGACAGTACGGATTTAATCAGACTGAGAGTACGGATTTTGATATAATGACAGTAGGCTGTGTCTGTTGTACCTTAAACTAATCTAAATTAAGCATGAGTAACATTTTGCCTGCCCCAATTTACACCACCCAATACGGTCAATCTTATTTGGGAGATTCTCTTCATCTCCTGAATAGTCTTGCTAACAATTCTGTAGATTTGGTGATTACATCCCCTCCTTTTGCATTGCAACGCCAAAAGAGTTATGGAAATGAAGATCAAGATTTATATGTTGATTGGCTGCTGGGCTTTGCTCCGGAAATTAAAAGAGTTCTTAAGGATACTGGAAGTTTTGTTATAGACCTTGGAGGTGCTTATCAAAAAGGAATACCTGTACGCTCACTGTATAATTACCGCGTACTTATTAGGTTATGTGACGAATATGAATTTAAACTTGCTCAAGAATTTTTCTGGTTTAATCCTTCAAAACTTCCATCTCCTATAGAGTGGGTGAATAAAAAGAAAATCCGGGCTAAAGATTCTGTGAATACTGTTTGGTGGCTTTCCAAAACGAATCAGCCTCAAGCGAATATTAGTAAAGTCAAAGTAGAGTATTCTGAGAGAATGAAAAAACTTTTGAAAAATGCTGATGAATTTTACACGCCCAAAGAACGTCCTTCCGGTCACAATATTAGCGATCGATTTGCCAAAGATAATGGAGGTGCTATTCCATCTAATTTGCTAGAGATTTCTAATTCGGAAAGTAATTCTCAATACTTACGTTGGTGCAAAGAGTTTAATGTTAAGGCGCATCCGGCACGTTTTCCCCAAAGATTACCGTCATTTTTTATAAATTTTCTTACTGAGCCGGGAGACATGGTAGTAGATATTTTTTCTGGTTCTAATACTACGGGTCATGCAGCCGAAGAATTATCAAGAAACTGGATAAGTTTTGAAAAGGAAAAACAATATGTTGCTGCATCAATATTTAGATTTTTGCCTCAAGAATATTTTGGGCAAGCGGATACAATATACAACCAATTGTTAACTGAGGAAGCATCAGGATTGATTTTACCTCAAAATAGGCTACTTTTTGAAGTTAATAATTATTGTTTTTAATTGGGCTAAATAGTCAAAATTTTCTTTCAGATATGAAACTGTCTCTTGAAATCGCTTCTACACGCACAAATTCCCCGCAGAGAGCGACTGAAATAGATGATTTTAATTGTTAATTTCAAAAAGCAATTGCACGATCGCTCCGCATTCCAATTTTAAGACAGATTGAGCGCTGCCGCCATGAACGGCAACTTCTACCCAACCGTCAGAACCAGTTATGGCAATTAAATCGCCCGGTTCGCTGTCGCTGTAGGTTTTACCGCTGGGGATGCGAATTGCATCAGAACTATTGCTAATTGTTACTGACCAATTGTTACCTATAATGCAATTATTCGGGATATTAGTAATGAGATTGCCGAAGCGATCGACATATTGAACACACCCTTCTATACCTGTGGCTGTAACGGCACAATTTGGTATCTCTAACTGCACTAAACTTGCAGGGTCGAGATCCTCCCCCAACTCTTCCAAAGCCACCCCGTTGGCCAAGTGAGCAGCCGCAGCAGCGAAAATATCGCGACCGTGAAAAGTGCTGCTGGGTTGAGGTGTGCGCCAGTATTGCGAATTCGTGAGTTCGACACAGGCGATCGCACTTTCCCGACTTAACACCCCGCTAAACAACCCGTTATCCGGGCCGACAAGAAAGCAATTAGCACATTTAATCGCAACCCCACGTCTCTTGCTTCCCACCCCCGGATCGACGACAGCAACGTGTACGGTTTCCGGCGGAAAATAAGCAAAAGCAGTCATCAAACAAAACCTCGCCGCCGCAATATTTTGAGAGGGTATTTGGTGTGTAATGTCAATGACTTTTAACTGCGGGTTAATTTGGGCGATCGCACCTTTCATCACTCCCACATAAACATCGCTTAATCCAAAATCCGTCAGCAGAGTTATAATTCTATTTTTAGACATATATCCACAGGTAAGAATATGGTAGCGCAGTGGGAAAACTTTCTGCAAAATCTGGGAGAATGGCACGGTTCTTTTACCCAGTTATCGCCGCGAGGAGAGGTACTTCAAGATACTCCTAGCATTATTTCGCTCGAAGGTTTCAATGACAACAAAAATGTGCGATTGAAACTCCGTCGGTTTTCCCCAAATCCTAGCGGTGTCGGCGAACCAGAAGTGAGCGAACTTGTTAGGGAATATCACGGTTTGGGACGGGATATCCTATTTTTTGAGAATGGAGCTTTTTCTCAGGGTACTATTCAACTAGCGCCTTATTCTGAGTCTGGTGGCGAGTTTGGTTTTATCTACAATTATCGCCGGTTGCGCTTCGTTCAGCTATACAATACCGACGGCAATTTATCAAACCTTACCTTAATTCGGGAAAAACAGCCGGATAAAAATGTCCCCGAACGTCCGCCTTTAACTGTTGAGGCTTTGCTGGGAGAATGGCAGGGCGAGGCGGTGACAATGTATCCTGATTCGCGTTCTCCAGACTTTTATTCTACCAAACTGCAATTGCATTTGGAAAATAGCGATCGCCTAGTACACCAAATCACTTTTGGCAGTAATGCTAGTGTTATCAGTTCTAGCGCCCGCATTGACGGTTCAGTTCTGCACTTTAACGAAGGTGCTTCGCCGGTGCAAGTTGTACTGCTTCCTGACGGAGGTTCTTGCACTTTACCTGTCAAGATTGAACCCAGAAAACCTCTATTTTTCGAGGCAGGTTGGTTGGTAGAACCTGACTTGCGGTTTCGGATGATTCGCAGTTACAACGAGCGGGGTGAATGGGTAAGTTTGACTTTAGTTACTGAACGCAAAGTTAGTCATTGATTAATATGAGCTGGTGCACACACTCTTTAATTTCCACCCATAATCTACATAAACCCGCCCCCATTTAGGGCGGACAAAAGTTTATGTATCTGCGACTTTTATTCGCCGGACTTTGTTTCCTGGGTTTGCGATTGAATCACCGCACTCCAGTCATCATTGTTAACAGCAGCTTCCAAATCCTTAGCGCGTTCGCCGTCACTTTGGACTGCGGTTTCTAACTCTTTGCTAAGAGTAGAATCTGCCATTGCTTTGCGTAATTTTAGCTTCTTTTCCTCATAAGCTTTTTGTTCTTCCGCAGACATAGCAGCGCGGGCTGCTTGGCCTACTGTACTCGCCCACATTTCGCTGTCAGCACCGTTTCCAGGCGGAATGCTGCCAATTTCTGCTATCCAAGCATCCCGCAAACTTTCCATTTCTTCCCGCTTCGGGAATTTGAAAGTTTGCACGCGCAGGAAAGCACAATTTCCTGCGCCATTTTGGGCGATGTGACCGTTGATTGAAAGCAGGATATTTCGCGAATAACCGATAAACTGAGTGTTGCGGGCAGTGTCCATTACAGCGTAAACGCCGGCGACTTTCGCGTTAGTTGCCAAATCGCGCCATGTATCGATCGACATTACTTGCGTGCCGTCATTTTCTAATTCAGAAATAGCGGCTGCTGCGCTGTGTTCTGAGTCGGAACTGTATAAAAAGTTGTGCAGTCCTTCATGGGCGACTGGTACGTTTTGATGTTCAATTGCTACGTCTCTATCGGCATTCACTTGATTAGCTTCCATAAAACCCAATTCCTCAAAAAATGTCAACTTTACTCATTAAATCCCACTTTCAGGGGCGGGCTTTCCGGCCCACCCCACAATAAAGTTCTGTTTGTGGAACAGGCCGGAAAGCCTGTTCTATTGTTGTTTTTGCCCTTATATACTTAACTTACGGCAATTTGTTGCAATTCCTCGTCAGTCAATTTAACTTCGAGCGCCTGCACCGAGTCCTCAATACTCGATACTTTGGTCGCACCGGGAATCGGAACGATGCAGGGCGATTGTGCCATCAACCAAGCTAATACTATACAGTAAACTGAAACGTTTTTTTCTGCTGCTAATTTCGCGATCGCGGGCATATCTTGCAAGCTTGTGGCGCGGCGGCTTCCTCCCAAAGGACTCCAGGGAAAAAATGTCAGTTTTTCGGTTTCGCAATATTCCAGCACGCCGTCTGATTCGGGCTGTCTGTGCCAAGGATTATATTGATTCTGAACAGAGACAATTTCTACTGTATCGCGGGCGCGTTTGATCTGTTCTACAGAAAAGTTGGACACTCCAATAAATCGAATCATTCCTGCTTCTACTGCTTCTTTTGCAGGTGCTAGGGCTGCTTCGATGGTATAAGCGGGATCGGGCGAGTGATATTGCCAAAGGTCGATCGGTTTCTGGCCGCCCAATGCTTCAAAACTTTCCCGAATTGTCTTGCGTAAATGATGGGGGTTGCCATTGCGCGTCCACGCACCTTGAGGCCGCATTAAGCCGCCTTTAGTGGCCACAGTAACGGCCCTAACATCTCCGCTGTACTGTTGCAAAGCTTTGGCAATGAGGTTCTCGTTGTGGTGTTTGTCGGATTCATCTTGGCAGTAGGAATCTGCGGTGTCAATTAGGGTGACACCCAAATCGAGGGCGCGGTGAATTACCGCAATTGATTGCGATTCTGGCGGCCGGCCGCTTAAGGACATTGGCATACCTCCAAGACCGATCGCGCTGATAGTAAAATTACTGTTACCCAGTTTTTTTCTTTTCATTGGTTTGGCTTCGCTTGCGTAGTTTATTTCCAGTTTACATTTCCAGGATAGGTTGAAATCTTACATTTTTTTACCTATCTAAGTAAATAGAAAAAATATTTTTTAGATAAGCTGTTTGGCCTTGAAAGTGTATATTTCAATTCCCTATTCCCCACGTGTCAAATCCTCTCCCTCTCAAACATAATAGACAATCTAGATGTGCAGCAGCTTACCTACCTACTTAACTAGCTGGAAGCGCTGGTGTAAAAGCGGAGTGCAAAGTGCCAGAAGTAGCGGGAGAAAAATAACAGCCCGATCGCCAATATTCCCGCCCCTGCGATCCAAACGATTTCACCTCTCCCCAGCATGGCTTCTGCAGGCACAGTCGTCAAGAAGGCAACGGGAACTACGAAAGTGAAGAAAAATCGATAAGCTGCGGGATAAGCTGCCATTGGAAACCTACCGGCTTCTAACAATCCTTCGAGAACTTCGGTAACATTGTAAATTTTGACAAACCAAATGCTGGTTGCCCCTAACATAAACCATATACTGTAAAGAGTAATAGTTCCGAATAATAGCGGTATTGCTGTTAAAAAATAGTTGCCGATTGCTACTCCCAATTTGTTAGCAGCATACAGCAGCAATACGGTGCCCAAGATTAAATCTGGGATTCCCCAAGGCGAAACTGTGTTTGCAGATAGCCAGAATTGGGAACTGATGGGTTTGAGGAGTACGAAATCGAGAGTACCTTGCTGCACTCGATCGACAATACGGCTGAGATTAGGTGCTAGAAACGTTGACGAAAACCCCTGCAAAATCGTGAAAATACCGAGTACAACTAAAGCCTCTTCCCATTTCCACCCAGAAAACGTGTAACCGGTACGGTAGAACAAAAACAGCCCAAACAAGCTGCCCGCAAGATTTCCGAGGCTGCTGATGGCCGCGAGGACAAAGTTGATTCGGTATTCTAGTTCCGCTGCGATCGCCGCACCCCAGAACAATTTCAGTACGTGCAAATATCGTCCCATGTTTGTCGCCATTTTTTGCCGTTGAAATATTTAGATTTCATCCTATTGTAAAGCTTGTGTGAAGTTAACTGCTGTACGGCTGCTTATTTCACTATAATTTTAAATTATTTAGACCGCTTATTTAAGTAGTTTTATTGACAGGCAGTATTAAGTTATTTAACAAATTTTAATCAAAAAGTACAATTATTAAATTAAATCAATCTTAAGCCCATATATTTGGGGAATTATTAAGCCTGGTTCATGTTTTTACACAAAGCATCGCTTGATTGATTAGAAATCATAATATGTTACAACTCTTAATAATATAAATATTTGACAAACATCTAGCCATACCTAAACGCAACACTTAGGATGGGGCATACGTATTCAAAAGCAATACGTAATCAGCAATGCGTAATTATACGTACAAAAGAGGGATCGAGAAATTGACCTAGCTAACAACACGTAAGGAAAAAAAGACATGGATGCTTTAACATTATCGAGACTGGGCGTCAAGCACACCAAAAGTGCAGTGGCCGAATCGCTGCGAATCAATACAGGATACGACGTGACAAGCCCCGTCACTTTTTACGGGATTGTCAACGAGCGCTGCAATGTAAAATGCCGGCAGTGCGAGTATTGGCGGCTCAAAGAATATAAAGACGAAATGACGATCGAAGAATGGCAAAATGCCCTCTTGAGCGTCAAAGAATTTGTGGGCGAATTTTCAATCAACTTTAGTGGCGGCGAACCTTATATTAAAAAAGGTTTTCTAGACTTGCTGGCCTTTGCAAATAAAAATGGCATTCACGCCGGCGTCACCACAAACGGCTATTGCATGACTAGGGAAAACGCAGCCAAAACTGTGGCCGCTCGTCCTTTTAATGTGAATATCTCAGTTGACGGGCCGAATGCAGAACTGCACGATTATTTGCGAGGTCAACCGGGATTATTTGATCGGCTTTCTAAAGGAATCGGTTATCTGCGCGAAGAACAAGAAAAACAGAACGTTCTGTTTCCGATCAACATCAAACCGACAATGAACCGACTCAATTTCCGCCACCTCCCGGAAATAGTCACCTGGGCTCAGGGAATTGGCGCGACGACGGTGAACTTCCAACCAGTCAACCGCTGGACGCCAGAAACATACGAGGAATTGTGGATTGAAAAAGAAGACATCGAGGAATTAGCACAAGTAATCGAACGCCTAATTGAAATGAAGAACAACGGTGCTCCGATTATGAACAGCGATGAAGTGTTGCGATTGATGATTCCTCACTTTGCCGAAGAAAAAGCTCCTGATTCAACTCGTCCTTGTCGCGTGGGACTCCGCAATTACTGGATTGATACGCGCGGCGATGTGAAATTGTGCGATGAGTTCCCGGTAATTGGTAATGTAAAAAATGCCAGCGCCCGCGAAATTTGGTACGGCGAAAAAGCTCAGGAAGTCCGTCGCGATACTTTGAATTGCGGCAAGCTTTGTCTGATTACTTGTGTCTCACAAAAGACTATTTTGGACAAGGTGAAAATGGGGATGAAGTTATTGAAAAATTGAGGTTTTAGCCGTCGTGTTAACATTGCTTGTTTTCATGGTTGGTGACCGGGTTTGAGCAGAAACCCGGTTTTTTGTTTGATTAATTGTATTCCCTTCGGTTTTGCTAAAGGACATGGCAATGCCGTTTATTTACGAATACAATGTTTTGTATCAGTCTTGGCTAAATATATTATTGCCCCTTAAACAATAACCGATTGGTTGACGATACCTTATGTCAAGAATATTATAAATCTGTTGGAGCTTTAAGTGGGTTATCAAACGAACTCAAATGAGGGACAATTATTAAAATTAAAAATTTTCCCCTATTCAATAAATTAAATTATTTCCTGTACTTGTAAAAAAATGGATATGTCGCAACTACGGACAAGAATCAATCTACAACAAGTGATGTACACAAAGTGTGTGCCATTCGTTGGAATAACAACTAATTTCAGAGAGCTCAAGCAATTAACAAGAATATAGTCTTGGCAGTGTCGTAAAGCTCGGATTAAAATAAATCATGTTGCTTCTTGCGCTTTACTCGTGTAGGCTTTGCGCTAACAAGTTTAGCCGGTCAATCGGGTCAAACAATTTATCAAATTAAACACTCTAGTGCTGTCAAGTTATTTAATTTGTTAACTAAAACGTCCCAATGCTCATATGTTTATTGTCTAATGGTTTGGTGCAGGGTGCGAGGCTCACTTGGGACAGTTGCGTAAGTCCTGAATAGGTTTGACGCGCTACTTATCGGGGTAAGGCGCCCACTGCAAACCTGCAATATAGATGTTCTGCCCAAGTCTTGAACAACTGTATGAAAAAAAACCCGCCTACGCGGGTTTTTTTTGTGTCGCAAGTGGTTTGAAACTGTCGGGATTTGCTCGCAGTTTGCTTAAAGCGATCGATAAACGCGATAGTTAATTTCAGGGAAAATATTATCAATCTCCTCAACCTTCTCCAACCAACCCGAATCAACTTTCCCTTCTTTCACTTCATCGTACAGCTTGTGAAAGCGCATTAAGTGCGATCGAGTCCGCCGCACTGCATAGGGCACCATCGTCCCTGTACGCATGATAAATGCCCAGTCAGAAGATTGAGCTAGCAGCACTTCCCGCGCCGCCTGGTTCAAAGCCCGCCACTGCAATTCATCCGCAGGTTCCATGCTTCCCAACTCAATCATCCGTTCCGCAGCTTTGTGCAAGTGCGGGTAAATCCAAGCATTGGTATCGTTGAGCCAATACTCGTGGAAACCCCGGAAACCCCAGCTAGACTGAGACGGGCGGCACACTTGCTGAGTCGGATTGCCCCGCAAATAATCGGCTAAGTGCGTCATCTCGTAGGTATTTTGGTCGTACCAACTCTTGCGGAACAGGTAATCTAAGAACCAAGGCCCTTCGTACCACCAGTGACCGAAAAGTTCGGCGTCGTAAGGTGAAACAATAATCGGTGGACGCTGCATAATGCCGTTGAGGTGTTCGACTTGGCGTTCCCGGTTAAAAGCAAAGTTGCTGGCGTGTTCGGCTGCTTTTTCCCTTGCCCAGTAAGGATCGTACAACTGTTTATCGCCTAAACCCAATCCGCGACCGGTGATTTTGTGATATTTAATCCCGGTATTTTTCCGCTGGCCGTTGGGCATGATGTAGGGCTTAATGTAATCGTAGTCAGCTTCCCAGCCCAAATCTTTGTAGAATTCGCGGTATTCGGCAGCGCCTGGATAGCCGACTTCGGAAGACCAAACCTGCTGCGAGGATTCGTGATCCCGACCGAAGGCTGCTACTCCGCATTCGGTGAAAATTGGGGCGTAGCTGCCGTAGCGGGGACGTGGGCGGGCGTAGAGGATGCCGTGACCGTCTGTGAGAAAGTAGCGGAGGCCTGCGTCGGCTAACATCCGTTCTAAGCCTTCGTAGTAGGCGCATTCGGGCAGCCAAATTCCTTTTGGTCGGCGGCCGAAGTTTGCTTCGTAGTTGTCGCAAGCTACTTGAATTTGTGCCCAAACTGCTTCGGGGTACATTTTCATCAGCGGTAGGTAGCCGTGGGTGGCACCGCAGGTGATGATTTCGAGGTTGTTGGTGTCTTGGTGTTCTTTGAAGGCTTTGACTAAATCTCGATCGTACTTTTCCCAAAAGTTGCGGACTTGAGAGAAATGGGCGGCGTAATGTTCTGCCAAGTAGCGGAGGTGACCGTTGCCGCTGTTGTGTTCGATTTCGAGGTCCGCTAATTCTTCGAGTTTAGCCAAGTGGTCGTCGAAGCGGTCTTGCAGCAAGGGGTCGCGCAGCATGGCCACTAAGGGCGGCGTCATGCTCATGGTAATTTTAAAGTCGATGCCGTCGCGCTTGAGCCCTTCAAAGACTTGCAGCAGGGGAATATAGGTTTCCGCGATCGCCTCAAACAGCCATTCTTCTTCTAAAACGTAGTCGCTTTCGGGGTGGCGGACGAAAGGCAAGTGGGCGTGGAGAACGAGGGCGAGGTAGCCAATAGTCATAAAAAAATTCGGTAAGTGGGAAACTCAGCGTCTTTAGGGCTGAGAGGGAAACGGGTCGGCGGTTTGAACCGCCGTGAATTTTTCCATTACACGAGGATTGCTAGATGGGAGTGTACTTTTGTAATGTACTTTCAGTGGGACAATTACCACTTCCAACCTCGCAACCCGCGATCGCATAATGTTCGCTCCATAAGGAGCCTCTATGAGAGGGGTAATGTTAGCTTGCGCCTTAGTTAAGGGCCGATACTATATTTAGGACACTGATTTAACCCAATAAGTCTATTTAATCCTAAATTTCGCTTGGCAAGGAACTAGCTTCGCACTCCCTGGTAGGTCTTTAACTCTTACCGTTAACGTAGTACGCAGCTACACATCTGGTCAACTATCGTTTAAGTCTGAGGCTGAAAGCCCAGTATCTTTAGACATGGGTTGTTGACAGTGATTTGGATGCCGTAGTTATTAACTGACGCCAGTTAGGGACTGTTTTAAAATATTTTAAGATTTTATGCTGAAACGGGACTCACAAAATGCCGTGTTTTTTTAATGGCCTTTCTCTAACAAACTAAATGTCAGCAAATTCTGATTTTCTGCTTGCTGTCGGATTAGGGTTGCTGCTGTTTGAGAGTCTACTGCCTTTGAGAAAAAGAATCCCTGGGCGTACTCACATTTTAACCCTTTGAGTATAGATAGTTGCGAGGCTTCTTCGACTCCTTCGGCTACTACATCCATGCCTAAATTGTGGGACAAAGTAACGATCGACCGCACAATTTCGGTCGGGTCAATCCCTCCTTTACTGAAATCGAACTCCCCTCCCATCCTGCTAACAAAAGAGCGGTCTATTTTTAAGGTATTGGTGGGGAAGCGGTGCAGGTAGGAAAGCGATGAATAGCCGGTACCGAAGTCGTCAATACACAAGTGTATGTTTCGGGTTCTGAGCTGTACCAGCATTGCTGTTACTGATTCGGAATTTTCTATGAGTACGCTTTCGGTAATTTCTAGTTTTAAACTGCTGCCGTCGAGGTGAGTTTCTGCGAGAACTTGATCGATGTATTCGATTAAATCTGGCTGAGAAAACTGTTTGACAGAAATGTTGACGCTAACGCTTAAGGGGGGATTGCTGGGAAATAGCTGCTGCCACTGGCGGATTTGGTGGCAAGCTGTGCGGAGTACCCAGCGGCCCAGGGGTACGATCAAGCCGGTTTCTTCGGCGATGGTGATGAATTCACCGGGGGAAACTAAGCCGCGTTCTGGATGCTGCCAGCGCACTAGGGCCTCAAAACTGGTAATTGTGTTACTGGCGATCGACACGATCGGCTGGTAGTGAATAATAAACTGGGGCGCTGCGGATAAGGGAGGTAAGGCTGATTCGGGGGATGAGGGAAAGTCTTCTTCTCTGACCGACTCTCTAATTGATTCGATCGCCCGCCGTAGGTCGTTTTCTAGCTGCAACAGGCGCAAAGCGTGGGCGTGCATGGAACTGTTGAAAACTTCGTGTCGGGCTCTGCCAAGTTCTTTGGCGCGGTACATTGCTGTGTCGGCGTCGCGCAGCAGGGTTGTCGGTTCCAGGTATTCGCCAGAACTCAAAGCTATGCCGATGCTGGCGGTGATAAATACTTCGTGTCCGTCTAGAAGGAGAGGGGAGGTGATTTTCTTTTGCAGGCGGTTGACAATGGTGGTAGCTTCATTGATGCCCTCGATGTCTTCTAGCAACAGCACAAACTCGTCACCTCCGAGGCGGGCCACTGTATCTCCGACCCTCAGACAAGCTTCCAGACGCCGCGCGATCGAGACTAGCAGTTGATCGCCGATGGCGTGGCCGAGGGAATCGTTGACTACTTTAAATCTATCTAAATCGAGAAACAGTACGGCAAACAAGTAGTCTTTGCGCCGTTTTGCCAGCCTCAGAGCGTGTTCCAGCCGATCGGTAAATAGCGATCGGTTCGGCAATCCGGTGAGGGCGTCGTGAAAAGCATCGTGCAGCAGTTGTTCTTCGGCGAGTTTGCGCTGAGTGATGTCGTGACAGTTAATCACGATTCCCTCGACTGCGGGATCATACAGCAAGTTGGTGGCTACAGCTTCTACATAACACCAGGAACCGTTGCGGTGGCGGACTCGGTACTCAACTGGGCACTGGCTTCTTTTGGGGTTTTTAATGGCTTTGTGGAGGGTTTCGGTGATCGTGGCGCAGTCGTCGGGGTGAACTATTTCTAAGGCGCTGCGCCCGATCGCCTGGTGGGGCGCGTATCCTAAAATTCGCTTGACGGAAGGGCTGATGTAGCGGAAGATTCCTTCGGCGTCGAGAATGATCGTGATGTCTGTGGCGTTTTCAATCAGCGAGCGAAATCGCTGTTCGCTTTGGCGCAGGGCTGATTCTGCTTGTTTGCGATCGCTGATGTCGAGGGCTACTCCGTCTATAATTACGTCGCCGTTTTCGTTTTTGGAAAATTTAGCGCTGTCTTGCACCCACTTGATCTCCCCAGATCTCAGAACGATGCGGTACTGGCGATCGCACGGCAAAAGACTCGCTCTCGATGCTGCTACGTGGCTGTCAGA
This sequence comes from Microcoleus sp. B3-D7, assembly GCF_036705305.1. Taxonomy (NCBI): domain Bacteria; kingdom Bacillati; phylum Cyanobacteriota; class Cyanophyceae; order Oscillatoriales; family Microcoleaceae; genus Microcoleus; species Microcoleus sp. B3-D7. The sequence goes on along the minus strand of NZ_JAUBUE010000001.1, from coordinate 227,770 downwards.
CGAGCTTTTGTCCTCTGGATGGATGATTTCGGTCAAGAGTTCTGGGTGCGAAATCACTTCTTCGGCCCCGAACCCAGTAACTTCGCGCACGCCCGGACTGATGTAGGGCAGGGACATTGTGCCATCTGGATGCAGCACGGTGCGGTAGACTGAGCCGGGAATATTGGCTGCCATTGTGGCTAGCTGCTGCTGGATGCCGCAGACTGCTGCTTCGGCGCGCTTGCGTTCTGCAAGCTCGGTTTGGGCTTGTTGGTAGAGTTCGGCTTGGTGGATCGCGATCGCGCACTGATCGGCTATGGCTTTGAGTAGCGACAGTTCTTCGACGCTCCAAGAGCGCGCCCGATCGCACTGATAGAGGCTAATTCCTCCCAAAAATGACTGCTGGTAGAGCAGTGGCGCGATCGCGACGGAGCGAAACCCTACCAACCCTGCTGATTCTTGCAGGGACGGGCACAGTGTCGATAACTCGTCGATAATCAGGGTTTCCCCGGCCGCGAGCCCCGATCTGTAGTGCTCGGCTACTTTGCAATTTACCCCAACAAACCCTTCTCGGTCGGATGCTTTGCTGATGTAGCGAACTCTGATGCCGCCTTCAGCATCTGGCTGCAAGATGGCGCAGGCGCTGATGTCTAGAGCTTCGTGCAGTTGATCTGCGGTGGTTTGCAGCACTTCGTCGAGTACAAGGGTGAAGCGCATGGCTTGGAGGATGCGGTTGATGATCGCTTCTCGCTGAGCTTGCCGCTGAATTTGGGCGATCGCTTCTTGTTGCTGGCGCCGCATTTTGTATTCTTGGAGCGATCGTTCTAAGACTGTTGGCAACCTAAACAGTCGCCCTTTTAATACGTAATCGGTCATTCCGGCTTTGAGGCACTCAACTGCCGCTTCTTCTCCCAAACTTCCCGTTACTAAAATCAAGGGTATGTCTTGCCCTAATTCCTGCATTAATTTCAACACTTCTAAACCGTTGAAGCCAGGGAGGCGGTAATCTGATAGTACAGCATCGTACTTGTAATTTTCGAGCAGTTTTCTGCACTCTGTTGCTGTTTCGGCAGTGTCGCACTTAAAATTTACCCCCCCCGATTCTAAGGCGAGCACTATTAATTCCATATCTTCTGCCATGTCTTCGATAATCAACAAGTTTAATGTTGATTCCGCAACCATTTTTAGTAGATAGTTGGTCTGATTTATATCTAACATAATGTATTTGGGAGGTTTTCAATTGGTTATTCGTGTTTTTGCTAGTAATTTTTTAGACTGAGTTTTGTTGTTAATTTTATCTCTATATTTTTAGTTATTTTTAGCAAAATCAATTATCTACTCTACTCGGCAGACCTTGATTTAGCACCGGCAGTCGAGGGCTGACCGAACCGATTGGGGATCATCCCCATTTTTAAAAGAGCGTTTTTTAGGAGTACGAGCATCTTGGACAGCCTAGCCTAGATCTTTCGCTTCCATCCCTAACAGTGAACACTCCTGTCATACCAAAATTCTGATGCTCTCACCGATTGTGACTTATTTAAGTGTATAAGAGTTTTAAATTTTGAATTTAAAACTCTTATACACTTAACTTACGAATCTATACTACCGTTTGAGATTGTTTGCCCTAGTTTAAAGTAAAACGTGGCTCCTTGACTAGGTAGGCTTTCGGCCCAAACCGTGCCCCCGTGGCGGTGAATAATCCGCTGGACGATCGCCAAACCGATGCCCGTACCTTCAAATTCTCTCTGGGAGTGCAGCCTCTGAAAGGCTCCAAACAGGCGATCGGCATATTCCATTGGAAAACCCACGCCGTTATCCTTGACAAAAATCGTCCCATCCGGTAAACCCTCAATAACTATTGTAGCTGGAGTGCGTCCGCGACTGAACTTGACGGCGTTGCTAATCAAGTTGCTGAACACCTGTTGCAGCAAGGTTGGATCTCCCATTACAGTTGGCAAATCTCCGACGGTAAATTCAACGCTGTGGGGAGTTTGGGCCGGATCTGCGACAGTTGGTGGTTTAGTCAATTTAATCGCATTTTGTACCAAACGGCTCAGATCGATCGGAATTTGCCTCAACTCGGTGCGAGTCACCCGCGACAGGGCGAGCAAACCGTCAATCAACAGGCTCATTTTTTGGCTGCTTTCTTCAATTACTTCCATATAGTGAACTATTTTGCGATCGCTCAAAGCCTCAGTTAATTCTAGCCGCTGCTTCAACGCTTGTACAAAACCTGAAATGTGTCGCAAAGGTGCGCGCAAGTCGTGGGAAACTGAGTAAGAAAAAGATTCTAATTCTTGATTGGCAGCTTCTAATTGCTCTGTGCGTTCTGACAAAGCTTGTTTTGTCTCTACCAACTCAGTGATATCGCGAGCAGTGCCAATTAAAGCATAAACGTCGCCGTTGAGATTTCTCAGCGGAATTTTAAACGTGTCGAAGTAAGCATTGCCACCCGGCCTCACAAATTTTTCCTGGTAGTGCAGAGTTTTGCCCGATTCAAATACGTGCAAATTTTCCTGCCTAAATCGTTCTGTGAGTTCGCTGGGATAGCACTCAAAAATAGTTTTGCCCTGCATCTGCTGCCTGCTGTAGAAGCCGGAAAATTCTGCAAGGGGATGGTTGACAAAAGACAAGCGCATATTGTCCCGTTCTACAACATAAATGTAGTCCGGCAAAGCATCAAAAAAAGTCTCTAATTCTGCGGTACGCTGGGCAACTTGAGCTTCTAAAGTTTCGTTGAGTTCTTTAAGTTCAGATTCTACTCGTTTGCGTTCGGTGATATCTTGACCTATGCCGATACACCTGCCGTCGGAAAGACGAACATTTGCCCAAGAAGTGTCGATAATTCGCCCGTCTCTAACTTGTGTTTTGAAGTCGCTCCAGTTCTGATTTGCTGCTTGAATTTCATCCAAAACGTATTGACGGTATTCTGGCTGCGGATAAAATTCCGCCAAGATATCGCGGTCTTGGGTTTCCGCCAAACTCCAGCCGAGCACTTGTTCCCAGTGGCGGTTTACCCAGTTTACTTCACCGCTGCTTCCCAAGAATGCGAGCATGACCGGCACGTTGTCGAATATAGTTTGCAGCAGTTCTTTTTGCTGTTTTAATGATTCTTCGGCTTGTTTGCGATCGCTGATGTCGAGTACAGAACCGATAAATTGTACAATTTGTCCGTCTGGGGTTCTTTTAAAAATTTTAGAGCGATCGTGCACCCAGCGCCATTCCCCATTTTTGTGTTTTATTCTGTAGTCTATGTCATGCGTTTCATGGGTATTGCTGCTGTGTTTGAGCCGCTCCCTACCTGTAATTAGCTCTAACAAATCATCGGGATGAACCAACTTAGCCACAGCGTCTGTACCCAAATCTTGCAATTCTTGGGGAGTGTAACCCAGCATGGCTGTGACCGATTCATTTGCATAAATATTTTTGTTTTCTACTGCATCGTAAATGTAGAGAAAGTTAGGTATAGTTGTAACAATACTCTCTAAAAGTTGCTGATGTTTTTGCAGTTCCAATTCTGCCTGCTTGCGATCGCTTAAATCCAGCACAAAACTGACGCCTAACTGCTGCGTTCGTTCTAAAAATGTGCTGCCGAGCATCACCGGAGCGCGGCTCCCATCGGAGCGCATAAATTCTTTTTCAAAGGGAATAACGGTATTTCTAGCCCTCAGTTCGGCAACTTTTTCTGTGTCTAAACGCACGTATTCTGGCGGTGTCATTTCTTGCCAGTTAATTCTTCCGGCAAGCAAATCGTCCCGCGTATATTTTACCGTGTTTAAAAAAGCGGCGTTGGCATCTATAATGGGACCATTAATGTCCCAAAAAATTAGACCGATCATGTTAGAATCAACTATTGTTCTAAATTTAAATTCGCTTTGTCGTAACTGGGATTCCACTTGTTTTAGTTCAGTAATGTCCCGGGCTATGGATAAAACTGTTTCTACTGAATTGTCTTCAGTAAACTCGGGAATAACTCGACAGTGGTAATGTTTTATGCCCTCGGGAGTGGGAAACTCAAATTCTATGGTTTCTTGTTTTCCGGTGCCAAAAACTTTCAAAAAAGTGTCCTCCCACAGGTCGCACAAGTGTGGTGGCATTCCTGATTCTCTGTTGCTCTTGCCAATTAATTCGGCGGGGGTTTTTCCGGTTGCTAATTCTACTGCGTGGTTGATGTAAAGGTGGCGGAATTCTCTATCAAACCTGGCAATGATATCGGTCGCATTTTCCGCTAGGGTGCTGAAAGCTTGTTCGCGCCGGTGCAGTTCTTCTTGAATGCGGTGGCAATCGGTTATGTCTCTGCCAAAAGAAAGAATAGAAACTACTCTTCCCGATTCATCGAGGAGTGCAGAATTGTACCATTCGCAGTAAATTACCGAGCCATCTTTGGTATAGTTGCGGTTGCGGCAAATGTTGCGGGTTTCTCTGCTGTGTAACAGTTGATTTGTGACGCCGCACACTTGCTGGAAGTCTTCTTGATGAACTATTGACCATTCGTGCCAGTATTTGCCGATTACTTCTGCTGCACTCCAGCCAAATAGTTGTTCTGCCATTGGCGACCACCGCATTACCCGAAATTCGCTGTCCCACTCTACAACTGCCAGGGGCGAGTTTTCTAGATGAAATTCCCGCCGCGAGTTGGCTTTTTTTATTTGAGTTTGAAGTTGCTGCCGAAGTTGCTTCGCGCCGGCCAAGCGATCGCTAATTTCCTGTGTGTTTGCTGAGCCGGCGTTGGCAATGTGAGCAATGGTTTCTGCTGTTTGTTTTTCGAGTTCGTTCCAAGCGAGTTCGAGGGCTGATTCCGCCTGCTCTAGCTCAGTGATGCTGTTCTGAAACAGTGTGGCACTTTCTACTGGAATTTCAGGCATAGTTTTTACACTTAGGCAAGTGTTACTTTTAGAATTCAAAATTAAAGCTTAAAAATTAAAAATATGTAATTTCCTGTTAAATTATACATTTTTAATTTTTAGTCTGTCTGTGCGTGGAGCCGATCGTTGGAGGCGGCGGGCGTTATTAAATACTGCCAGTAAAAGGATTTGGGGTGTACATTGATCAGCAATTGTGGTGGATGGATCTAAAACTCTCCTGGGTAAGGGAAGGGTGCGGGCAGGAGCAGGCGCTAAGTATATTTTTGCACAGAGTTGTTGTTTGGGGGCGCTCAAAAGGAGATCTGCGTGGCTGCGGGCTTGGGTCGATCGCGAATCTGTAGCAGGGCGTTGCCTATGCAGATCCCCATTTGTCTCAACTAAACACGCTTTATCCAAGTCCGGCAGGGGTTTAAACCTGCTGAACTCAGGGTTTGACGCGCTTGTAGACACCAATGAAACCGCCCCTACCTACAAATACTCTCCAATCACTTTGGTCAATAAAAAGCTAAAATAAAATCTAAAGTTATTCAGTCTTTTAAATCGCTTATGACTGCTGCTGCACCCTCTTCGATAAAAAACCGAACTCAGTACGAAGCCATTATCGGTCTCGAAACTCATTGTCAATTGAGTACGAATACTAAAATTTTCTCCAGTTCTTCTACAGAATTTGGCAATGCTCCAAATACTAACATTGACCCAATTTGTATGGGAATGCCTGGAGTGTTGCCAGTATTAAATCAAAAAGTTCTGGAGTATGCGGTGAAAGCAGGGCTGGCTCTCAACTGCGAAATCGCACCTTACAGTAAGTTTGACCGCAAGCAATATTTCTATCCCGATTTGCCGAAAAATTATCAAATTTCTCAGTTCGATTTGCCGATCGCTACTAACGGTTGGCTAGAAATTGAACTGGTGGACGAGAAGGGAAATTCTACTAGAAAAAAAATCGGGATCACTCGCTTGCACATGGAGGAAGATGCCGGAAAATTGGTTCACGGCGGCAGCGATCGGCTGAGCGGTTCAACTTATTCAATGGTGGATTACAACCGCGCCGGTGTGCCTCTAATCGAAATTGTTTCGGAACCGGATTTGCGATCGGGCGCGGAAGCTGCCGAATACGGTCAAGAATTGCGCCGGATCGTGCGCTACATCGGTGTTGGCGACGGGAATATGCAGGAAGGTTCGCTCCGGTGCGACGTGAATATTTCGGTGCGCCCCGTGGGCAGAAAAGAGTTCGGCACGAAGGTGGAAATTAAAAATATGAACTCTTTTAATGCGATCGAACGGGCGATCGATTATGAGATCGAGCGGCAAATTCAAGCTGTGGAAAATGGGGAAACCATCGTCCAAGAAACCCGGCTGTGGGATGAAAACAAGCAGTGTACTTTCAGTATGCGGGTTAAGGAAGGCGCCAGCGATTACCGGTATTTCCCGGAACCGGATTTGCCTCCGATCAAAGTTTCGGCCGAGCAATTGCAGGATTGGAAAGCTCAACTGCCGGAATTGCCGGCCCAAAAGCGCAATCGCTACGAAACTGAGCTCGGTCTTTCTCCTTACGACGCGCGGGTGTTGACTGACGACAAAGCGGTGGCGGAGTATTTTGAACAATCGATCGCCGCCGGTGCTGTGGCTAAACAAGCTGCGAATTGGGTGATGGGCGATATTACTGCTTATCTGAAAAATGAAAAACTGGCGATCGCAGAAATTCCTTTCCAACCGCAGGATTTAGCCGAACTGCTGGGGCTAATTGATGCCGGTACGATCAGCGGCAAAATCGCTAAGGATATTTTGCCGGAGTTGCTGGCAAACGGTGGTTCGCCTCAGAAGTTCGTTGAGAGTAAGGGTTTGATTCAAATTTCTGATACTGGGGCGATCGATCGAGCGATCGATGCCGTGTTGGCAGCCAATCCCAAGGAGCTCGAACAGTACCGAGCAGGTAAAACTAAACTGCTGGGCTTTTTTGTCGGCAAGGTGATGAAGGAAACGGGCGGCCGGGCCGATCCCAAACTGACCAATGAGCTGCTGGCGGCGAAGCTTAACGGCCCAGCCTAAGCAGTTGTTAAGGGGGTCGTGTAGCGGATACAGCGGCGGGCGATCGGTTTTTCCCGAGCTCGCCGCGCGATCGCCCTTCTCGCGGGATCGTAACTTTATAATTAATCTACATTTCTTTACAACATCTTCACGTTTGGGGGTGACACCCCTCATCCCGACCGTGTTATATTGTGTTATGTAGATGCACCCTGATGGCAGAGAGAGTTACTTAGGTAGCTCTCTCTTTTTTTGTCTTTTTTTTTGCACGGACGTGAAAATACGGATGGGGGAGAGGGGGATTAACGATACCGATCCCCGATTACCGATTACCGATTAGCAATTACCGCTTTGAGTCGATTAATATCAATTTTAGTTATTAACTAATTTTGACATTATGAGCGAACAAGCTAGCGAGCTAATCAAGCAGGGGATTTCGCAATATCAGGCGCGTCAATTTGAGGCGGCGCTGAATTCTTGGCAGGAAGCGCTGGCGCTGTATCGCTCAATGGACGATAAGCGGCGATCGGGTGCGGCGCTGGGTAATATGGGCGTAGCTTACGAAGCGCTGGGAAATTATGCTCAGGCGATCGAGTGCTACCTGCAGCATTTGGTGTTAGCGCGAGAAATTGGCGATCGTCGGGGCGAGGCTAATGCTTTGGGAAATCTGGGCAATGCTTGCTGTGCTCTGGAGGATTTTCCTGGTGCTATTGCTTACCAGCAACAGCGTTTGGCGATCGCGCGGGACACTGGCGACGGGCGCTCTGAGTTGGAAACTTTGGGCAATTTGGCACTAGCTTACGATGCTAAGGGAGATTTGTTTAGTGCGATCGAATGCTATCACGAGCAGTTGTCGATCGCGCGCGCCAGCAAGGACGATCGCATTGAGCGCCATGCTCTCAAGAATTTGAAGCTTGCTTACAAGTATTTAGCAGATTACGAGAAGGCTAACCAGTACCGACAGCAGCAATTGGCGATCGTCCGGCAACTGTTTTTAACTGATAAAAATAAGAGTTTTGTACAACTTGTAGAAACAGTTGGCTTGAATCCGGTTGAGGATTTTGCTGGGGCTAATTTAAGCGGTTTTGACTTGCACTACGCTGATTTTAACGGTGCGGATTTGCGCGAAACCAACCTCCGAGGCGCAGATTTGACTTTGGCCGATCTCAGCGGTGCTTTGCTGAGCGCTGCTATTTTAATTGATGCTAATTTGTGCAATGCTAATTTGCGGGATGCTGAACTCAGCAGCGCCAATTTGAGTGGTGCTGATTTGCGGACAAAGCTGCCTCGGGCAAATTTGAGCGGTGCAAATTTAATCGGCGCCAATTTGAGCAGTGCTTATTTACCGAATGCGATTTTAGTAAATGCAAATTTGACAAATACTGATTTCAAGAATGCTGATTTAAGCGGTGTTAATTTGAGCGGTGCAAATTTAAACGGTGCTGATTTGAGCCGCGCTGATTTGACAAATACAGTAGTGAAAAATGCCAAGTTTTTTTGTTGTTTGGGAATTTCGGATGCCCTGAAGGTTGAATTGACCGCACGGGGCGGGATTTTTGAGTAGAATTAATTGGAAAGGTTGGTAATTGTAGAGGGTAAGAAAAGCTATGACTGCCGTAACTGCAAAACGATTCTCGATCGCCGAATATCACCGTTTGGGAGAACTGGGATTTTTCGCCCCCGATGAGCGAGTTGAATTGATTCGCGGAGAAATTATCATTATGGCTGCTAAAGGTAGGCTGCACTCTTTTTGTAACAGTCTTTTAGTTCAGGAGTTAATCATTTTACTGGCAAGACGCGCTCTTGTGCGCGCGCAAGAGCCAATTATTTTGTCTGATGATAGCGAACCAGAGCCTGATGTTGTGATTGCCCGCAATCGAGCCGATCGTTATTTCTCTTCTCACCCGCAGCCTGCTGATATCTTGTTGGTAATTGAGGTTTCCGATTCTACGTTGAAGTACGATCGCACAACCAAGCTGTCTCTCTATGCTGAGACTGGGATTTCTAATTATTGGATATTTAATTTGGTTGATAATCAACTGGAAATGCACAGCGAACCTTATCAGAAGCAAAACGGAAGTTATAGTTATCAATTGCAACGAGTGGTTTTGCCAAATCAGACGGTGGTAATTCCGGGTTTTACCGAGTTATCTCTGGATTTGTATTCGGTATTTCCCGCCTAGGCTTCCTTCGATGATATAATGTAAAAGTGCGATGGCTACGCCCCGGCTTGCGCCTACGAACTCTTCACGAAAATAGCCCTATGACAGCTAAAACTCTCGCTCCACCCGAACAAATTGTCGAGCTATCGGGTATCAGTTGGCAAACCTACGAAACTTTGCTTGCCGAAATCGGCGATCGGCAAATTCGACTGACATATAATCGCGACAATCTTGAAATTAGGCTACCTTCTCCCGAACACGAACGCTTCAAAATAATAATGGGTCGATTTGTTCAAACCTTAGCGGAAGAATTAGAGGTGAAAATTGAGCCTCTTGGTTCTACGACATTCAAACGTCCTGAACTTAGCGGTGCAGAACCAGATAAATGTTTTTACATTCAGAATATTAGTGCAGTTAAAGGCAAAAAAAGAATCGATCTGACTCAAGATCCGCCGCCGGATTTAGTGGTGGAAATTGATATTACCAGGCGTTCGGAAAATAGCTTGCAGGTTTATGCGGATCTGGGAGTGCCGGAAGTTTGGATTTATAATGGACGGCGGCTCAGAATCAACAGATTTGAAAATGGAGAATACGTTGAGGGCGAGATCAGTTTAGCATTTCCGAGATTACCGATATTAGAGATTGTTAGATTTTTGGAACAAGCAGAAACAATGGAGTATTTGGAATTAGTGAAAGCATTTCGGAATTGGGTAAAAAGCCAAATTCAGCAAAACCAATGAGTTGCGGATCGAATTAAACAAAATTTACAATTTTGTCCACAAAAAAAGCTGTATTGTGATAAAATAGAAATAATAAACTAATTTAAATATCAATTACAGGCTGGTAGTGCCAGCAATTCTACCCGATATGCGATCGCTAGAGTCTCACAACAAATACCCAGATTGCTTGTGGATGCAATTAGAAGCAATTCCAGTTCCATCGGTTGCAGACCAAACCCAGCAGCTCGACATTCACTTGAGTCTGAATTTTAACGAGCATTGGGAACCGCTGCTCGGCGGTCGCGTCAAATTTGGTCTGCAAGGCGGGACGCTCAAACTCTATCTAGAAAACTGCGAAATACCCGTAGCATCGCGTCAGTTAGTCGGTTCTTTCCAGCTTTTGCCAATAGAAGAAACCCTGCCCATTCAAAACAGTGCAGAAATTTTAGTGACGGAAAGTCAGCGGGGAGTTCAGGGCGGCGAGAAGGCGGAAAAGATCAAGGAAACAGAGAGTATAGGGTGTCACGTTTCCACAATAAGGAATGATACAACGCCAGCTTGGGTTTTTGCAGTTGAACAGCGCAAATCCGTATTAAAAGGTTTGCTAAAAAGTGCTAAGCTGGGCGAATTAGCTGGCAAAGAATTTCGGATGGCAGCGGCTTTTGAAGTTGCTAAAGAAGATATTAATCTCACAGATGCGGAGGGTTTGTGGCCGCACGATATCACTCCAAATCAACATTCGGTTTTAGAAAGAATCCTGACTATATACCTGCACGCAAATAAACTCCAACCTGCCCTCAGTTGGGCGCTATTGTCCTACAATTTACCTCCGGTTGAACCGCGCGAAGTGAAAATTGTCCCGGAAGCTGAAGCGGAATTGCAGGAAATGGTCGATCGCATTATCTCCGCTGAAACCGACAACTTTGTGGAGTTGGCAAAAATCGCCAATCTCAATCCAGCACTAGATTTCGCGGGTGGTAGCTTGCGCGGAACGACTTTAAGTGCAGTGGATTTTAGCAGCGCAAATCTCGATCGGGTAAATTTCCGGGGTGCAACCTTAAACGATGCCGATTTCAGCGACGCCAGCCTGCAAAATGCCAAATTCGGCGGGGCAGATTTGAGCGGCGCTTTCTTAGGAAATGCTGATTTAAGCGGCGCAGATTTGCACAAAGCAAGTCTAGCTTTAGCTAACCTCAGCGGTGCCAATTTGAGCGGCGCAAACCTGCTGGAAGTGAACTTAACAAATACTAATTTCAGCGGTGCGAATGTCGAGTCAGCCAGATTCGGGAACAATTCAGGAATGGATGAGGAGATGCAGGTGAATCTACAGCAGCGAGGCGCAATTTTTGAAGAGGTTTAGTCGGTAAGTGCGAGATCCCTTTAATTCATCCGCCTCCATTGTGGCACGGGCGTCACGCCTGTGCGATGAAATTTCACCTTAAAACTAGCGCCTCTGAAGAAAGTGGCTTCTTAATCCTTAACTCTCTAACTACATTTATAGAGAGTGATGTACCGTAACTGTTAAGAGGGTAAACAGGCATTTCTTGCCAACACTGACGGCAAAACCAGTATATTTGACTTTGGCGAACGTGACGCAGCAGTTGATTGGTGCAGCAAGGACAGCTTGTCATAAAAACCTCTTCTTTACCGAAAGTGTATTTGTTTCTTGTTCCCAAAGGCTGTAAGCTGGCTTGAAGCAGCAACTCTCTGAATGTAGAGGTAAGAAATAAAGATTTGGTAAAGAATACAAGGTTGTTAAGGAATTGATACAAATCGAAATATTTCGTAATAATAGCAATAACTGAGAGAAATTGTATTCAACAATCCCCAGGTTCCCAGAGAGGGTACTCAGTCTAAATCCCAACCCAACACCTTCGCAATCTCAACGGCAAGCATAGTTGGCTGGAGAGGATTGACGATCGCTGCTGCAAGTTGAGATTTGTGAACCAACTCTGTTGTAAATCGGATCATTTGGCTTTGAGAGTTACCAGCAGAACCGGAATCCCTTGGGTTTCTGGTTGGGTTTTTAGTTGTTTGAGAAATAGCAATCCATCAATTTCGCCGATAGCAACATCCAAAATAATCGCATCTGGCTGAGAGAAACTTGCTTGTCGCAAGCCTTCTCCAGTCGAAGTAGCAACTTCCACCTTCCAACCTACCAAATCAGTCAAGCAAGCCTGGATTACCTCCCCTATATTCTGATTTTTGTGAATTAATAAAAGTATTTTTGTAGTCATACCAATAACTTGCAAACGCTTCATGTTTTATTCAACAAAAGCCTGTCAAATCGTAGCCATGTCTGGGTTTTGGGCGGGGTGGTCACGCCCTAGGGTGAGTTTGGCAAGCCTATCAATAGGGATATTAAGATTGTAAAGTCTTAAGAATCCTGCGTCTGCCATACCGGGAAGTGTCAATCATCCCATCCCAAAATCTCTGCCACTTTTCCCGGCAGGGTAGTGACTTCAAATGGTTTGCGAATTACCCCAGCAACACCCATTTCGGCAAATTGAGCCATATTGCTTGACAAAGCTCTTGCTGTCACCAGAATCACTGGAATCGATCGAGTAATGGGATTGGATTGGAGACGATCGCACACAGCAAACCCATCCATTCCCGGCATTGATACATCCAGCAAAATAGCGTTAGGTCGTTCTGTTTGTAGGATTTGTAAACATTCTTGTCCTGATTCGGCCACCAGGGTGTTCCATCCCGCGAGGTCTTCCAGGCACAACTGTACCAGTTCGCGGAGGTGTTCTTGGTCATCAACTATGAGAATTTGCTTCCCTATCATCTTGTTTTCGGGCAGGAGAGTGCTATCATAATTAACTACTTGCAAAACGTTCATTTTTTTGATTACAAATTATTTTTTTGGTTGCCAATTGGGTCTGAAATACACATCTTTAAGCAACCGCTCAAAGATGTGTATTTGAGAGTTGAATCCGAACTTGGGATGGCGGAACTCTCAATTCTTTAGCAAGCTGAATTGTTAAAGCATCAGGGTGTATTTCAGTTCCATAGATTTCAGGGTGTACGCGGTGGGGCAACGGGATGAGACTTTGAAATCCACTAGGAAGGAAATAACCTTCTACTCCCACAGCTTCGGTAGGTTGACCTTGAATTAAAACAGTTTCTGGAGTGATTTGAAGATTCAAATTGACAAGATGAATGTCAGAAACGTGAACTTTAAGGATCAGTGTCGCATCCTTTTCTTGAATGTTAATACCTGCGATCGGTGTTTCCTCTGTATGAGCAATCCAAAGTGTGGATTGCTGACAACCAGTGGGCAAACCGGAAAATGAACCTGCGAGATCCTGATTTATATCATTCAAAGCCTGAAAAGCATTCATTGAGTCTCCTCCTAATGCAAAGAACTTTTAGCTGCATAACAGGAGACTAAATAACAACGGTAAGGAATTGGTAAAGATTCCGTTTTTGTTACAAAACTTCAAAAAAATGGTCAAAGTCAATCAACCCATCCCAAAATCTCTGCTACTTCTTCCGTCAGGGTGATGGGTTCGATTGGTTTGGCAATTACCCCAGCTACCGCCATCTGGGCAAATTTAGCCCGATCGCTGGGCAAAACTTTCGCTGTCAGCAGAATCACTGGAATCGATCGGGTAATCGGATCGGACTGCAGGATCTCGTACACGGCAAACCCATCCATCCCCGGCATAGATACATCCAGCAAAATAGCGTTGGGTTGTTCTATTTGCAGTATTTGTAAACATTCCTCTCCCGATCCTGCCCCCACTGTTTCCCATCCGCCTAAATCTTCTAAGCAAGCCTGCACAAGTTCCCGAAGGTGTTCTTCATCGTCAACAACTAGAATTTGTCTGTCTGTCATGGCGTTTTGGATTGGAGATTGTGGATTTGGGATTGATGCTACAAATTAATCTAAGCGTTATTCAACGGTGGCTAAGGGTAGGGTGAAGCAAAATGTGCTGCCTTCACCTAAGATACTTTCCGCCCAGATTTTGCCGCCATGCTGCTCAACAATACTGCGACAAATTGCTAAACCTAAACCGGTGCCTCCTTTTTCGCGGGAGTCGGAGGCATCAACTTGTTGAAATCGCCCAAAAATGAGTTCTAGTTTATCTGCTGGAATGCCTCGCCCGCGATCGCTAACTTGGAAGAGCACAAAGTCTGTCTGGTTTTCGGCACTCAGATGAATTGTGGAATCGGCAGGTGAGAATTTAATCGCATTACTGAGCAAATTTGTTAAGGTTTGGACGATCGCATCTCTTGTTGCCCAGACTTCTGAATCGGTGGGATTAACGATTAATGAGATCTGCTGTTGAGTAGCGATCGCCTGAATGCTATCTATTGCTTGCTGCATCAAATCGGCAGCTTTGCAAACGGTTTTCTCGACAATTGCCCGCCCTGAGTCGAGGCGCTCCAAATCTAAAATATCATTAACCAGGTGCACTAATCGAGTGGTATCTAGAAGGGCAATTTCAATCATGCGTCTAGATTTTTCGGGCTTTTTATCATAAACCCCACTTTTTATTAGTCCCAATGACATTTGAATTCCTGCCAAAGGAGTGCGAAGTTCATGGCTAACAATACCAATGAACTCATTTTTAATGTGTTCTAGCTTTTGTCGTTCGGTAATATCTTCCCCTATGCTGATAGTTCCAATGATGTTTCCCTCTGAATCTTGCAGCATGGTATTGTTCCAGGCAATGAACCGTTCTTCACCGACTTTTGTCAAGATGGGATTTTGATAATAGGGACGATAGTTATGGGCTAAAACTTCCGAAAAAACAACTTGAGTCGATTGTTGATTAGAACGGGGTAAGAAGTTTTCAAACCAATTTTCTCCTAAAACTTCGGGATGAGTATATCCTGTGAGTTTTAAGAAGAAAGGATTAACGTAATTAACATTTCCCTCTATATCAAGTCCGACAACAATCAACTGCACGTTATCCAAGAGCGATCGCCAGCGTCGTTCGGCTTCTCGGATCGTGGCGTCGGCTTGCTTACGTTCTTGCAGTTCGACCTGAAGCTGTCGGTAGAGTTGGGATTGCTGAATGGCGATCGACAATTGGCTGGCAATCTGTGCAAGTAATTCTATTTCCCACGATTGCCATTGACGAGGTGCAGTATTTTGGTAGATAGCTAACAAACCCCAAAGAGATTCTCTCAAAAATATCGGGAAAACTGCATAACTTTTTGCTTGGAATTGTTCCAATAGGTTGACATGACAGGGTTGAAGTTCAGCGGCGTAAATATTATTAACCACAAAACTTTCATTATGTCGGAATCGACCGCCGTGAGTTTCTTGCAGATAGGTATCTCCACAAATTTTTTGAATATCGCTCCCTATCAGTTTTACCCAACCCTCACCAACTGACTCGAAAATAAAATCACCACTCCAATCATGATTAAATCGGTAAATGGCAGTGCGATCGGTTTGTAATGTCTGCCTAATTTCAGTAACAGCAGTATTTAGAACGGCATTCAGATCCAAAGATTGGCGAATCCCTTGAGTAATCCTCCAGAGCAAATTTTCCTTTCGGGATTTCTGTAGTAAGGCTGCTTCCGCCTCTTGTCTAACTTCTTCGAGGTGCTTCGCTATTGTGATATCTTGATGAACGGCCACCAGAACATCGCCATAGTCGGAATCATTGAATACAGAGCAAGTTGCACTGCACCAAAATGGAGTCCCATCTTTCTTGACATTGTGGACTTCATAGCTGAATTCACTGTTTTGGAAAACGGCAGACCGAATGGCTTGATTTACATCTTCAGGACTGACCGATTCGGTGGCATAGTTGAGAATCGAAACGTGCTGACCGTTGAGTTCGCCAAAGTCATAGCCAAACATCTGCTCAAACTTAGGATTGGCATAGACAATAACTCCATTATCTGCTCTTACTAAACAAATGCCTTCCGCCATGTTGCGGGTAATGACAGCCTGAAGATCCAACATTTGTTCTGTTTGTTTTAGTTGAGTCAGATCGCGTAGACTGACGATAACGCCTGAAATATTTTCACCTGCATCGCGGAAAGGCGTATAGGTAACGCTCAAAAATTGTGGTACTAAATTGGGATAGTCAAACCACTTTTCATACTGAATTGTTTCTCCAGCCAAACATCTATCTAAGCGAGGTTGGATGAAGTTATCAAACAACTCTGCACCCAGGATATTCTTAACAGAATTTCCGATAACTTCGCTTTCCGATTTGTTGCACCAAGTCAAATAAGCTTGATTGGCTATTTGATAAACATAGTTAATATTTATTAGCGCAATCCCATCTCTTGTATTGAATACGAGGCGCTCATATTGGCGGAAGGCTGCTTCAGTACGTTTGCGATCGGTGATATCAAATAGGCTAGAACGACTCATCATGAAGTTACCTGCTTCATCATAAATTGCTGTAGCATTTAAGTTTATCCAAATGAGCTTTCCGTTTTTCTTCAAAAGCTGAAACTCTAGATTGTTGATCGAGCCTTGTTTTTTAAATAAGGGAAAATTTTGATAAAAAATAATCTTACTTTCAAGAGGAATTAAATCAACAAATTTCTTTTTATGTACAATTTCATCGCGGGTATAGCCTAACCACTTGAGTTCCGTATCATTAATCATAATTATTGTTCCTGCTGCATCTAGGGAATGATAGCCACAGGGAGCCTTATTATAGAGGTCTTCAACTTGATTGATATATTCTTGCAAGCTATGGTTGACTTCAGTGAGTTCTGCAGTCCGTTCTATGACTCGTTGTTCGAGTTCAGTATTGAGTTGTTGTAGGGCAATTTCTGCTTGTTGCCGCTCCCTCAGTTCCGTTTGTACTCGATCAAATAAATCAGCTTGCTGAATGGCAATTCCAGCTTGAGTTGCTAGCTGTCGCATGAGTTCAATTTCTGAGGGTTGCCATTCGCGAGGTTCTGCACACTGATGGGCAATCAATAATCCCCAAAGTTCTTCTCCCTCAAGGATAGGAACAACCAGGCTAGCTCTAACTTTAAAATTTGCCAGGAATTCCCGGTGACAAGTATCAATTTCGGCAGTATAAATATCAGATTTAGAGGTGAATAAGCCTTGTTTGAAGGGTTCGATATAGCTTTCACCCAAGCAAGGATCGTGTATCTGAGTGGATAAGATTGCTGTCCATTCTGAACCAACTGACTCTACCACCACATTTCCGCTCCAGTCTGGAGCAAATTGCAAGATAATTACGCGATCGCATTGAAGAATGTTTCTGAGGTCAGTGACCGTAGTGTTGAGAATATCTTCTAGTTTGAGGGATGCGGAGAGAGAAAGTGCTGTTTTAGCCAGGACTTGCTGTGGCTGTTGTTGCCATTTCCCATAATTTTCATCAGTATGTTCTATCATTAATGTACTTACTTAATTACATTTTTTAGATTGAGGCAGAAACCGGGTTTTTAGCTTTCATGCGTAAGTTCTATTTAAGTATTCCCAGGCTTAAGTAAAGGACGAGAGCGCTTGATTCGGCTGAGTACCCGCGTGATTAATTCAGGTCCTAGTATCGGCTTGGTAATAAAATCATCGGCTCCGGCTGCAAAGGCTTGTTGGAGAGATTCTGGATCGGTATGGGCTGTCACCACCAAAATCGGTAAATTTTCCCATTGGATATCCTGTCGGACAACCTGACACAATTCTAAGCCGTTGACGATCGGCATTTCTAGATCCAGCACTACTAAATGGGGCTCAGTGCTAATTAACACCTCCCAAAATTTCTGTGGTTCTTTGAGAGTTGTCACCTCAAGTCCCCAAGGGGTCAGTAACCCTGATAATTTAATCAGCATCACAGGGTCATCATCTACGATTAAGACTTTGGCTTCTGAAGTTTTGGGACTGGGTAAAACACGGGCGATCGCTCGAAAAATTTGCTCGGTGGTTGCAGGTTTGTGGAGAAATTGCTTAGCACCTAAGCGCGATACAGCCAAGCGATCGGCAAGACTATTTCGTCCGGTAAAAACGATTATAGGAAGAGTAGGCGATCGCTCGGTCAATTCTCGCAGTAGCGTCAATCCATCTTCCTCTGTCTCTGCAAAGCTTAAATCTAGTAACATCACATCGGGCATTGACAAAGCAAGACGCGATCGGGCAGCAGTAATATTCGGCGCAATTTTCATCCGAAATCCCCAAGCTTCCGATTCTACTTTCAATCGCTCCGTTAATGCAGCATCATCATCAACTACCAAAACCCGATAGTTAAAATTTGAAATAGTAGAAACTGGTGCAGCCGTTGATGTAATCGGTGTTTTGTCTAATTCCTGATGTAATCCTGTCACCAATTCCGAAAAGCGGGTAATTTCCTCAGCAGTCAAAGAGCGATCGTTTATTAGTAAATGCTCTGCTGAGCGTGCCAATTTAGAGCCTTCCGGATAACCAAAAGATCCCAGAGATCCGGCTAATTTATGAGCTTCATGTTTGGCAGCTCGCTGTAATTCTGTTTCTAAATTTCCGGCTAATAAATCAGTTTTTGCCTGTTCCAATACAGTAATTTGTTGATTGAATACTCCCCGAAACCGCTCTAACACTTTGCCGCTCTCAGACTTATCTATCCCGCGAGATTGAGGTTTTTGGGTGCGCTCAATCCCAGGATTATTTGAACTAGATGACGCAGATTGGGGGTACGGTTTCAGTCGGTAGCCCATGCCATAAACTGTTTCGATGATTTCTTCAGTTAAGCCGCCGGCCTTCAGTTTCTTTCTGACATCCTTAATATGAGTGATAATAGCGCGATCGGTTGGTGCGTCGTCAAATCCCCACAGACGATCCAAAATAGCACTGCGGCTAAAGATGCGATCGGGATTTCGCAGTAATAATTCCAGCAGATTATATTCTGTCGCTGTCAGTGAAATTATTTCTTCGGCAAATGTCACTCTACCAGAATCTAAATCTAAACAAAGAGCTCCCCAAGTCAATGTATTAGCCGCTGAATTCTGAGTAGAACCTGCTGGGGAAAGTGCTTTACTGCGTCGCAATAAAGTTCGGATTCTTGCCAGTAATACTTCCGTAGCAAAAGGCTTGCTGATGTAATCATCGGCTCCCGCATCGAAAAGAGCCACCACCTCCGCATCTGAATCCTTTGCCGTCATTAACAGGATCGGTTTGCAGTAGCCTTGCGATCGCAGTTGCCGACATAGACTAATTCCATCTAGTTTGGCAACCTGCACGTCTAACAAAATCAGGTCATACTCAATTGCTGCTGCCAAGTCTAGGCCCGCTTGTCCATCATTTGCCCGATCGAACCCGTAATGATTTGCTTCCAACACCTTTGCCAGTGTTGCACTCAGCCCTCCATCGTCCTCTACGAGCAGAATTTTTATCGGAGACTTCTTCATTTTGGCTGTGCGGTTCAATTTCCATGCGCTCGACGCACTTTGATGTCAGGCCGAACCGTGGCTTTTAACTAAATTAATGCTACTCATTACTACTGCTTTTATCTTACCATTTTTGCAGTCCCATAATCTAAAAATTGCTGTCACTTCCGCAGTTTAGATAAGACTGATCCCCCATCCATCCATCCATCTGCGTCCATCGTGGCACGGGCGTCTCGCCTGTGCTTCCGAATCGGGTCAAAAAGAGCGTGAAGCGAAGCTATCTGGAAGGGGATCGACCCCAAAAAGAGCGATCGCCCTCCCAAACAAATTATCCTTCATCCTCCGACTTTACAGGAGGACGCCCAGAAATCACAATAAATCCCACAGATTCGAGAGTCAGGTTTGGGCGGCGAATACCAGCTAAAACCGCTTGACTCAACAAACTTTCGGTATTGATTTCATCAGCTAAAACCGATTCTAAAAGTTGTTCGGATTTAGAAAGTCGATTCAATCGCAACTGCAATTGATTCACCCGGTTTTCGAGTTGGATAGCAGCAGTGACAGCAGATCGATCGCACATTTCCACAAAAGCCGATCGCCCGCGCAGCAATTCCTCCGATACCACCCGTCCCTTTTGACAAAAATCATCCCATTCTAGCGGATCGACAAAACTGTCAATCAGCGACGTGCGATTTTTCGACAAATTGTAATCCCGATTCGGCCCGCCTTTCCCCTTATAAGCCCGCTGCAGAATCGCCAGAATTTCCGCATCTTCCACCAGTGACATTTCTTCGCTGCGAGCATCTACAAACACAGTTTCAAAAGTTGGCAGGAACAGAGCATCAGCGCGGCGCTGCAAAGCTTTCAAGTTGTAATTTTCGATGTTTTGTGCTTGCAAAACTTGCTCGGCAGGCTGCACATCAGTCTGGATTGAATAATTAAACTGAAAGCCGAACCACTCCTTCCCAGGCGCAGCATCCCAACTTTCATCATGCCGCCACATGGCAAAAGCTTGACCGCGATCGTCCCAGCGAATATAAGAGCCAAGTGCATCGATCAATCCCTCACCAATTCGGTAAAGAGCGACATCCGCATTCTGATAAGCAATGCGGCGATTGTAACTGCCATATTGCTGGCAATAAGGAATCAATCTGGTTCTCAAATCGTTGGACGGAATCAACGTTTTTTGAGTAGGTTGATAGCGCAGCAACCCCGATATACTCGGATGTTCGATTTGTTTGAAGTGAAGAGCTTGACACAACCAACCTTCTGTTGCCCGCTGCATTTCTTTATGCTTAGCATCGCAGTTGTCGAGAGCTTCAAAATACTGAGATGCGCTGTCATCAAGAGTATCAATTTCATCGAGAACGTACTGTTCGTCTATTTTGATCTTCTCTTGTTCGATTTCAGTTTTAATCGCTGCAATTTCGCTGGATAAGCCCTTGCCTCCCTCAGCAAACAACTTTTCTTCAAGTTTGAGAAGTTTTTCCTCAGCATAAAACTGAAGGCTGGCAATAGATTTGTTGAAGATATCAAACCCATCTTTTAAAACTTGAAACCAAGCTTCGTGGGGACTCTCCGGCAAATCCGGGCCTGCAAACAAACAAAATTGGACTCCCATTTTGCTGCCAATGCGATCGACTCTGCCCAGTCTTTGTTCTAACTGATGGGGAAACCACGGTAAATCGAAGTGAACTAACCAATCTGTCACTTGTAGATTTACCCCTACTTCCGCCGATCGATCGCACACTAAGATAAAACAATGCGGTTCAGTCTTAAACCGCTTGAGACTAGCTTCAACATCATCAGCCGATTTGCTCGTCTCATGGCTGGCGATCGCATTTTTACCAAAGATTTTCGCTAAATTTTCCGCAATCTCTTTACAAGTTGCCGTAAAACTGGTAAAAATCACAATTTTCGGGAAACGCTCGCCCGGAATCGGCCGTTTAATTTGCTGTTGAATTCTCGACAGCAAATCGCGAGGTTTGCTGTGATACTCGCGCGGAACCTTCAAAGCAACTGCGAGAAATCGGAGAATCGCGATTCGTAACAAACTCAGTCGATCGAGTCCTTCCTGGGGCTTTTCCAGGGTGTTGAGCAAGGTTTCCAGTATTTCCCTTTCTTCTGGAAACAGCGCAGTTTTGGTCAAAACTGCCGTGTCATTTTGTCGAAATTCGCGATCGAGTTCTGGAGTCGATTTTTTCTGCAAACGAGCTTTGACAACCCGTTCTAAAACATTCAGCCAAGTACCGGAAGCGCGGAAAAACAGCAGAAAAATTCTCTGGTATTCGCTCGACTTGGGAGCTACTGTGCGCCATTTATCGAGTACAGTTTGAATTTCAGACCACTGTTCATCATTCAGATCGTACTCAGTTTTGGGGACCGCATCTCGATCGAAAATCACATCTTCAACTGCATCGCGGCGATTGCGAAGGATGCGGCGGTGCAGGCGGTAAGTATCGCTAACGTGAGTGCGAATAGTTCGGACAAGCCGAGCCTGTTCTGCGGTTTCTTTCGTTTTCAAACAACTTTCTAACTCTGTTGCTAATCCGATTAAATAATCATCTTTGGCAAAAATAGTGCGAAGTTGAGCGAGTTTTGTTTGCAAAACAGCCGGCTTGGCGTTTTCTCGGAAATCTAGCAAAGCGCGACCGATTTCTTGACGGTTTTGCACCTGTTCTTTGAAGCTTTCCAGGTCATCAAGACGGTAAGTTGTGGGATCTAGCAAGTGCAGCATCGTTAGAAAATCTTGCTCGCGGCCGAGAACTGGCGTTGCAGATAATAACAATACATTTTTGCTTTTTTGAGCTAGTTTCTGACAGAGTTCAAACGACTGCTGCTGAGCGCGATCGCTCGAATGTGCCATTGCAGCCACATCATGCGCTTCATCAACAATCAGAAAATCGAGGTTGGCGTTGCGGCTAATTTGATTGATGTCGCTAACAGCCACAAGCTGCACTCTGTCAGCAAAATGAGACAAATAGAATTTATTTTCCAACTCCTGCCGCCACTGTTCGAGCAAGTATTTCGGAACCAGTACCACAGCGCGTCCGTTGGGTTCATCTAGCAGAAATTGGCGGAGAATTGTGCCGGCTTCTACTGTTTTTCCCAGTCCTGGTTCGTCTGCTAATAAATAGCGCACGATTGGGTCTTCTAGGACGCGCCGGACGACTTCTACTTGGTGCGGATAGAGGTCTATGTTAGCAGAAATTAAACCCGTCATGCCGCGGCTGACGGCCCGCTGTTCGATCGTAGATTGAACGAATGCCAATCGGCGATCGTGAAAATACGGCGTTTCTTGGCCTTTGACTGCTAAAATGTCGATCGGATCGGCGATCGGGATATTGCAGCGAACGTACAGTTCGGTTTCAACAGCTTGCAAACTTTGGCTGTCGGGGAGGTCAATTTCGTACTCTAATTTATCTTCATCCCAGTCATAAACTCGCCCAATTATCCATCTTTCCTGAGTTGTACTCCAGAGGTAGCAGCGGGTTTGGCGCTGAAGTCTGGCTTCTTGCAGCAAGCCCAAGGGTACAGTTTTGCGGATGCGGTTTTTAACTGAGCAAAAATATTCAACTACCGCCTCGGTACGCGATACCTCGACAACTTTTCCGACTCCCAAATCGTTTCTGGGCGATCGAACTAACGAACCAACATCAATCATAATTTCAGCCTGACAATACTTACTAGATTACAATAAATCCTTTCCAGTTAAAAATTTTAGCAAAATGCGATTTTTGCCTGCATCACTTTTCTAGTCAAATGACAGTCAATCGATTTTAGATTTTAGATTTTAGATTTTAAATTAAAGAATTGAAGGATTCAGCCCACGGATAAATTCGGGGCCTTATTTATCGGATACAGGTTTTTTATTTATTCACCGATGAATCCGGGGGCTTGTACCCTGGATGCTTTCGGTCAATCTGGTATTCTCAAAACAATAAGTTTAGCATGGCAAATAACATTTTGAGAATTAATAAATATGCGGGCAGCGAATAAGAATAAGTAATTACGAGGAAGGAAAAATAACCCCTGGATTACCGGATTCCCATTTCGGATATTTCTGCATAACACTGCTATAA
This sequence comes from Microcoleus sp. B3-D7, assembly GCF_036705305.1. Lineage (NCBI taxonomy): Bacteria > Bacillati > Cyanobacteriota > Cyanophyceae > Oscillatoriales > Microcoleaceae > Microcoleus > Microcoleus sp. B3-D7. The sequence goes on along the minus strand of NZ_JAUBUE010000001.1, from coordinate 204,644 downwards.
ATTTCCGAGTCTGTAAACCCTGCTAACCAAGCTTGTAGTTGTGGCCAAGGCTGTTCGTTAAACCAAGCTTGATCCGTATGAGCGAATTGACGGACAAAAGGTGCGATCGCCATATCAGCCAATGCTACATTGTTACCAAATAAATATTTAGTGGCGCTTAACTGTGCATTGAGTTTGTCCAGGAATAAAGAACCTTCATAACGATGTACTTGGGCATCAACACCGGGATAACGATCGGGGTACTTATAACGGTCAAGATGATATTTAAATTTATCATCAAATAGAGCAATTAGTTCCAGCATTTCTGTAACAGAACCTAGCTGTGGCATCAACCATTTTTCAGGATCGTGTTGTCTCAATGCCCACAACATGATATCGATACTTTGATCGAGTATCCGCCCATCAACATCAATCAATATTGGTACTGTACCTTTGGCAGATACTTCCAACATCTCTTGTGGTTTGTCTCGCAAAACAACTTCCCGTAACTCACACACCCGATTGCTAACCATCAAGGCCAAGCGCGCGCGCATAGCATAGGGACAGCGGCGGAAGGAATACAAAATCGGGTATGTTGCTGACATATTATATGTTTAGTCGATCGCGCGATCGGGTTTTTCGGGTCAGAAACCCCGTTCCTTCGTAGATTTCTCGTCGCTAAACAAGATTTTTCGTAGAAACGGGGTTTCTTTAAGCTTAGTGAATAATAATATTAGTCGATCGCCGGATCTACTTTTTCCTTCGCATCGTAACGCGCGCCTATATGTACTTGGTTGCGACGCTTAGCAAGCTCAATCTGACGTTGACGTTCAGATAAGGCTTGTTTTTTGGTTTCAGTTTTGGAGTCATGACAATGAGGACAACTCACACCCAGTACAAATAATTCAGAAGCCTTATCTTCCTGACTAATCGGGTGACGACAACCGCGACAAAGTTCATAGTTTCCCGGCTTTAAGTCCTGACCAACAGAAACCCGTTCATCAAAGACAAAACATTCGCCTTCCCAACGACTTTCTGCTTCCGGCACTGTTTCCAAATATTTTAAAATTCCGCCTTCGAGATGATAGACTTCATCAAAACCTTGAGTTCGCAAAAAAGCAGTAGATTTTTCGCAGCGAATACCACCCGTGCAAAACATTGCCACCTTGGGTTTAGTGCGTAAAGCAGTTTCCCGCAGCGCCCATTCAGGTAACTCAGAAAAGCTTTTTGTTTTTGGATTAATAGCACCTTCAAAAGTACCCATAGATACCTCGAAGTCATTACGCACATCAACCACGACAACATCGGGATCGTCAAGCAGCTTATTCCACTCCTCCGGCTTAACATATTTGCCAGCCATGAGGCGGGGATTAATGTCCGGTACTCCCATCGTGACGATTTCGCGCTTCAAGCGTATTTTCAGGCGGTAAAAAGGTGCTTTTTCCGAGAAAGATTCCTTGTGCACGAGATCCGCAAAACGCGGGTCACTACGCAAGAATGCCAGCACTGCGTGTACGCCCTCGGACGAACCGGCAATCGTGCCATTGATGCCTTCTTGGGCCAGCAAGATAGTGCCTTTGACCTTGTTGTTGTTGCAACAATCGAGTAGCGGTGCTTTCAGCTCAGCAAAATCCGGTAGTTCAACGAACTTATATAAAGCAGCGGTTAAGAAAGAAGCCATAGATTGAATTTATAGCACTAATTAATTTTCATACTTCTATGAAAATTCAGTCAAAGCGGACGGTGGGACTCGAACCCACGACGTTCAGCATGGGAAGCTGACATTCTACCACTGAATTACGCCCGCGCTTAGTGTTTTTTACCTGTTTTCACCTTCTTTGACTTTGGAGGCGCAGCGGTAAAAAATGACTAGAAAAACATTGTACAACTATTTTCTGATTTTGAGTATAGCATGGGGACAATCAATTTTGGCCGATCGCCGATCGCACAACGGAGCCATGATACTGCGGCAGACGAGCCAATTGTCATCGCGGGCAAAAGCTGCCACTAAATCAGCAATCGCCTCTGTTGCGAACGTTGACAAAGAGTTAGCGGCTTCTGCGCGCACATTCCGATCGCGCGATCGCACTGCATCATTTTTAACAGCGCAGCCATTGAGTCCGCTGTTTGACTGTGCCGCCATCCCATCGCCACAAACGATCGCACCATAAACTCGCGATCGTTCACTTTCCTCAGCAACATCGGTAGCGCCACCGCAGAATAGCCCTTTCTCACAGCCGTTACCCCCCGCAGCCTGTCTTGAGAATCAGAACTTTGCCGTGCTGCTGGGAGTTCCCTAATTTCCCGAAGCCAATTAAAATATATTTTTGTTACTTTTCTTTACGACTTTAGCTAGGATTGCCGGACTTTGGGAAGATTAAAAAAATTCACTTATTAGATTCTCTCGGTCAATTAACAGCTTCAAACTTCAAAACCAGAAGAAGTTCATGAGGTATTTGGTGAATTTGAGCAATATTGGCAACGACCGATCGACGATACCCTGGAAATCACTAAAAAGGTAAAAATGCCTCAAGAAGTCGTGATGAGACACTTATAAAATCATCCAGAGATAGTTTACCTCGACGGGGCACTAGCGAATTTGGGATGCCACAACCTGCCTAAAAACGAAATTAATTGCCGTTCTGTAGGGTGTTCTGTTTTCTTAAGTTTATCTACTTAATTGTACAGTTTTCCCGCCGCTTCTCCCTAGCCCCACTGCTTGAGAAGGGCGGACAAGAGTTGGGTTGGAAGTTTTTTGATGAGTTGGCGGATTTAGGGGAACTGGACTCTCGGGAAAACCTTCATAGAATTGCTACGATCGCAGAATGTGGAAAATTTACTTTTTATCAAATTTTCAGACTACAATTAGTAAAATTAATGACAGACTTCAACTATCACAATGGTTCCAGCTTATCGAGGCAGTATAGTTCTCAATAATAATAATAATAATAATAATAATAATTTGAAAATCGCACGCGCAGACTGCGCCTCAATATATCCTCTGGTAGATGGCTAATCCTTTATTTTTATTATATAGATTCTAGATATAATAAAAATAAAAATTTCTCATAATAATATATTTTCTAATAGCAAAAAAACAGGTTATAAAAAATGACTGAAAAAAAGAATTCCAAGAAATCTCAACCTCAAGCTGGTATGAAAGCTGAAGGAAAGCAACAGAACAATCAAAACGAGTTATTTCCAGTCGTCGGAATAGGAGCCTCTGCGGGTGGATTGGAAGCTTTTACCCAATTACTGAGCCATTTGCCGATCGATACCGGCATGGCGTTTGTAATAATTCAGCATATGTTGCCGACTCAGGAAAGTGTGTTGAATGAGATTCTGGCTCGATCGACCCAGATGCCCGTGCATGAGGTAACAGAGGGGATGGCCATAGAACCAAATCAGGTCTACGTCATCCCGCCGAATTTCAGCATGACCATCGATGGAGGGGTGCTGAAGCTAAGGCCTCGCGGCAGAGTACGCGGGATGTTTATGTCCGTCGATATTTTTCTGCTTTCCCTCGCCGCAGAACGCGGGAACCAAGCCATCGGAGTCGTTTTGTCCGGGGGCGACGGCGATGGTGCCCAAGGATTAAAAGCCATTAAGGCTGCCGGTGGTATTACTTTTGCCCAATGCGAAGAATCGGCACAAGTCAGCAGTATGCCGAACACTGCGGTGGCTACGGGTCAGGTAGACTTTATCTTGACACCGGAAAAAATTGCCCAGAAAATAGCAGAACTCGGCCATCATCCCTACATTGCCGAGGGGTCTGCTCCAGAATCAACCACCAGCGAAAATGCGATCGAAACTAAAGATGCGATCGCCACAATATACTCTTTGCTGCGCGCCGTTACAGGAGTTGATTTTACTCACTACAAACAAACCACCTTGAAGCGGCGGATGCAGCGGCGGATGTTGCTGTACAAGCTGGAACGGATCGAGGATTATGCCCAATATCTCCAAAACAACCCGACAGAAGTAACGGCGCTTTATCACGATATCTTCATTCATGTCACCAGCTTTTTCCGTGACCCCGAAAGCTTTGAGGCCTTAAACAGCAAAGTTTTTCCCGAAATCGTCAAAGATAAATCACCGAAAACACCGATCCGAATTTGGGTGACCGGCTGTTCAACCGGTGAAGAAGCTTACTCGCTCGCCATCTGCTTGTTAGAGTTTTTAGCAGATCGAGGTACCGACCTGCCGATTCAGATTTATGCGACAGACATCAGCGAAAATGCGATCGCCCAGGCCCGCCGCGGATTTTATACGCCAGTCCAAGTCGCGGATATTTCACCCCAACGGCTGCATCGGTTCTTTGTGCAAGTCGAGGGCGGATACCAAATCGCTCAGCCGGTGCGAGAACTCTGCGTCTTTGCTAAACACAACCTGATCGGCGATCCGCCGTTTTCCCGGATGGATTTGATCACCTGTCGGAACGTGCTGATCTATCTCGGCCCGCCTTTGCAGAAAAAGCTGCTGCCAATTTTCCACTATGGGCTTCGGCCCGCGGGCTTTTTGCTGTTAGGCACTTCGGAAACGGTTGGTGACTTTTCAGAATTGTTTGCGCTATTAGACAAAAAGAACAAAATTTATACTAAAAAACTGCTGTCGCATTGGCTGGGCATGGATTTAACTGCTAGCAACTATCCTGCGACAGCCGTCAACTTTCCACCGCTGCTGACGGAAAGCTTAAATGAAATGGAAATTGAGAAACAGGCCGATCGCATTGTTTTGAATCACTATGCGCCTGTCGGCGTCGTGATTAACACCGCCAGGGAGATTCTGCAATTTCGAGGACAGACGAATGCCTACCTAGAACCGTCTCCCGGTAGGGCTAGCTTGAATTTGCTGAGAATGGCAAAAGAAGGATTGCGCGTCGAACTCCGCACTGCAATTGAACAGGCCTCCAAGCAGCAGTTGCCGATCGCGCGCGAAGGCTTGCAAATTAGAGAAAGGGAGCGCATCCGCCAGGTCAAAATTAATGTGATTCCATTCCCAACAGGCGCTGCCACAAAAAACTATTTCTTAGTTTTGTTTCAAGACGAGCCGCCGATCCCTGCAATGCCTGCTGCTGTAAACAATGGTAAAGTTAACTCCGATGCTTTAGAGGGTGAAAGTTTGGAGATTGCGAGGCTGCAAGAAGAACTCAAAAACACCAAAGACCACCTGCAATCGATCGTCCAAGAACATCAAGCCGCTAACCAAGATTTGAGAGCCGCCAACGAGGAGATTTTGTCGAACAACGAAGAGTTGCAAAGTACAAATGAGGAACTCGAAACCGCAAAAGAAGAGATTCAAGCAACCAATGAAGAACTGAACACGATTAATGACGAATTGCAGCGGCGCAATATTGAATCAACTCAGGTGAGTAACGATTTACAGAATCTGCTCAGCACCATCAATATTCCGATTCTGATGGTGGGAGGCGACCTGCGAATCCGCCGGTTTACTCCCGCAATCGAAAGCATCTTCAACTTGATTTCTAGCGATGTCGGGCGCTGTCTGAGCGACATCACTCACAAGTTGATAGTGCCGGAGTTAGAGCCAATGATTGTAGACGTGATCCGCACCCTCAATTTAAAAGTTCAGGAGGTTCAAGATCGAGAGGGTCGTTGGTACGATCTGCATATTCGACCGTATCGGACGATCGACCACAAGATTGATGGGGCTGTGGTGATGTTGGTGGATATCAACGATCTCAAAGTCAGCGCCCAGCAGTTGATGGAAGCGAAAAACTACGCCGAAACGATCGTGGAAACCGTGCGGGAACCGTTGCTAGTGTTAGATCTCGACCTGCGGGCGATCACCGCCAACCGTTCTTTCTACGAGACGTTTCAGGTGCTGCCGAACCAAACTGAGCAGCGCTCATTGTTCGATCTAGGTAATGGACAGTGGAATATTCCCAAGTTACGATCGCTCCTAACAGAAATTCTGGCAGGAAATCCCCAGTTTCAAGATTTTGAGGTCGAGCATGACTTTGAGCAGATCGGGCATAAAATAATGCTGCTCAATGCCCGCAAAATGCCTCCAATTGGCGATACACAGATGATTCTATTGGCGATCGAGGATATCACGGAGCAAAAACAGTTCGAGACAGAACGCAGCCTCCGGATTCGAGAACAATCGGCTCGTGCGGCTGCTGAGGATGCCAACCGCATCAAAGATGAGTTTTTGTCCGTCCTTTCTCACGAACTGCGGACGCCGCTCAATGCGATGATTGGCTGGGCACAGTTGCTGCGCCTAAAAAAATTTGACGAGGCTAAAACCGAGGAGGCGCTAAAAACGATCGAGCGCGCCGCCAAAGCACAAAACCAGCTCATCGATGACATATTAGACGTTTCGCGGATTACCGCAGGCCAGTTTCACCTCAACGCTTGTGAAATTGAGCTGAATCCACTGATTAAAAATGCGATGGAGGTGGTTCGTTTGGCAGCAGAAGCGAAAAATCTTCAAATGGAATCCAGGCTAACTCCTATAAAACTAAACGTATTGGGCGATCCAAGCCGTTTACAACAGGTAGTGTGGAATATACTTTCAAACGCGATTAAATTCACCCCAGCCGGAGGAAGAATTGAAGTCGCATTAGACTACATTGATGGCATGGCTCAAATCCAAGTTAGCGATACTGGTAAGGGCATTCACCCTGATTTTCTGCCCTATGTGTTCGAGCGCTTCCGTCAGGCGGATAGTAGTTTCTCTCGCAGAGAGGCTGGATTGGGGCTAGGACTCTCGATCGTCCGTCATTTAGTAGAACTCCACGGCGGTACTGTTGGTGCACAAAGTTCAGGTGAGGGACAAGGGGCAACGTTTACCGTGAGGTTGCCGATACGAACAGATATCCCATGATTGTTGACTGTTGATTGTTGACTGTTGAGGGTTGATTGTGAGTCAAAAAACTGAAAATAGGGCGCTATATTTGTTGGCAGCTTGATTCGACTTTATCAGGACGATGAAGCGCGGATTTGATATCATTCCCGCCCAGCCGGAATTAATATTATTTCTAATCTTATCTCCTGATCTGATATCGTTTCCGCTTGCATCACAATAATAAAATCGAGTCAACAGTTAACACTCAACCATTGAGTTTTTCCACCCCTCCTTCAACAGTCAACAGTCAACAATAATTGATATTATTTCTAATCTTATCTCCTGATCTGATATCGTTTCCGCTTGCATCACAATAATAAAATCGAGTCAACAGTCAACAGTCAACAATCAACAATCAACAGTCAACAATGATAAGGAGTGCAACCGGAAGCGATATAACTATTTAGCAACCTTAACCTCAGCGCCATCCTTAAGAAAACCAGTCCCAGTAACAACCACCCGATCGCCCGCCTTCAAACCCTTTTTAACCACCACCTTAGCAGCAGTCAAATCGTCCACCGCACCCCCGGAAATTTCCCCGAGTTCCACCGGTTGAGCTTGCACCTTGTCCTGCCCGACAAGTTTATAAACAATAGAACTGCCGTCAGGTTGCGGCAAAATAGCTTTAGCGGGGACTTTCAAACCTTGAGCTGTTGCCGTCGAAATGGATGCGCGCAAAAACATTCCCGATCGCAAAAACTCGCTTGCCGGCAAATCAATCTTCACCGTAGCTTGCCGATTTTGCGGGTCAACTACCGGCGAAATCTCTCGCACAGTTCCTGACAACTTAATCCGCTTGTCAGAATCCGAAGAAATTTGCACTGCTGTTCCCGGCCGCACTTGCGAAACCTGAGTTTCCGGTACTTTCAATTGCAGTTCCAGCTTGTTGCCGCGAATAATCGAAAATAGTTTTTGACTTCCCGAAGAAACATCGCCAACTCGACCAATTCTTTCAGCCACAGTCCCACTATCCGGCGCTCGAACAATTGTTTGTTCGAGTTGAGTTTGTAACTGTTTGACTTGTGCATCATTGCTGCGGACACTTGCTGCGTTATTTCCGACATTTGCTCTCGCACTGCTGATACTCGCTCCGGCCGTATTCACTTTAGCACGAGCGCTGGCGAGGGCTGCTCTAGCCGTACTGATATTAGCTTCAGCAGTAGCTACTTTAGCAATAGAAGATTGCACTTCTTCCGCTGCTTTATTCTGTTCTTCCAAAGCTGTATTCAAGTCAGCTTTAGCTTTGTTCAAGTCTTGAACAGCCGTCTGCCGTTCCGTCTTTCGCCTTTCCAAATCTTGCTGACTAATTACTCCCTGAGTCGCCAAATCTTGGGTGCGGTTTACTTCTCTTTGAGCTTGATCTAATTTTGCCTGGGCGGAGGCAATGCCTGCTTTAGCTTGAGTGACACCGGCTTTAGCTTGTTCCACACCAGCCCTTGCCTGCCCGACGCCTGTTCTGGCTTGCGCTGCGTCAGCGATGGCTTTTTCAACGCCAGCTTGGGCTTGAGCAACGCCGGCTTGGGCTTCTTGTTGGGCTGACTCGGCTTGCTCTACCTGAGCTTGGGCTTGTTCTACCGTAGAATTGGCCGATTGTACTCCCGCAAGCGCTTCGGCAATTTGCGATCGTAATACCGAATCGTCCAAAACCGCCATCGTCTGACCTTTTTCTACGGCATCCCCTTCATTCACCAACACCTGCTTGATTTGCAAACCGTTGGCCTGTGGCAGCACTGGCAGCAAGTCATAGGCTGCCACGGTGCCCGTCGCTTCCACAGTTTCACCCACCTGGGCAGATTCCACAGGCGCCACTGTCACAGCCTGAGCCGTCGCCTGCGGAGTTGCCGATGGAATTGGAGCTGCGGGACGCGAACTCTGATTTCCCCCAGTCAAGTTGACTGCTAGCAACGTTGCAGCAACACCAATCCCTGCGCCCGCCAACAAGGCAGGCCACCTGATTTCTTTGCGAGGTCCAACTTCAGTTGCTTCTGGTTCCCAAACTTGTTCCTCCTCGATTTCTGGAACTTCCAGCGCCACTTCTCGTTCATCATCCTCACCGGAGAATTGCCAGCGAGAGTTGTCTGAGACTTCACTTTCAGCTACATCCACTGCTGAGTTCCTGTCGCGCACGCTCTCCACGGGGGGAAGGGGTTGCTTTTCTTCCGCTTCTGAAAAAACTTGATTGGTCACGGTAGTTCCTCTCGCCGCTATTAGCCTTTGGTTTTTTTATTGTAAAGAAAGATTGCGGTTTTTATATTTGATTCATTTTAGCGGATAGCCTCAGCAATCCCGCGTCCCCCTTTTGGGTGAGTGTGGCGTCGTTTCACCTTACAATGGCGAATAGATCGAAGTTTGTGCGATCGACATTTAATTTGATCTGCGTGCGGGGCATACTGAATATTAGCGCGGCGATCGTGGGGTCGATCGGGCTGTCATTGTCTCTCCCCAAGTGGTTTGGCCCTCACCAACCTATCTATGCGGAGAAAAATCTGTCTAATCTTGAACTGATTCTTCCTAACTTATACTCTAATGTGTTTATTGTATAATACGGCACATCTGCTAAAAAATTTGTGCCACTTTATTTAAAAAAAATCAAAATGAATAGTCTCTTTTCTCCCCTCCAACAGTTTCTAATTACTTGGCTGCTACTGCTAGTGACGGGATGGTTTACCCTGACTGCTGTCAGTTATGTTGGGGAACTGGTCAGCATTTTAGTAACCGCGGGACTCGTTGCATTTTTATTAAATTATGCAGTAAAAAGACTGCAAGTATTTTTGCCCCGGGGAGTCGCTGCCGGGCTGGTTTATTTAACTGCGGGTGTAATAGTAGTAGTAATTGGTGTAACTATTGTGCCGCCGGTGTTCAGCCAAGCGAGCCAGTTGGGGGTGAGGTTGCCGGAATTGCTGGAGTCGGGGCGGCTGCAGCTAGGTGAATTTCAAGCCTGGAGTGCCGAGCGCAATTTACCGTTTGACGTGCAAATATTGGAGCAGCAACTGTCAGCTAGAGTCCAGGGACAAGTCCAGGCGATCGCCGGTACGGGTTTAGGCTTAGTTGTAGGTACTGTTAACTGGTTTGTGGACTTAATTTTTATTGTGGTGATTTCCTTTTATATGCTGCTAGACGGGCAAAGAGTGTGGCAGGGTTTGACCAGCATTTTTTCCCCAGAAATCCGCTATGTTTTAACAGAGACTTTGGAGCGAAACCTCCAGCGATTTGTATCGGGACAGTTATTGCTGGGACTATTTATGGCCATCTCGCTAACTCTGGCTTTTTGGTGGCTGCAAGTTCCGTTTTTTCTGTTGTTTGCCGTGTTTATAGGATTGACGGAAATAATTCCGTTTATTGGAGCCACTTTGGGAATTGGCACTGTTAGTATAATTGTAGCGTTTATTGATTGGTGGCTGGCGCTGCAAGTGTTGGTAGTGGCGATCGGTCTCCAGCAAATCAAGGATAATTTAGTAGCTCCCCGAATCATGGGCAATCTCACCGGATTGAGCCCGGTAGTTATTTTCACAGCTTTGCTGTTAGGAGGTAGAGTGGGAGGATTGTTGGGAGTTATCCTGGCAATTCCGCTCACTGGGGTTGTAAAAAGTATAGTAGAAATTGTACTAAATCCCAAATTGCCACCCCAAACAGGCTCGTTTTTCTACAATCCTTTTAGCGGCGAGGAATTGGGGAAAATAGCAGAAGATGAAAGCAGAATAATCTTGGTCGGAGATGAACAAAAGTAGTCTAATTTTTGTAGTAAGTAATTCAGTTATGAAAACTTTTATAAGTCAGGAATTAACTTTTTGCTTCTGAGTCCATTAAGAAAAAACTAAAGTCTCTACAAAGAAAATTAAAAACTTTAGTCTTGATTACTAACCAACTTAAAATCTCAACCCTAAAAACTTATGAAATGGTGGCAAAATCTTAGAAAAAATCCTCTAGCTCGGTTAGGAGCCGTGCTACTGTTAATTTTTTATACAGTCGCACTTTTAGCCGAATTTGTGGCACCTTACGACCCATATGACTCTCAATTAAACGGTTCATTGCTGCCGCCGACTCAGATTTATTTAAGCACCCAAGACGGGCGATTTATCGGGCCCCACGTTTATCCTACTACTCAGGGCCCCGTGGATGCGAATACCGGCGCTCGCGAGGTAATTGTAGACTTGCAAAAACCCTCTGCTGTCGGTTTGTTTGTCAAAGGTTCCCCCTATAAATTTTTAGGATTTTTGCCTTTTGACAGACACCTTTTTGGCACTACAGGAGAAGGCCAAATTAACCTTTTAGGAACGGATGAACAAGCGCGCGATCAATTCAGTCGCTTAGTACACGGCAGCAGAATTAGCCTCAGCATCGGTTTAGTGGGCATAGCCATTTCTTTTCCCTTGGGATTGTTTATCGGAGGCATATCGGGTTATTTCGGCAGTTGGATTGATAGTATTTTAATGCGCTTCGCCGAAGTATTGATGACGATTCCCGGTCTTTATTTATTAGTAGCGCTAGCAGCAGTGTTGCCCCCGGGATTAACAAGCGCTCAGCGATTTATATTGATTGTGCTCATTACTTCATTTATCAATTGGGCGGGTTTGGCGCGGGTAATTCGCGGTCAGGTACTGTCAATTAAACAGCTAGAATTCGTGCAAGCGGCGCGGGCAATGGGCGCCAACCCAATTTATATTATTGTCCGCCACGTGTTGCCGCAAACTGCAACTTACGTAATTATTTCTGCTACTTTGTCGGTTCCGGGTTTTATTGTGGCGGAGTCGGTTTTGAGTTTAATTGGCTTGGGAATTCAACAGCCCGATCCTTCTTGGGGAAATTTACTATCCCTGTCTACTAATGCTTCGATTTTAGTGTTGCAGCCTTGGTTGGTTTGGCCTCCGGCGATACTGATTATTTTGACTGTTTTGGCGTTTAATTTATTGGGGGATGGGTTGCGGGATGCTCTCGACCCCAGAAGCATTCAAAGATAATTGGGAGTTAGTAATTTCTAGTTTCCAGGCCGAGCCTGTGTAAGAGTTACGATCCCTAATTTGGCGGATTAACAGGTAAGCGGATGCTGAAAGTAGAACCCACACCCTCCTGACTTTTTACGGAAATATTGCCACCCATCATTAGGCAAAAACGCTGGCTAATTGCTAATCCCAAACCGGTGCCGCCGTACTTGCGGGTGGTGGAAGCGTCTGCTTGGGTAAAGGGTTGGAAAATGTGCTGCAACTGGTCGGGAGTCATCCCAATTCCTGTATCTGTACAATTAACAACTAAAAATTCTTTAGTAGCAATTGAAGATTGAGAACTTGCCGCAGGTTCAGAAGTGTTTTCTGGTTTTGCTTCGCTGCTGTCGTCCGCAATTTTTTCTCGGCTGGCTGTGAGGGTAATTGTACCGTTTTGAGTGAATTTGGCGGCATTGCTCAGCAAATTTAATAAAATCTGCTGCACTTTGGTAATGTCACCGTGCATAGTGCCGATATGCGTAATTTGATGCAGGTTTAGAGTGTTGCCGTTTTTCTCAATTAGCGGCGCGGCGGTGGAGGCGACTTCTTCAATCAAGGCGGCGATGTCGAAGGTTTCTAAGTAAAGATCCATGCGGCCGGCTTCGATTTTAGAAATGTCGAGAATGTCGTTAATTAGCGATAGCAAGTGTCTGCCGGAAGTGCGAATTTTGTCTAAATCTGGGGTGAGTTCATCGTAACCCAATTCTGCGGTTTCTTCTTGGAGCATTTCGCTGTAGCCGATGATGGCATTCAGAGGTGTTCGCAGTTCGTGGCTCATGTTTGCTAAAAATGCACTTTTTGCGGTGGAAGCAGCTTCGGCTGCTTCTAGGGCCAGTTGCAAGGCGGATTCAAAGACTTTGCGATCGGTGATATCCTCAACGCTGCCTTCATAGTAGAGTACCTTGCCGTCGGCGTCGCACACTGCACGCGCGCTTTCGGAAATCCAAATTACCTTGCCGTCAACGCGGTAAACTTGTGACTCAAACCCCGAAACTTCTCCGAATTCTTCCATCACCCCCATAAACTTGTCGCCCTGCTGAGGATTGACGTAAGCTTGCTGCCTGATGTTTGTGAGATTGGATGTCAATTCTTCGGGAGTGGCGTAGCCGTAGATGCGCGCTAAAGCTGGATTTACGCTCAAGAAGTGGCCTTCGGGGGTTCTTTGAAAAATGCCTTCGACGGCATTTTCAAAGATGCTGCGATATTTTTGTTCTGCTTGACGCAAAGCACTTTGTGTACGATCGCGCTCGCTGGCTTCAATCGCCAATGATACCAAATCTGCCAGGGAAGCAGCAAAATTTTGTTCTTCTAATGTCCAGTTGCGAGTAGTTCCCACTTGTTCGATACAGATGACTCCAACTGTTTGTCCTCCCAGCCGCACCGGCGCGTCTAAGGTAGAAGTAGTACCCACTTGTGAAAAGTAAGATTCGGCAAATTCTCTAGTTCTAATATCTGAGAGAGCGTCCTCGGCTGCGATCGTCCGGTGTTCTTCCAAAGCTTGAAAATAAGCTGGATAGTCTGCTGCTGCGAGTTCATTACCTTGGGAATGCTGGTGGTTGCTGCGGTAAAATTGGTCGAGACATTGCAGTTTCGATCGGCTTTCATCGTACAACCATGCTCCGGCTCGTTCTGCATCTAGGGTATGAGCCGCCGCTTCGGTGATTTGCCTCAAAGCTACTTGCAAATCACCTCGATACAGCGCTTTATTTCTTGCGAGTTCTACCAAAACCGTATTTTGTTTGAGCAATTGTTTTTGCCTTTGGCGTCGCGCCGATTCGGCTCGCTTCTGTTCGGTAATGTCGCGGATTACGCAAATTACGGATTCTTCTGAAAGCGGTGAAATGCTGGCGGCAAAACAAACTTCGCGGTCGTCAATGGTTAAATCGTACTCGATGCTGACTGTTTGCTGAGTATCTAAAGCTGCTCGGATGTGGTTGAGAAAATTGTCGGCTGTAGCTTGCGGAAACACCTCTGTGAATGTTTTGCCAACTAATTCTTCGGCTGGTTTGTAGAGCAGAGAAAGATTTGTGGGCGCGATTTTTAAATAGCGGCCGCTGGCGTCCACAACTATAATTAATTCGTTCATAGCTGCGAACAAAGCCCGCAATTCTGCTTCGGCAGCTTCGAGTTCGGCAGTCCGCTCTGCTACTCGCTGTTCTAAACTAGAGTTGGTTCGTTCTAGGGCAATAAAAGACGATCGCAATTGTCGGGCCATTTGGTTGAAAGACTGAGCTAGAAAGCCGAGTTCTTTGACGCCTTGAACTTCGACTTCGCCGTTTAATTCTGCAGAGGTGAAGTCGGATGACTCCGACATTTTGGTTAAAGCTTTGGAAGCTTCCAGCAATCGAGTAATCGGTTTGACAACCCAGCGAGTGGTAAATATTCCGAGTGCGATCGCCAGTACGAAGGCAAAAAAGCACAATAAGATAGTTGTGCGAGTGTTGGCGTTAATTTGCTCCATAAAGTCTGCTTCCGGGATTGCGACTACAACCAGCCAATCGAGGCCACGACCGTCTTGCAGGGGAGCAACGGTAATGAATTGACGTTTGCCGTCTATCTCGAAGGTAAACTGTCCTTTGCTGTCAATGCGTTCAAAACTACCAAATCGTTGTTGCAAATATGTGGAGGCCGATCGAATTAGCAAATTTTTGCTCTGTGTCGCCAACAGCCGTTTTTGTCCGTCTTTGTCGGTGACAAAGGGCAGTTCGTCTGTGGAACTGGCGACTATTTCCCCGCTGCGTTCGATCGCAAAAACTTGTCCTGACGGGCTAATTTTGATGCTTTTAAGAAAATCGCTGATTTGAGAAAGAGTCAGGTCAATTGCCAATACCCCCCGCAGGTTTCCTGTTTCATTGTAAATAGGCATCACCGGCGTAATCCCCAGCACTGGCGGTGCTGCGAAGGGGTAGATGGGAGACCAAGTGGCTTTGCCTGACTGTTTGGCAGCTTGATACCAGGGTCTAGTACGGGGGTCATAGGGGACGGTTTTGATTAGCTCAGTGCGATTTCCTTGGCTGTCGAGGCGATAAATTTGGCGGTTGGGAGCGGTTGATTCATCTCTGATGTATACTAAGTGTTCTGCTTCTCGCTTGAGCAAGACGAATCTGCCCTGTTCGTCGCCGTAGTAGATGGTTGTATTTCTATCGCTCAGCTTGGTCTGGTTCCACAAATAGCGCTCTAAGTTGGGGAGGTCTTCCGGGTCTAAGTTTCCAGAGGCGATCGCAGCAGTATTCATTTGCAGGAACAGGTGAGACACATCCCCAAAACTGCGGAAATTTTCTTTGGTTCTGGCTGCGACTTCCAAGCTTAACCTCGTAGCAAGGTCATTGACGGCTTTCTGACCGTTGCGAAACGAAAGCCATCCAGTCACGCCGACTGCTACGGAGATTTGCACCACCAGCGGTATCAACAAAACTAGGCTTAGTGACATCTTGGGCGAGCTTTTCATCAGACAACTGTTCAGACTTTTCAATAACATCAATATTCTGACACCTACCGAGTTTGCCGATCGTTTGTCGTTTAAAAGATGCCCTAGATATAAGTTACAAAATTGTACAGCAATCGTGAAGTGCGGTAGCCGATCGCTCAAAACGGGGCTGAGGTTTCCACCGCTACCGTAAAAAATTGTAATATTAATCATGCCACTACTTGCCTGAATGTGGCGATCGCTCTGGGGACTCGCGGCAAAACAGTCACACCAGGTTAGAACAAATGCAATTGTAGACCCGCGATCCCAACCCGGGTTGTCATCAGTCATTCCCTATTATTCAATTCTTTAATCTAAAATTTAAAATCTCAAATCTCAAACTGTATCAGTTCATCCGGGTGCAGGTCCCACATTACCATGCTTAATAAAAATTTGATTTTAATTTTTTCTACAGTGCCAGGACAGATGTAAATTCTGTGACAATCGGGTGTTCAAAAATTTGCTATTAATAAGATAATCCGCCAAAATCCCGATCGAACAAAGAGGATAATTGAAGCATCTGCATTTCATCAACGCCAGCAAAGTAAAGCGTTTTTGGCTTTTTTGGACGAGCGGCATTTTGGCAAAATAATACTTCTGGAGGATGACATGAACTATACATTTGAAATCCTGGGCGTATCTCCAACTTTAACATTTTTTAACCAGCAGCAGGAATTGCTGAAACAACAGCAGCAGTCGGGTGTAGAATACTTGGGAAACTGGAAGTGTACTCTCGATGCGTTTGTGGCATCCGTGGAGACAGTTTCTCCTTACCGGGGCTGGGATGTCGATCGAGTTGTAGGCACCGTGATTAGTTTCTGGATGAACAACTCTGATAGCATCCTGTATTGGAAGCACAGGCTGGAGGATGCCGGCAGCGAAAACTTGTTAGTAGCCAGAGTAGGCGATATCAAGTCTTTGCAAGCCGCCTTTGAATCGCTGCTGGGCGAATAGGAAAATCGCCAATTGCGAAAAAGTCGATCGACTTTTTCGCAAAAATCAACTAAACTGTCTATTCGCAATTCCCAATTCCCCTGATTGGCGGCACGGAAGTCGCAGATATAAAATATCTGTTTCTTCCAGCTTCTACCTTCCATCTGCCTGATGTCTTCAACATCTGGCTAATGACTAATGACTTCGCAATTGGCAGTTCCTAAATATTATGTCTCGTTCCAAAGCCCTGCAATCTTATATTATTGTCCGCTTGCTCCTCGCACCGCTAATGTTGTGGACAATCACCACAGCAGTATTTTTATTGTTGCGGGCCACTCCGGGCGACCCCATAGATGCCATTCTCGGCTCGCGAGCTCCCGCAGGCGCCAAAGAAGCAATGCGAACTCAACTCGGCCTCGACGCACCCCTGTGGCAGCAATATCTCAAATACATGAAAGACTTGTTGAGCTTCGACTTGGGAACCTCCATCACCACTCGCGGACAAACCGTGTGGCAAATTATCGGCGACTATTTCCCCGCTACAGTGGAATTAGCAGTTTGTAGCATGGCCATAGCTTTAATTGTCGGCATCAGTATCGGTTCCCTGGCAGCATCTCGCCCCAACACTATTTTCGATGCTGCAGGCCGTTTGTTTGGCATTATCACTTACTCGCTGCCCGCTTTTTGGGCCGGCATGGTTTTGCAGTTGATTTTCGCAGTGCAGTTGGGATGGTTTCCTTTGGGAACTCGCTTTCCCGTCACATTCCCCGCCCCCGAAGGCTACACGGGACTCTACACGATTGACAGTCTCCTGAGCGCTAACCCTGGTCAGTTTCTCACAAGTTTGCATTATTTGGCACTTCCAAGTTTGACGTTGGGGATTCTTTTGAGCGGCATTTTCGAGCGCATTGTCAGAGTGAATCTCAAGCAAACTTTGCAAGCAGATTATGTCGAAGCAGCTAGAGCTAGAGGCATTCCAGAATTCCAGATTTTATGGGCTCACGCTCTGAAAAATGCGCTAATTCCGGTGATTACTGTCTTAGGATTGACTTTTGCTGCACTGTTGGGCGGTGCTATTTTAACAGAGGTTACTTTTTCTTGGCCGGGGTTGGCAAATCGCCTTTACGAAGCTATTAGCTTGCGGGATTATCCAACTGTTCAAGGTATTGTGGTATTTTTTGCGGCAATTGTCGTAATTGCCAGCATTGTAATTGATATTTTGAACGCTTACGTTGACCCGCGAATTCGGTACTAAAAATATTAAGGAAGAAGGGCAACGGATGCGCGAATGTTGCACTTTCGGCTTTTTCTACCTGTATTTTCTGCGTTCACGAGATGTTGCAGCCAGCGGTGGCCCTGTAGAAGCAGTTGTCAAAAAGATCGATCGGCTTTTAGAGTGACGACACTTAGCAATTTATGGGCAATACTGGAGAAAATAAAATTATACATTTGAGGAAACGCTGATGAGATTATTGCGAACAATCGCCGCTCTATCGGCGGCATTGACCCCACTGATGGCTGAAGCTGCCTTTAGCCGTCCCATGCCGGGAACAGCCGATTTTCCCAGAGCTTCAAACCCCGATGTAAATGTGCCGGTTTGCTTCATCGAAACCCGAGGCGGCACAACTTTTGATTTAGTCAGCTTGTGCGGCAGCAATGCTGCTCCCCAAAACCCTGCTCCGGTTGCGGGCAACCCCGCCAATGCTCCTGCAAATAACCCCAATGGGGCTGCTCCGCCTCCTCCGCCGAACCCCAACGCCATCACCAGAGATGCTGCCGGCACCCCGATAACTACTCCAACAGGCACGGCAAATCCCAACAATCAGAATAATCAGAATCCGGGAACTGCGCCCAATACCAATCAGAATAATCAGAATCCGGGAACTGCGCCCAATACCAATCCCAACAATGTCAATCCGGGAACTTCGCCCGCAGGTACTCCCAATAATGCCAATCCGGGAAGTTCACCGAGCACCAATCCCAATAATCTCAATCCGGGAAGTGCGCCCTATATCACTCCCAATAATGCCACTCCGGGAACTTCGCCGAATACCAATCAGAATAATCTCAATCCGGGAAGTTCGCCGAGTACCAGTCCCAATAATAGCGCGTCTCCCACGGGTGGCACTGCTGGTGGCGGCAACGGCGATTTAGTTCCCAATCCCAATCTCAATCTTCCGAGAGTGCCGCCGAGTTCCTTTGGCCCCGGAGGTGTGGCACCGACTAGAGATGCGATTGATGGCCCCCGCCAGTAATAGGCGAAGTGTCAGAACTTTTACAGCAACCGGGTTTCTCGGAAACGTTCTCTTTTTAAGGGATATTTCACCCACGAGAAAGCCGGAATATTTATTTGCCTGCGTAATATTAATGTCAGGTGCGATCGGCATATTTTGTAGCAGAGTAGCCAAATAAAAGTTAAGCTAAGAACTTGTAGACGCTATCGGTCAAGCACTCTTTCAAAACTGGACAACCAGGTAGAAGCAGTGAGAAATAGCCAGCTTTAATCCGTAACAGGATTAGCGATCGGCACAGGTTAAAATTATTACCAGGCGGGTGCTCGCCAGCTCCAAGTTCTCACGCTAAACCATTCAACAGGCATATTTTTGTTAAGCCAGTGTGGTTTGGAAAGTATCGGCTGATAACATTAGCCAGACAAAATTAACCCGATTATTCGGAGGCTCTTCATGAGCAAAATATTTGTTTTAATAAATTGGAACAAAATTGCTCTAGACCCGATCGCACTTGAGGAGGACATCTAGTGTCAAACTTAGTTCAACGCTTAGAAATAACCGCTCATCCGCAACTGGAAAAATCCCTCGGCTATCGAGGAGATAGTCGTTGGGTAGCTTGGCGCTGGGAACCCGACATCGACCAACTTATTTCCAGCGACGGCAAAACAGTCGGCACTGGCAATAATATGGCTTGGCTGGTGTTTTTGCAGCACGATTTAGTCGATCCTGCGGTACAAGAGTACAACCTCGGCGAGGGCGATCGCTACTGGCTGCTTTTAGACACCGAAACTAGAAATCTCTACGTCGGCGAAGGGAAAACTGTTCAAAGTCTGCTCGAACAGCCGGAAAGTTTAGGTTTATTGGCCTGTCTCGATGGCGGGAATGCCGATCGACAAACTGGTGAAACTTGGCAGCAAACCCTATCTCAACTAACAACCAAACCAGTTGTTCGCCACCTCACAAATGCCCTTCCTTTCGGTATCGCGGCTGCTTTGATAGGTGCTTTAGGCATCGGAACCGGATTGTGGGTAGTGCCGGCCGTGCAGCAGAAAATAGCAGAAAAAGCTGCTTTTATTTCCCCAATTAGTTCTGGCGCCAACTGCGGGCTTGGCGGTTCCGACGATTTTTCAGCTTATATCGGTTCCTCAAGCGGAAACAAAGAACTTCATTTAATAGGCGTTTACGAAGCTAACGCGGATCACAAGAACCGAAATTTATCAAAAAGTGCGATCGAAGTTAAAGTAGAACGCCGAAACAAGCCAATAATCCTCGCACTTTCAGCCTACGAACCGGTGCAATGGAACATTACCGCAGAACCGGGAGCCGTAATCGAAAAAATCATTGTTAACGGATACCACAACCAAACTGTTTCAGGAGTTTCGGGAATTCCGGTAGAAGAGCAAAGCTACGAAGAAACGGGAGACAATCTCGGCGACTTTATCTACAACTGGGATGCTACCGCTGAAAGTACCAATACTTCTTCCCTCGTGACTAAATTGGAACAGAGAAACCGCACCAGTTTAACTTCCTTTCAAGGATGCTACAGAGGTAAGAACTTTAGTATTAATTGAGAGCAGCGACAGAGGGCGATAAGTTATACGATTTTCGATTTTAGATAGGGAATAACTGATTAGATATGGATTTGGAATTTGTTACAGTTCCATGCTTTTTTTTACTGGTGTTAAAACCTATCCCCCTAAAATCACAAAACCCGCGCCGGCGGGTTTTTTATTGAGAGTTCAATTTATTGGCATCTCTATGGTATGATATCCGGTGGCGCGATCGCCAATTCCCAATTCTAACAATACTAATATATTTGCTATGAAATACTGGTACGAAACGCTCGCAGTAGCACAGCGGATTTTACTTGAATTGGGGAGGCGGCGGCGCAGCTTAGTATTGTGGAGTATTTTTCCAGTTTCTATCTTGCTAATTAACGGTTTAATTTTAAAAGAACGCGCTAACCTCAGCACAGCAAAAGCCTTTGAAGTTGCTGCACCTGCAAGCTTAGTAGGAGCAGCTTTATTTTTTAGCTGTCTCGGTGGTAGCGTAGCAACAGTAGTAGCAGAGCGAGAACAGCATACCCTCAAACGCTTGTTTATTTCCCCGCTGAGCGGCACTTCCTACTTTTTAGGAATTTTCCTGGCTCATAGTTGCATCGGCATCGGTCAGGTAATTTTAGTATACACGATCGCCTCTTTTTTAGGAGCCCAATTCCAAGGCTCTCTTCTGCTAGGATGTGCGATTATTCTGCTCAGTATTGTATCTTATGTAGGTGTAGGCTTTATTCTCGGCACCCAGTTTGCGAGGCGCACTGAGGATGTCAACTCCCTAGTAGCAGCTTTCGGCGTTCCTTTGTTGATTTTAGGAGGTGCATTTTTGCCGACTTCACTGTTTCCCAAAAGTCTGCTGGAACTTGCCCAGTACAATCCAATTTATCACATGAACGAAGCGCTGATGGGCGTGTGGGCTGACGGCAAAGATTTGGCTGATATTGCCGAACACTTCGGGTTTTTGTGCATCTTTGCTGTTTTAATGATAGTAGCCGGATGGCTGTCTTATCGGCGGATGTTGAGAGTAGAAAGAAGACTTTAAAACTATCTCATTAGGTCGTAATTATTCATCTCTCTCTTCTGGAGACTCAGCGCCCTCTGCGCTCTCTGCAGTTTAATCAGTCAGAAACAACCGTAAATATATAAAATAATACGGAGAATTAAAGCAGTGCTGCAAATAGAAAAGCTAAATAAGTCTTACGGCGAACGTTCAGTGCTTCGAGATTTAACACTGCACATTCACTCGGGAGAAATTTACGGTTTGCTGGGGCCAAACGGGGCGGGCAAAACTACAACTATCAATATTTTATGCAATTTGTTAAATGCCGACAGCGGCAAAGTTTTTATTAATGGCGAACCGGTTTCCGAAGCTACTAAATTATTAATAGGGGTAGCGCCTCAAGAAAATTTGCTTTACAAAAGCCTTAGCTGTGAGGAAAACCTCAACTTTTTTGCTCAAATTTACGGCTTAGAGCGCAAGCAGCGACGCTATCAAGTAAGACACTGTTTGAAAGCAGTAAATTTGACAGATAGAGCTACAAGCCCAGTAGAAACTTTGAGCGGAGGAATGCAGCGCCGTTTGAATATTGCGGTGGCTTTGATACACCAGCCTAAATTAGTAATTTTAGATGAACCGACAACGGGTTTAGATATTGAGACCCGCTATGAAATTTGGCAGTTGATTCAGCGATTGCAATCGGAAGGAATTACAATTTTGCTGACAACTCACTTGTTGGATGAAGCTGAGCGTCTTTGTCAGAAAATTGGGATTCTGAAAAATGGCAGTATTGTAGCTGAAGGTAGTTTAGAAGAGTTGCAAAAACTGATTCCGGCTCAAGAAATTATCGTGGTAAAAACCGACGAAGAAGCTGAAGTCATCGCCCGCGCTAAAAAATACAGTTTCATCCCCCGCCGCTACGGTAGCGATTTAGCTTTTTGGCTGCCGGAACGTTTAGAATTAAAAGAGATTATTTTGCTGTTCGACGGGATTTCTATTGACTCAATCGCTCGGTATCCGGTGCGGTTAGAACATATTTATGTCGAAGTCACCAAACAAACTGCATCTTAATCTGCGTTCATTAGCGTACATCCGCCACCCTCTGCCGTTAAAGTTCCAAAGTAATTAACTGAGCAATTTCATCCGTTTGAAAACCCAACGCCATCGGCTTTTGCACTGCTGGAATCACCTGCACATCATACAGTTCTGTGACAATTCCTTCAAACCGCAACCAGTGAACGATCGCCCCGGTAGTCAAATCGATCGCCATCATACCACACCGAGGCTCAGCATCCTTTGCTACCAATAACTCATCCAATTCTAAACCGCTAAAAGTATTGTCACCACCACGAGGTTTCGAGAGTCCAACAATTGCCCAATTTTGCCAAAATGCTAGTCCTCGGACATATCCCGGACAAAACGTAATTGCCTCAAATTTCCCTGTTTCTAAATCCACATAACCCAATTCTCCCCGCCCCGAATTCAGCAGCCACAATTTGTCTTGATACCAGCGGGGTGAATGCGGCATTGACAATCCTGTGACGATAATATCATTTGATTCAATATCAATAACTACACCGCCATTTTTTCGGCGATCGCGCCAACCATCCACCACATCCGACTGACTCGATGCTGTGACATATTTCGCCTCCCCAGCCACCATCGCCAAACCGTTGAGGTGACAGCGGTCTTCGTTGATGTATTGTGAGATAAATTGCGGTTTCCAGAGAGGTTTGCAACTGTGGCGATCGCTCACTGTAGCAATACAATTAAACAAAGTGCTAATAAAAATGATTTGATTATTTTTATCAACTGCGATATCGTGAATGTCGATATCTCCTGTAGTATAGCCGATTCTTGGTATATATAATTTATCGTATCCTTGGTATAATTTACCGGCTTCTAAGACATTATCTAATTGCCAGAGTTGATATTTTGAACTTAAATAAAGGCGTTCCGGCGTGCAGAAAAGCCCCATTGCGCGATCGAATATTCGCCAAAAAGCCAAGATTCTGTTAGTTTCTGGGACAGCACCGATTAACATCAACCTGCTGGTTTGATAGGTGGTGCAAGCGAGGCTGATTTGTTGTTGAGTTAACCAAGATGGAAAATCGCGATCGCCAAAAATCTCGTGTTCGGAGACGGTATTGAAATTTGTGCGATCGTTATTCATAAAATCGGGAAAATCTGTATATTATATATCCAAAACGTAGGGGTGGCTTTTACAGACAATAATTGCCTAAAACCCACAATTTCGTAAACCAGCCCCCACGAACACGTCAAATTGCTATCTACCTCTTTAACAGATACCAGGGGCGGATTTTACCAACCATAATTGCCTAAAATCAATAATCTCATAAACTCGCCCCGACTTCGACTTTTTATAATTCTTTAAAATCACCCGAAAAATATAAAGGCTTTGTAAAGAATAAGCTCAACCACTGACAGTACACTCGAACCCTGCTAAATTTCTAGTAGTTAAAAATCTAGCGTGTCATCTGCCACCTGGTAGAATTACCGCCTCCTAACTCAAATCCGGCTACAGAGCCTTTGCAGCTCAACAACAAGGCATTCTACTGAAACGAAAAGCAGATGAAAACTCTAGTTAAAATTAACCCCCACAAAAATTTTTTTCTTCCCTTGGTTGGCTGCTTTAGCAACAAGCCAAGGGAAATAGTCATCCTTGACCCCACAGTACCCGACAGCAACCACATAGCCTCTGGCATCAAACCGGGCACAGCAACCTACATCCTCGAAAGCCAGCCTGATGCCCTAGAGCAAATCACCACACTCCTAGCTCAGCATACAGGCATCGAAGCCCTACACATCATCACACACGGTAGCGCCGGCAGCCTGTACTTAGGTAAAAAAGAACTAAACAGCAGCAACATCCAAAACTACACCCAACAGTTGCAACAGTGGCGAAACAGGCTTACTGCGAACGCCAGCATCATATTGTATGGATGTAACGTAGCAGCCGGAGACAGAGGCCACCAATTCCTCACTCAACTCCACCAACTCACAGGCGCAAACATCGCCGCCAACCCCACTACCACAGGTAACAGCAAATTAGGCGGTAACTGGGACATCGCTCAACTCATCCCCCCATCCCCCCAAAAGCCCAAACTGGCCCTCACAGAAACCACCCTCAAAACCTACAGCGGCGTGCTAGTTACCCCCTTGCCCCAGTATGGCGCCCGCTCCGTCAGCATCGGCGACATCAACGGCGACGGGAAACCAGACTTAGCTGTGGCGATCCTCAACAGCAACTACAGCAGCACCGCCTCGATCCTGCTCAACACTACTACGACCGGAGCCACCACCACCTCTTTCGCCCACAAAGTAGACTTCCCTACTGCCAGTTACTTCTTGTCCGTCAGCATCGGCGACATCAACGGCGACGGGAAACCAGACTTAGCTGTGGCTAACGGCAACAGCGACAACGCCTCGATCCTGCTCAACACTACTACGACCGGAGCCACCACCCCCACTTTCGCCACCAAAGTAGACTTCCCTACTGGCAATTACCCCGGCCCCCTGAGCATCGGCGACATCAACTTGGACGGGAAACCAGACTTAGCTGTGGTGAACAGCAACAACGCCTCGATCCTGCTTAACACTACTACCACCGGAGCCACCACCCCCACTTTCGCCACCAAAGTAGACTTCCCTACTGGCAATTACCCCAACTCCCTGAGCATCGGCGACTTCAACTTGGACGGGAAACCAGACTTAGCTGTGACGGACGTGTTAAGCAACACCGCCTCGATCCTGCTTAACACTACTACCACCGGAACCCTCGCCCCCACTTTCGCCACCAAAGTAGACTTCCCTACTGGCGATGGCCCCAACTCCCTGAGCATCGGCGACTTCAACTTGGACGGGAAACCAGACTTAGCTGTGACGAACGTGTTAAGCAACACCGCCTCGATCCTGCTTAACACTACTACCACCGGAGCCACCACCCCCACTTTCGCCAGCAAAGTAGACTTTCCTACTGGCAGTTTCCCCAGCTCCGTCAGCATCGGCGACTTCAACTTGGACGGGAAACCAGACTTAGCTGTGGCTAACCGCAACAGCGACAACGCCTCGCTCCTGCTCAACACCACCGCCACCGGAGCCACCACCCCCACTTTCGCCCCCAAAGTAGACTTTCCTACTGGCAGTTTCCCCAACTCCGTCAGCATCGGGGACATCAACTTGGACGGGAAACCAGACTTAGCAACGACGAATTTTTTCAGGGACAACGCCTCCATCCTGCTCAACACCACACCAAAAGTTACTGCTGTCACCGCCACCACTGCTGACGGTAGCTACGGTGTAGGTTCTACTATCAATATCACCGTCACCTTCGATGCTGCTGTCACCGTCACCGGCACACCGCAACTGCAACTAGAAACAGGCACAACTGACTCTTTTGCCAACTACGCCTCTGGTAGTGGCGGTACAGCCCTCACCTTCAACTATGTAGTCCAAGCGGGAGACACATCCGGTGACTTAGAATACCTCGCCACAAATGCGCTCACCCTCAACGGCGGCACAATTAAAGAAACTGTTGCTACAGCCTTTGATGCCATCTTAACCCTCCCCACTACCGCCTCCGCCAACTCCCTCGGCGGTAGCAAAGCCATCGTTATTGACACTGTTGCACCAACCATCACCAGCGTCACCTCTACCACCACTGACGGCAGTTATGGCACTTCTGGCAACATCAACGTCACCGTCAACTTCAGCGAAGCAGTTACTTTAGCAGGCGGTAACATGACAGTCGTCTTAGACACAGGTGGGGCTGTCACTCTTACACCTTTTACGGGTACATCTGCTGTCGGCACTTATACTCCCGCAACCGGACAAAATAGCATTGATTTCAACTCAACAGGCATAACTTTAGGGGGAGATGCAACCTTAAAAGATGCTGCTGGCAATAATGCCACCTTAACTATTCCTGCGGGACAATCTTTAGCGGATACCAAAGCCATAATTGTAGACACAATTGTACCTATAGTTGCCTTAACATCAACTTCCGCAACAACCACAAACGCACCATTTTTAGTCACAGCAAATTTCAGCGAAAACGTCACAGGATTTAGTGAAAGCGGCGTTAATGTTACTAATGGCACTGTTAGCGGTTTTGCAGGTAGCGGCAGCAATTATACTTTTACCGTTACACCTACTGCTAGTGGTAATGTCACCGTTGATGTCCCTGCAGCCAAAGCTACGGATACCGCTGGTAATAACAATACCGCAGCGACTCAACTAACTCGCACTGCTGATATCACCGCACCCACAGTTGCCTTAACATCAACATCCGCAACCACTACAAACGCACCATTTTTAGTCACAGCAACTTTCAGCGAAACCGTTACAGGATTTAGTGAAAGTGGCGTTAATGTTAGTAACGGTACTGTTAGCGGTTTTGCAGGTAGCGGCAGCAATTATACTTTTACCGTTACACCTACTGCTGATGGTAATGTCACTGTCGATATTCCAGCAGCCAAAGCTACGGATACCGCTGGTAATAACAATACCGCAGCGACTCAACTAACTCGCACTGCTGATCTTACCGCACCTACTGCTAGCTTGGGTGCAATTTCTAACATTACTACAGCGGGTGGTACAAGTCAGATATTGACAGTTATTTTTACTGATGATAGCAGTGGAGTAGATGTTAGCACTTTAGATAATTCTGAGGTTTTTATTAATTGGTCTGGTGGCGCTATTTCTGCTACTTTTGTCAGTATTGATACTAATAGTAATGGTACGCCTCGGCCAGCAACTTATTCGTTTATTCCTCCCGGGGGAAGTTGGGACACTTTTGATAATGATACTTACACGGTAAGTTTACAAGCATCGCAGGTAAAAGATGCTGTTGGTAATTTTGCTGCTGTTAGCAGCTTGGGTAATTTTAGTGTTAATGTGCCAACACCGACACCGACACCATCAGAAACACCAACACCAACAACTAACAACATCCCCAACGATGACTGCATCTGCGATGACATTGCCTATCCTAACTTAAGCCAACCCAATACATTTGAAAACACCATACTCGGTGAATCGCCACTTCAAATAGGCACTGCCAAAAACGATCGATTTTTCGGCAGCAACAACGGCAATATATTCGATGGCAAATCCGGGGATGATAACTTATATGGTGGCGACAGCAGCGACATATTAAACGGCAATAAAGGCAATGATTTTATCAGCGGTGCCAAAGATGACGACATCCTATTTGGAGATGAAGGAAACGATATCATTGTTGGCGAGTTCGGCAATGATTTGAGCAACGGTGGCAAAGGCAATGACTCCCTAAATGGCAGCGAAGGTAATGACATCATTTATGGGAATAAAAATGATGACTTCATCGATGGTGGCAAGGATGATGATACTTTATTGGGAAGTAAAGGTAACGACATAATGCTTGGTAGTCAAGGTGATGACTACCTGTTTGGAAACCAGGGTTCGGATACTATCTGCGGCGGTGAAGGTAATGATTTAATCAGTGGTGACGAAGGAGCAGATATCGTGGGAGGGTGTGAAGGAAATGATACTATTTACGGAGGCGAAGATAACGATACTCTCCTGGGCGGAAAAGGTGATGATATCATTTACGGAGACTTGGGTAATGATAGTTTGATTGGTGGTAGCGGCAATGATATCTTTGTGTTAAAAGCTGGTCAAGGATTTGACATAATCGCTGATTTTACCGGGGGTCAAGATTTGATTGGATTAAGCGGAGGTTTAAGCTTTGGTCAGTTAGAAATAACTCAAAATACTCAGGGAACTCTCATCAAAAATGTCTTGACAGGAGAGGAGTTAGGTGTGATGATTGGAGTGAGTGCCAATTCGATTACATCGGCGAATTTTCGGCTGATTTAGGGAAGGAAGAAAAGTACGATCGCCCATTCGATCCAAAAGAGCGATCGCCCATTCGATCCAAAAGAGTGATCGCACTTGACCCAAAATCGCACTTGAGAACCCCGGCTTCTTTCAGCAGTCGGGATTCTCGCCTTCAGTACCAACCTTTTTCTAAACTGTCTTAGCCCACTCGATCCAAGTTTCCATCGGGCGGAAACCCACTGATTTGTAAAGCTTTGTCGCCCCCGTCAAACTGTCAGCATCGACGCTGAGTTTAGCTGTGTTTGCACCCGCTGCTTTCAACTTATGCAAACCAGCTAATAGCATCGCTTTTCCTAAACCCATTTTCCGAAAATCGCGCCGCGTACCCAACAATTCAATCCAGCCGTCTTTTGTGCCGCTGCGGGCGTTTTTTGGGGGTTTGATTTGACAGTCGCAGAAAGCAGCAAATTTACGATCGCCCGAAACAGCAATCAAGTCTAATTCCGGCTGATAATTCGGATCTTGCATCCAATAACGCACGGTTTCCGCAGTTAAATCGTGGTGATTCCAGTGATCTATAAATGACTGGTTGAACATCTCTACCCAGGGTTGGATGTCTTGTTCTCCCGATACGTGAGTCAATGCAAAATCTGCAGGAAATTCCGGCGCGGGAATCGGTTCGGCGAGGGATCGGGTCATTGTCCAAAAATAGCGATCGACCTCAAAGCCTTGTTTTTCTAACAGCCGCATCTCATCGGTTTGGTCCTCACGGCTGTATGTACGCAATTTTGCAGGCAAATTCAGTTCTTTCGCGACTTCGCCCAGCCGCTTTTCGCCCCATTTAATGATATCTTTTTCCCAACCTGCGCCGCGCAGGTTTGGATGCACGTAAAACCAGAGACAAGCGTCGATTTCCTCTGGCGAATCGGGCATATCTAGCAGTGCTAAACCGATTAGTTTGTAATTACCATCTTCCCACAATTGCACGTCGCGGGCTTTGTCGAGTTTGGGGGCATCAAGTATTAGCTTGAGTTCAGTTGCTGAGACTTCTTCGCCGAGTCTATCTACGGCTTCGCAAGCATCGATCAAATTTGCGATCGCGCACCAGTCAGTTTCGCCCTTGTAGGAGCGTGTTGTTAAGATATTCATAGAAAACTTGCAATCCGTAATTTCGGACTGTTCCTCTTAAGTGGTCTTGGCAAACAAGTACAGTTAATTTCTTACAAAACTCCGAGTTTTTGATGATTAACCGCAGATGAACGCGGATAAACGCGGATGTAATGCAGATTTATTGTGGTGTCGATAAAACTCAGAAACCTGTTTATATCACCCAGGCTTTCAGGTTTTATCTAATTAAGCAATCATAAAAATTGTTTTGCCCTTTGGGGCTAATTTTGTAGGTGAGTTTATGGCTGGATGTCGATGAGTCGCGCTCTCTTTCGTTACCAAGCTTGATGCTTAAGTAACTATTGTTTGAATCAAGTTTCAACAGCTAAGTAAAGAAGTTTTCACCCCCACTGGGTAGTTGATTTTTACTTTTGCTCTTTTTTACAATAAATCCTTTCTCAGGGATTTCTTGCTCCTCCTGTTAACTCGCCCAAACGGGTGAGGGGAGAATTTGAACTTATTTAAAAGTTCCCTATCTCAACTATAACCTGAGCTGTTTTTTTTTGCAAGTTTGAGGTGAGGCGAGTTTTGTTAGTATGGACTGGAACAGGTTTTTGAGGGCAGAAGCATCGCAGTTTTAACCGACCGTAACAGTAGTTTTAATCACTTTTTTACCGGATTTTAGGTGGATTTATCCCAACCTTAAACTAACATTAAACTAGATTGCGGATTGGTAGAAGGTAAATATGCTTGACAACCTGGATTTAAACATTTCCCTAGATAAAGAAACCTACGATGCCAAGATAGAAGTTTTAATGCAACAGTTGCGATCGCTCCAACTGGCCTGCAGGGAAAAAAAATTGCCCGCAATTATCGTCCTCGAAGGTTGGGCCGCCGCTGGCAAAGGTGCTTTAGTCAAACAAATGGTGGGGTATATGGACCCGCGGGGGTTTGCCGTCCACCCAATTTGGCCGCCGTCCGATGCAGAAATGGGCTATCCTTTCCTGTGGCGGTTTTGGCAGAAACTCCCTGCCCGCGGCAAAATTGGTTTTTTCTACCACAGTTGGTACACTCATGTTTTAGAAGACCGATTGTTCGATCGAATCTCCGAGGCAGAAGTACCGACAGCCATCAGGCAAATCAACGCCTTCGAGCGGCAGATGGTAGATGACGGCGCAGCAATTGCCAAATTTTGGATTCACCTCAGCAAAAAAGAGCTCAAGCATCGGCTCAAAAAACTAGAAGACGACACCTTACAAGCTTGGCGAGTGCGGCCCGAAGATTGGAAACAAGCCAAAAAATACCAAGAATACACAACTTTTGCCGAAGAAATGGTAGCCCAAACCGGCACGGGCCCGGCACCTTGGACGCTAGTAGAAGGCGATTGTCAGCGGTGGGCCAGAGTCAAAGTTTTAACGCAAATGGCAGCGACAATTACAGAAGCCTTAGACAGACTGCCGATGCAATCTGCACCCGTGAAATTGCCGCCTCAAGAAAGCTTGCAACCCACCGAACCTGACGTGCTCGCCCAAGTAGATTTAACTCAATCGCTGTCGCCCGACGAATACAAACAGCAACTTCGCGAACAACAAACCCGTTTTGGCAAACTGCAACAAAGCATTTACGAAGAGGAAATCCCTGTATTAGTG
Organism: Microcoleus sp. B3-D7; assembly: GCF_036705305.1. Lineage (NCBI taxonomy): Bacteria > Bacillati > Cyanobacteriota > Cyanophyceae > Oscillatoriales > Microcoleaceae > Microcoleus > Microcoleus sp. B3-D7. Next base: position 174,040 of record NZ_JAUBUE010000001.1, on the reverse strand, counting down.
CTGTTTGAAGGTTGGGACGCCGCCGGTAAAGGAGGAGCAATCAAACGCTTGACGGACGTATTAGACCCCCGCAGTTACACCGTTAATGCCTTTGGGGCCCCGACAGACGAAGAAAAAGCGCATCACTACCTCTGGCGGTTCTGGCGACGGCTGCCAACGGCTGGTAAAATCAGCATTTGCGATCGCAGTTGGTATGGTAGAGTGCTGGTCGAGCGAGTCGAAGGATTTGCCACCGAACCCGAATGGCGCCGAGCTTATCAGGAAATCAACGAATTTGAGGAGCAACTCACCAGTTTCGGTTGTGTCTTAGTTAAATTCTGGCTGCACATCAGTCCTGACGAGCAACTAAAGCGGTTTACAGAGCGGCAAAACAATCCCTTTAAACAATACAAACTCACCGAGGAAGATTGGCGAAATCGGGAAAAGTGGAATTATTATGAAGTGGCGGTGAATCAAATGATTCACCGCACCAGCACGCCGCTTGCTCCTTGGACGCTAATTGCGGCCGATAACAAGTATTATGCTCGTGTTAAAGTAATTCAAACGGTAACGCAGGCAATTCGGAATCAACTGAAGCGCCGATAAATTGGGATTGGTGAATGGGTAACAGGTAATGGGGACAAAAAGCAGGCAGCAGAAAGCAGAGTTGAATTGCCAATTTCACCTGCGGCGTGTTGGATTCATTACCAATTATCAATCAACCATTACCAGTTATCAATTACCAATTAACTGTCAGCAATCTGTGACTGGAAGTAGCGGGCTTCACCCTGCAGCCAATAGTTGATAGCTGACCGGAAGCGAGCATTAGGATAAATGCGATCGGGCTGCGTTATTGGCGAAAGTTAAAAACCCACCGATTACCGTATTTCCTCCCGCAGCTAAATTCGCGATCGTTTCCAAAACTTCTGTACTAATTTATGAAGACACAGAATATTGCAAGATGCCAGAACTGTTAGCTCGCATTCTATTTCTATTCCTCCTGTTCTCACTGATCAAATCGTGGTGGGATCAATCAGGGGGCAAAGACAATCCTTTATTAGATCGGCTGCGCGTTTTGCTGCTGATCAGCCTTTTGATCCTAGCTTTTTTTGCACCAGACACCCCGGTCGGAGCAGCGATTTTCGGGCTCATAGCCTTCTTCTTTAAGCCGCTGGGTTTTTCAATCACGCTGTTGGTGATTGCATCGGCGCTGATCACGAACGGGGGCATCCGCAACCCGGCCCCGAGAATGATCTTGGCAGCCCTGCTAGTTTTGATCCTTTCGAGTATGCCAGTTGTCGCTTACTGGTTCGCCGAGCAAGCAGAACGGGACGCCGCCGCAGCCGTCCGCACAGTTTGCTGCGACGAAACCGCAGCGGCGATTGTTCTGCTGGGCAAGGGAACCACTCAGCCTCACATCCCCAACCGAGTAGCGATTCAACTGACAGATACAGGCAATCGCCTGCCCTATGCTGCCGTTTTGTACAGAAAACAACTCGCACCGATGGTCATCGTTACCGCTGGCCCGAGAGACGAGTTGGAGGGTTATGTTGGTGAAGCTAAGGATATTGAGACTTTGCTGGCAAACAACATGGGCGTGCCGCGCAGCAGTATCGTTCTCGACAATAACGGCAGCAACATACGCACCAGCGCTGAAGAGGTGAGAAAGATACTCGACAGCCGTGGCGCCCCGCGCAAAGTCATCCTGGTAACATCTGCGATTCAGATGCGCCGTGCCAGCCTCGCTTTTGCGAATATGGGAATCCAGGTGATTCCTAGGGCTACCGACTTCTACACTTTTCAACCCACCTCAGGAGGGAGATCCAGTAGACTCCGCTTAGACGCGGGAGATTTTTTGCCTAGTGCAGAAGCTTTGGTAACTACGACGCGAGTATTCGATGAATATTTCGGGTCTTTCTATTACTATTTGCGCGGCTGGCAGGCTCCCAGGGCCTAAAGTGGCAAGTTGCTGGTGTTTTTCTTAGCCAACAGCGACTGCTCCCCAGATTGGTTTAAAATCTGATGAGAATGAGACCTTTGTGGGGAGCTGTATTTTTTTCTCATTCCGGCGGGGTCACCGACAATCAAGTTTGCCATGACTGCAAACAATACCCAAAAGATAACGGGCTCCCACTGGGATTTTGTGGGCTTTGCTTCAGGGGTTTTGACAGATTCAACGTTGACTTTGATATCTAGTTTGCCTTCAATTTCTTTGCCCTTGAGAACCCCGTCGTTGCACACACCCTTAAAAATCATGGGAGCGGGCTTTGGTGCTTCTGCTTTCGCTTCTGTCATTTTTTTATCCTGATTTTGGTAGATTCGGTTGGATAGTACATTCTTAAAGGTTCGGGGGTTTTCCGGACAGGATTTGGCGAACTCTGAAAGAATTAAGTTAAATATGCACGCCGCCCCTTGCTGGAGCTTAGACATCAGAATCTGAAGGCATTTCCAGCTAGTGCTTGTTTGTTTTGGCTAGCAGCGTTGCCTTGAAGCTGCTAATTACCTATCTGGGTGAAGGGGAGGTTTTTATGCAAAATACAGGTTTTTTTATGAAAAATTGTCAATAAATTTATTTGCTCCCGGCGGGCCCAAAGGTCAACAGCCTTAAATAAGCTGTCGGGCATCTTGCGTTGTATTTTTCAGGCAGGCGGGACACCACACAAAAATTTCATCAAATTATGAGCTTGCCTTATCTCGCCTAAGAAACCCGGTTTCTGCCAGCAGAGAGCCCAAGTGACGCAATTCGGTTAATAAACCGGGTTTATGGCTCAACATCGCCCTAGGAATGCCTATCTAAAATCTCAAATAATCTAAATAATCGACAGTGAAAATATCCACCAGTCAACTATCTTCCTTGCAACCGGAACAACTAGCAGCTTGGGCAAAAGAGGCAATTAATCGCAGTAAATCTGGTCGAATCCCTGCGTACATACCTCTTTTAGCGCAAGCCGATCGACAAAGGCTTGCCGTGCAAATTCGGGCAATTGATGGTCAAATTATGAGCTGGGGTAGCATTGCTCAAACATTCCCGCTGATGAGTGTAGTCAAGCCCTTTGTGCTGCTTTATTTGCTGTGCGAATTGGGCGAAAAAACGGTTTTTGACTGCGTTGGCTGTGAGCCTTCGGAACTACCTTTCAATTCCCTAACTCAACTCGAAATAGACCAAGGGAAGCCGAGAAATCCGATGATTAATAGCGGGGCGATCGCCCTAGCGTCTTTGATTCCCGGTCAAAATGCTGTGGCACGCTGTCAAAACTTGCTCGATTGGCTGAATCAACAGGCAAGCAGTCAGTTATTTGTTGACGAGTTAATGCTCGATTCAGTGAAGACAAATCCCAATCAAAACAATTGGAATCTCGCCTTGAAAATGGTAGAATCGGGTTATGTTCAAAACTCAGAAATTGCTTTAGAAACCTACAATCGCGTGTGCTGTTTGTCGGGAACTGTGGACGATTTAGCTAAGCTGGGGATGGTTTTGGTAAAGAGTGGCGATCGAGCAATGGGGGAAAACTCCCGTACTGTCACAGCGCTGATGGCAACTTGCGGTTTGTATGAAGCATCGGCCCGCTTTGCGCTGCGGGTGGGACTGCCTGCTAAGTCGGGAGTTAGCGGGGCAATGGTTTCGGTAATTCCGGGTCAAGGTGCGATCGGCTTTTACAGTCCGCCTTTGGATAAAGACGGAAATTCTATCGGTAGCTTATTTCTGTTAGAAAAAATAGCTAAAACTCTGCGACTGAGCGTATTTGATTAGATTAGGAATTACGCACGGGGGGTCAGGATTTCGACTTCACTCAACCACGGGGGTTTTTTGCGAGAATATTTCGTGAATGCTGGCATAAACTGCCAAAAACCCGGTTTCCTTGGTTTTGATACGTAAGTCATGAACCAATGCCCCATGCCCCATGCCCCATGCCCAATAACTAATGCTTTTCGCCCAAAATAGCATAAACCACAGTCTCTTCTTTTTTACCGCGCAATTGAATCGAGCCTACTTTTTGGCCTTCGTAGCGATCGCGCACATAAGCAAAAGTCCTCGCCGTCACCAATAAATTAAAAGGACTGTCAGAAACAATTTCCTTATTCATCGCCTCCAATCTAGCAGCAACATTGACAGCATCGCCGATCACAGAATAATTCAAGCGCCGGGAACCGCCCACGCTGCCCGCAACTAACTGTCCGGTATGCAAACCGATGCCAAACTTAATTAAAGGTTTGCGTTCACTTCTAAGCTGCTGATTAAGTTGGTGCAGCCGTTCGTGCATCGCAATACAAGCCGCAACTGCATTCAAAGCATCTTGTTGAATTTCTCGATATTCAGTATGGCAAAAAGGCACCCCAAAAACTGCCATAATTGCATCACCGATGTATTTATCTACAACGCCGCCGTGATCCATAATACAGTTAGTCATCGCTTCCAAATAATTGTTCAACCAGGTGAGTAAATCTCGCGGTCGCATTTTTTCGGAAATCGAAGTAAAACTACGAATATCCATAAACAGCACCGTTGCTGTAAGTTCTTGAGGTTCGAGTTCTCCCTGTTCAAATATCTCAGCTTTGCGTTCCCAAATAAGCTGAGCTGTCTCCGGAGCGACGTGCTTTTCAAATAACCTCATCAACTGCTGCTTTTCGTACTGTTCCCGCAGTTGCAAAGCAGTGCTAGATAAAATGAGGGTGCCGATAGGTGCGGCAATCGGAACCCACCAAAAAAAGAAGCCAAATAACAAAGCGGCAGCCCCAATCCAAATTATAGGCAAACCGAGAGCGATCGCCATTCTCTCTTTAACACCTCGGTTGCCCAAAACCAAGGCGGTAAGGGGGCCAATCCCCAACAATAACAAAATTTCTAGGAGTACCGGCAGCCGCTGCAGCAAGCGTTGATTGAGCAAATTGTCAACCAATGCTGCATATAAATAAACTCCCGCCGTAGTCTTGTTGAGAGGTGAAGATATCGGGTCTAAACCAGTAGCAACTATGCCCACTAAAACTAACTTATTACTCAGAGCATCTGCGGGAATTCTACCTTCTACGACATCAACAAAAGCATAGGTAGGTAGATTTTCAGTTTTCCCAGGCCAGTTAACCCAGACTTTTTTTTCCTGCTTATTTTTGGACTGTGGGAGCAATACTGGATCTTGGGGATTAGCAGCATTGTACCTGTGAGTCATTGCTAAACCGAAATTAGGAATCCCGTTGAGAAAGATTTTTGACTCCCGGCTAATACCGTCGCTATCGGCTTCTTGGCTGATGTGGCCGACACCTGCGGCGGCTGCTTTTAAAGATGCTACTGGTTCTTCTTTAAGGGTTCTAGGGAGTACAACTTTGCCGTTGGCGGCGATTGCAACGGCTAAAATATCATCTTTCGGACTTGGATCGAGGAAAAGAATGTCAAAACCAACGGCTGTGGGGGGAGATTTTTTCAGTGCTTCTAGCAGTTGGGCATAGCGGTTACGAGGCCAAGGAAATTGACCGTATTCCTGCAAGGAATGCCGTTCGATCGCAATTACCACAATTCTCTCATCCCATCCGGGATTGGGCAAAATTCCCGATTCTCGAATTTGAAATAGCGTTTTGTATCCCAAATATTCAAGAGGTTTCCACATTCCAAATTGTAGCATGGCTACAGACATTATACCTACTACTACCCCTGTGACCCAGGGAGGATTTGTGGTTATATGTTGCCGGAGCCCGAGCAGTTTATTCTGTTTGATATGATCAATCCATTCTTTGAACTTCATGCAATTAATTTGACGCAATCATTGACATTCGAGTCCGAACTTCGATAGGAGTGAGAGTCATGAAGTTTTACAATACCGTAAGGGCGAAGGGTGGGGGCAAAATTTATTGATTTTGACTACCGAGATTCACCGCAAAATCCTTCGCACCTACACAAAATAATCAACCCTGATAGGACTATAGGATCTAACTCACGTCCTCAGAGACTGCCCGCGTACATTACTCGCGACGATAGGTTGTTTAGCGAACTGCGAAGCTGTAATGCCTTTCTGTGACTGACGGGCCTCGCACTACGATTTTGAGGCGGCGACTTGGAGGTAAAATTCCTTGGATTTTGAAGTTGCCATTTCGATCGATCTTAATCTCTTCGTTGTGGACATAAACTGTGTCGATCGGGTTAATTTGACCACTGAGGCTATAGATATTGGCGCTGAGTCTCAACAACCTGCGGACTTTGAGTTGAGCTAGGCGAGGGCTCGCTGAGGGCGTCACGGGCGAGGTTTGAGGGAAAATTGTCGTGGAGTTGCCGCTGTTGACAATTACTTCTGAGTCGGCGCTGTCTGATACTACGACTGCACCTTCAATTGTTTCGACTGCGGTTTTGCCGCCACCGACGCTGACGCCAAAGGAGGTGCCGCGAACTCCAGCAACGCCTTCTGGGGTTTCAACCCTGACTGGGGCGGTTTTGGCAGACTTTTTTTGTTGGGCAATTTGACTGGATTTGCCAAGTCCGCTGAAGGTATTGAGGGCGACTATTTGGTTCGGCGGGATAATTGTTGAGGTGGTGGCTGCGGGAGTTGTCGCAGCAGTTTTGCCGATCGACAACCTGACTCGCCCCCTGCTGACAAAAATGGCTGTGTCTTTTTCGCCACCTGCACTGCTTGACAAATTGGATATTCTGACTGCGGTTTTTTCGCCAACTTCCACGGTGCCAACGTTATTGTCGATGCCTAAACGGGCTGTGGAATTGGGGCCGGTGATGATATCGTCTCCGGGGGCGAGTAGCCGATCGCCCACGACCGCTGGCCGCCCTTTAAAGCTGACTGTACCCCGAATTTCTTCTATTTCGAGCGATCGCGCGGCCGCTGTTCCCTGGGCGTTTATCGTCTCTGCTGGGGATGGATTCGCCGCCACTGTTGCCGGATTTTTTGGAGAGTTTGAGCCGGTTGGCAGTGCTGGCGGTTGATCGACTGAGATAATTTTAGTAGCGTTCGACGGCTGTGTGGGGGATGGAGAGAGCGGACTGGCGATCGTCGCACGACCAAGCGGCAGACAGACTAACACAGCTAAGGACAAACTTAGGAGCGGAATTTGGGTCGAGCGCCCACAGGTAAAAATTTTATTCATAATTTCAATTTTGTCATATTGAAGTTTCTAGACTTCCTTTCCTGTATCAGACACCCTAAATCCGGCAATCGTTCCACTTTTTATGCCCTAACACAGCAGCACAAATAAACTTTCTCAGCCTGAAATCTTACCATTAAATCTTTTTTTTATTGTCAGATTGTAGTAAACCGTTACAACATGACCGTTTCCTACAATCTGACATTCGGAAAATTTTGCAAGCTAGACTCCAAGTGCTTTACAGCATTAATCTTAGCCGATGTCAACGTTAGAAATACAAGATTTATATATAGCAAACCTAAATTTAATTACTGCTTCTGAATGTCTTTTGGCTTCTGCCGGAAGGATGACTAATTGGAAATAAATCCTGTAGTTGTGGCAATTAATAAAAAGATTGTTTTTGCGAAGGGATAAAAAATAATTATCTCCGTGGTGCGGGAGACTCTGGAAGTTGAGCTGGCCGCTGTGGAAGCTGATGAGGCAAACCCAAGCGAATCCGGGTAGACGATCGACAAACTCCGACTAGAATACCGTTTTTTAGGGAAAGTTGGTGGAAATTTCGATGGAAAATCATAGCGAGCGATCGCCTGCTGGTGTTGCTGTTCCGAAGTAGACGCCAAACTGTAAAATAAACGGTTGTATATAGGTTATATAGAGCAGGAGAACAATTTCAGTGGCAATAGAAGTAGGTCAGAGAGTGAAGGTGCGCCGTCTCAGAGATCGGATACCTGCAAATATAGTGGGCAAGATAAAGGAGAATCCAGTAGGCACTGTTGACGGATTCAGAATGGTTGACGGTAGCGGAGTAGGCGTGGTTGTCAAGTTTGACGGTTTTGCGACTTGGTTCTTTGAAGATGAGCTAGAACCCGTTTAACAGATGTAGAAGGAAGAAGGAAGTTCGGCAACGGATTCGCTCGACGGATGTAACGGATGTAACGGATGTCAGTCCGATGGAAGAAGGAAGAGGAAAAATTTTCCCAATTCTTCCCCTCTCCCACTCTCCCACTCGCCGACTCTCCTCTTCCTCCACTCTCCGCCCTCCCCCACTCTGGCTGAAGGTTGCGCTTAAATGTTAAAGAGTAAGCTTTGGCAGTGAGAACAGAAAATGGCTTTGATTTTGACATTTTTGGGCAAAGGCGGCACTGGCCGCAGTACGATCGCGATCGCAACAGCTAAAAAATACGCGGCTCAAGGCAAGCGAGTTCTGCTGCTCGGCCAAGATCCGGGCCCTGCATTGGGCATCCTGCTAGGGGCTCCCCTAACTCTCAACCCCCAGGAAATCGCCCCCAACCTCAAAGCAGTTCAGGTGCAAAGCGCGCCCCTGCTAGAACGCAGGTGGGACGAAGTTAAACAACTAGAAGCTCAATATGTCCGCACTCCGTTTTTCAAGCAGATTTACGGTCAAGAATTAGGGGTTTTACCGGGAATGGACAGCGCGCTGGCGTTGAACGAACTTCGGGAATACGAGGACAGCAAACAATACGATGTAATTGTTTATGACGGCAATGGCGGCATGGATACGCTGCGGATGCTGGGAATGCCGGAAATTCTGAGTTGGTACATCCGCAGGTTCCGCCAAGCTTTGGTAGATTCGGATTTGGGGAAAGCGCTTTCACCTTTTATTCAACCGGTTGTCAGTACCGTGTTGACTGTGGATTTGTCTGGGGATAATGCTTTTCAATCTACTAAGCAAGTCGATAATCTTTTGGATAAGGGTAAGGAAGCGCTGGCAGATCCGAACCGCACGGCGGCTTTTTTGGTGACGACTGGAGATGCAAGTGCGATCGCAACTGCCCGCTATCTTTGGGGAAGTTCTCAACAAGTTGGCTTGACTGTGGGCGGTGTCATTGTCAATCAAGCACCGGTTACAGAAGCTATTACTGCCGATTTTGATCCTTTGACGGCTGTTTCGGTTCCGTCGCACAGTGATAATAATTGGCAGCCGCTAATTGATGCTTTGCCAGATTTTTCGGAGGCCGCAAAAGCTCCTAAACCGATTAACATAAACATTGCACAGCGTCAAGTTAGTTTGTTTTTGCCTGGGTTTGACAAGAAAGAAATTAAATTGATTCAATCGGGGCCGGAAGTGACGATCGAAGCAGGCGATCAGCGGCGCAATATTTTGCTGCCTCCGGCGCTAACTGGGAAATCTGTTACTGGTGCTAAGTTCCTGAATGGTTACTTGATTATTTCTTTTTAGGGTAAGGAAGAAGGCACGACACGGATACACGAATGAATTATCGAGTTCTCTAATATCATGTCTCGTTGATTCGCGATCGTATAATTTGTGCGATCGTAAGGGCGGATTTTACCAACCATAATCGCCTGAAAAAAACAATCTCAAAAACCCGCCCAACCCAACAAACAATCGAAATGTACATTCAGATTTACCGTGGGTGGGGGCGGGTTTTTATAGATTGTGGGTCATCGTTATATATTATTCGTAAAACCCGCCCCTAACGCAACGTACATTCAACCCCAAAATCTGCTACAATCTCCAGCAATATCTCACCCACCCAGCCAATGTTCCGACAAATTTGGCAAAGAATCCTCAACCTGTGGCGGCAAATTCAGCGACATTTCCGCAAACCAGCACCCCCACCGCCAAAGCCAACTCCGATTCGCACTTTTGGGGAATACGAACAGAAATTTTTGCAACTGTTAGAGGGTGTTGAACAAGGCTGGAGTCGGGGCGATATTAAAGGCTTTTTAATCGCCTGCAAAATCCAAGATGCTGAGTGGGAAAACTGGCTGCAAGAGTTTGGATAAAGGTTGCTGGTATCCCCGGAAACGAGTTTAGAATTGGGTGGGCGAATGGTGCGGCTGGGTGAGATAAATTGCGGGACAATTAGTGAAGTTGCTTGGAATATTGGTAGGCAATTGTGGGCTGGGAAGATTTTGAATCCGAATTTCGTGGATGATTCATTGGTTGCCAATATTGTTACTCATTGTTAGGAGGCTAAAATTTGAGTTATTCAGCAGATAATCAAAAAAGAGAAAAATATTGGTACAATCGAGGATTGGAACTAGCAAAATTAGAGCAGTATGAAGAGGCGATAGCAGCCTACGATAAAGCCTTAGAAATTGACCCAAAATTCCACTGCGCCTGGAACCGGAAGGGCATTACCCTAAATTATTGGGGGCGATACAGTGAGGCGCTCGCAGCCTTCAAGAACTGCTTAGAAATTAAACCAAAATTCCACTGGGCTTGGAACGGGAAGGGCATTGCCCTAAATTATTTGGAGCGATACAGTGAGGCGCTCGCAGCCTTCAAGAACTGCTTAGAAATTAAACCAAAATTCCACTGGGCTTGGAACGGGA
>NZ_JAUBUE010000001.1:0-163563 GCF_036705305.1 Microcoleus sp. B3-D7 | reverse complement strand
AGGGCATTGCCCTAAATTATTTGGAGCGCTACAGTGAGGCGCTCGCAGCCTTCAAGAACTGCTTAGAAATTGAACAAAAATTCCACGGGGCTTGGGTCGGGAAAGGCATGGCCCTAAATCATTTGAGGCGCTACAGTGAGGCGCTCGCATCCTTCGATAAAGCTTTAGAAATTAAAGACGATCAATTGTGGCTAGCGTGGGACTATCGAGGTTTGGCATTTTTATACTCCGGGTGCTACATTGAAGCTATTCAAAACTGGGACGAAGGCTTGGAGAAATATCAGCCCAGCAACCGCGACTATCGCCTCGCTTGTGGCAATTTGCACAAGGAAAAAGGCAAAGCACACTACGAACACGGTAAACAAACATTCACTTATTTTGAATCCTTCCACAAACCCAAAGCCAGCTACGAACAAGCCCGCGACTTCTTGAAATCACCCCTCATCCCAGAAACTTATTTAGAAGTATTGCAAGGCTTAATTACCGTCTGCCGCAGCTTGGGAGATCTCAAAACCAGCGAGTACCTTAACGAAGCTACTATCCTGCTAGAACAATTAATTTTAGACGATGACACTCACCCGGACATAAAACTGCGACTCCAGCGCAAATTTGCCGGACTTTACCAGTTAGAAGTCGATACCCTTGTCGAGTCTGGCGACAAGGTAAAAGCACTGGAAAAAGCCGAATTGCGGAAAAACTTTTGTCTGCAATGGATGCACGCAGGTTGGCAAAACCGCACCGATAGCCCGACTTATCCCCAAATCCGAGACTTACTGGCAAACAACACCGAAACGGCGATTATTTACTGGCATCTCAGCCCAGTTTCCCTGACGGCTTTTATCATTACCCCAGACAAGTTTGAAGTTATCTGCACACCTGTCACCGATATATTCGCAAAGCGCAACAGTCAGAGTTTAGAAAAATGGCTGGAAAACTGGAAAACCAACTATCAAAATTACGCCAAAACTACCAGCAAACAGCAAAGCAAACAATCCCATCCCTGGCGCGAGTCAATGACAGCGCAATTGCAACAACTCGCTGACATCCTCAAAATTCCCGAAATTTGTACGCACCTCACCAATATCCAACATTTAATCTTAATTCCCCACCGCGACTTGCACCTGCTGCCACTGCACTTTTTATTCTCCGATAATCTTTTCACTATCACTTATCTGCCCAGCATCCAAGTTGGGATAGACAGACTAGACAGACAACCCTCACCTTCAATGTCTCTGCTGTTGGTAGAAAGCCCCGATCCATTACTTTTTGCTGAAATAGAAGCGCCCGCGATCGCGAATTTCCACCTTCACTGCAATACTATCCCTAGTTCACAAGCTACCACAGACAATCTTAAAGAAGCTCTGCAACAAGCTGCTGACATATTCCATTTTACAGGTCACGCCTACCACAACACAAAACAGCCGTCCCAGTCAGCGTTAATCCTGAAAAACAAACAGGCCCTAACTTCACAAGAAATCGCCAAATTCGATTTGAAAAGCTATTATCTAGTCTGCCTTTCCGCTTGCGAAACTGGCATAACAGGAAAAGAAGAACTGATAGATGAATTTGTCGGTTTAGCCAGCAGCTTTTTAGCTGCGGGTGCTGTTTACGCCCTCAGCACCCTCTGGATAGTTGATGAGATATCTACCGCTTTAATGATGATTCGATTCTATGAAATTCTCAACGAACAGCGTTGCCAAAATAAGTTGCATCCGGCACTAGCCCTCAAAGAAGCGCAAAAATGGCTCCGAACTATTACTTACAGCGAACTATCCAACTGGTATCTCGAATTGTCTGAAATAATTAAAGACTATTCCGGTTGCAGTCAAGATTTGAGAGACGAAGCTAACCTCATCCGCAGAGATCGTGCTAAAATTGAATCTGACAAACCTCCTTATGCCGATCTCTACCACTGGGCAGGTTTCACAATTACTGGTAAAGTTAATCCCTAACTTCCAAACCATCGACTATTATGAAAGCAAGAGATATTATTAGTCTGCAAGCCCTTGGCGCTGCTTTAGCTAAACTAGATTCATCTGTCCAGCTTGGCGAGTTGGAAGAGAATATAAGTCGTGAGATATTGGCTTTAGAAAAATTAGCCGAACAAAACAACATTCTGAACGAAATTTACACAAAAGAACGCCTCGACTTAAAAGAGCAGTACCAAGCAAAATCAAAAGACAAACGCTACAACGAGACAAGTGACATCATTTACAGCACCGATGCTGCAAATTTAAGCCCTTCCTTTCCTCAGCCGCCTGAAGAAATGGAAAATCCCTCTGGAATAGCTAAAGCCTTTGAGAATTTAATTGCATCTTTTAATAAAATTAAAAGCCTGTATGCGCTTGAAAACCCTATAGAAAGTTTTCAAATCATCATGGAACAAGAAGCGATCGCACCTTTGATTCTGGAAGCTTACGAGCGCATTCTAGCGATATTTCCTACGGCAAGATTAGGCTTGGAAGTGAAAACCGATCCAGAAATTGCCAACTGGCGATCGCTGTGGATTACCATTTACACTAAACTCGAAGTCGAGGAAGCTTTTGCAAAGTTAAACATCCTTGATGATAGTTGGTGGCTCGAAGCTAAAAGAGCTGCCCCCAAAAATGATTTACATATTAGGCTTGAATGGGAGTAAAATGAGATTTGATTGGTCTGAATATTTTAATTTAGCTCAAGACTTAGCTGCCACCAATAGTGACTGTTCAGGTAACAGGGAAGCCAAGTTGCGATCGGCGATAAGTAGAGCCTACTATTCGACATTTTGCCTAGCGCGAAATTACTTGCGCGACATTGAAAAGGACCCAACACTTTTTCGTAAGAATCGCGATATCAACGAACATCAATATGTAGCAAAAGAATTTATATACCACCCAACTCAAATGAAAAATATGGTCAAAATTGGTGAAAATTTAAGCAGATTGAGAGAACTTAGGAATAAAGCTGATTATCAAGATACTATGTTTAACTTACAAAGAGAAGCGAGAACTGCGTTAATGCTAGCTGAGAATATTATTTCATCGTTAAGTAAGTTAACTCAATAATCCCAGAAATGAAAATCGATCGCAATAAACTTTAATGGCAACTCGTGCAAAAACCCGGTTTCTTGAAGAAACCGGGTTTTTTAAGACAATTACCTAACTTTTACCGTTACCGTTTCCATTGCCGCCAGTTGTTAGTAAAACCCGCTTAGCTAAAGGTTCCGGCACTTCTTGCAATCGATCGAACTCCCAATTAAAAAATCCGACTCCCATTGTCTGCGATCGCAATTCTACGATCAAATTCTGCATTTCTGCGATCGGCAAATAAGCAGAAACTGCATCCCATCCCTTCCAGTCTTGTTTACCTTCGTAACCGAGAATTTGGCCGCGGTGTCCGCTGACCAACTGCAACACCTTTGATGTACACTCGTTCGGAGCGCAAATTTCAACTTTGGCGATCGGCTCCAGCAATGCCGGTTCGCACTTCGCCATTCCCTCCTGCATCGCCAAACGCGCCGCTTGCTTGAAAGCTTGTTCGGAACTGTCCACAGAATGGTAGGAACCGTTCGTCAGCGTCACCGCTACGTCTACCACCGGGAAACCCAGCGGGCCGCGATCCAAATACTCGCGCACTCCCACTTCAACGCCGGGAATGTACTGTTTTGGGACGACGCCGCCGACTATTTTATCGCTAAAGGTGAAACCTTCTCCGCGAGGCTGCGGTTGAATGTCGAGGTACACGTCGCCAAACTGTCCGTGTCCGCCGCTTTGGTGTTTGTAGCGCCCGTGGATGGAAGATGCTGGTTTGCGGATGGTTTCTTTGTATGGCACTTGCGGTAAGTGAGTCGCCATCGGCAAGTTATACTTGCGGCGCAACCTGTCTAAAGCTACTTTCAGGTGGATTTCGCCTTGACCCCAAAGTATAATTTCGTGAGTGTCGCCGTGCTGTTCCCAGACTAAAGATGGGTCTTCTTCTAGCAATTTAGCTAAAGCGGAACTCAGCTTAACTTCATCGTTGCGCTTTTCTGGGACGATCGCCAGTGCGTAGACAGGGGGGATGATTTCGGCTTTTGGCAATTCTTCCGATCGGTCGAGCGCCAGCGTATCGCCTGTTTTCACGCCTTCTAGCCTTCCCAAAGCCACAATTTCCCCCGCGCTGACAGACTGCAAACTTTGCGTTTGCTGGCCGGTCAAGCGATACAAACCGTTAACTCGAACGCCGTTCAAAGTTGCTCCGTCTGCCAGCGTCCCCCGCCACATTCTCACTAAAGATAGTTTTCCTCCTTGTGGTGTGTAATAGGTTTTGAGGATTTGAGCCAAAACTTTGTTTTCACTTTGTATAATGCCGCGGCGATCGGCTGTAGTTTCGGGTGTCGGCGCTTCCCTCAGCAAAGCTTCCAGCAGAGGCCGCACGCCGAAATCTTGTTCGGCCATGCCGATGAATACTGGCACAATTAAATCTGCGCCTAATTCCATCTTTAAATCGCGGGTAATTTCTTCGGCGTCTGGATTGATTTCTTCGAGCAATTCTTCGAGTAAATGGTCGTCAAAATTCGCCAATTCTTCGAGCATTTGCTGTCGCGCTGCGCTTTCTTGTGCTTTGAGGTGTTCTGGAAGCGGGACGGGATCTGCGGCCGCGCCCGGATGGTAGTGGTAAGCTTGTTCGGTTACTAAGTCGATAAAACCGATGATTTGTTCGTTTTTGCCGATCGGATATTGGTGAGGTACGATCGGTCTACTGGAAACGGATTTGAGCGCGTCGATCACCTCGGTGAAGTTGGTGCCGCAAGTAGTTTCGTCTGTGTAAGCACGATCGATCTTGTTGATGAAAACTAAGTGGGGAATTTCCCAATCATCGAGGAATTTAAACAGGGGGGCGAGGGTTAAAGTGCGATCGGCAACGGGTTCGCAAACAATTATCGCCGCATCCACACCAATCAGCGCATTGTAAGTTTCTTGGACAAATTCTACCGAGCCCGGACAGTCGAGAAATGTGAAGCGGACGCCTTCATATTCAGCGGTGGCGGCGTTTACTTCTACGCTCATTTGGCGATCGCGCGCTTCCGGCGAACTATCACCTATTGTGTTGCCCTCTTTGACATTTCCTTTGCGGGTAATTGTCCCTGTCACCGACAGCAAACTTTCGAGCAGTGCGGTTTTACCGCTTAAATAAGGGCCAACAATTGCAACGTTCCGCGTGGCCCCAAGGACTTTTTCGTTCATATTGCCTCCAACAGAAAACTTGTTTTCCATTGCTCTTGGTGCAATCTTTTCTATACCATTTTCTAGACTTTTTCTAGGTTAATTTTTATTGCAGTTTCGAGCAATTTCAGATTTTGGTATGATTCAATACTTTTGACGCTAGCGTATTTTGAGTGACGCAAACACAAATTGTAGTTTTTCTTAATATTTTTTTGAATTTTTAACCGCAGATGAAGGCAGATTAACGCAGGTGAACGCAGATAAGACTCTGGTTCCCAGGCTCTGCCTGGGAACGTATTTCACTTTTGCTCTGCTTCGATTTTAGCTGTTTTTGGTGTCTAATTTCTCAGGAGGCGCAAACCGCTTAAGGTTACTATTACTGTAGAGCCTTCGTGACCGATGACGCCGAAAGGCATGGTGATATTTCCAAAAAAATTAGCTGCCAATAACAGCACAATGCAACTGAGTGCAAAAACAATGTTTTGTTTGACAACATTTTGAGCGCGGCGGCCCAAAATAATTGCTTTAGCTAGTTGCTCCAACTTATCTGCCATTAATACGATATCAGCAGTTTCTAAAGCAACATCGCTGCCGGAAATCCCCATCGCAATGCCCACGGAAGCTTGAGCGAGGGCAGGGGCATCGTTGATGCCGTCTCCCACCATTGCTACAGTTTGATACTGGGTTTGCAGTTGTTTAATTGCCTGCACTTTGTCTTCTGGCAAAAGTTCGGCGTACACTTCATTAATGCCTAATTGACGGGCGATGTGTTGAGCTGTTTGCTCGTTGTCGCCGGTTAGCATAATTATATGTTCTACGCCTAATTTTTGCAAGCGTTTTACCGTTGCTGCTGCTTCGGGGCGGATGGTATCTGCTACTGCAATGATTCCTAAAAGCTGCTCGCCTTTTGCCACCCAAACAACGGTTTTACCTTCGCCTTGCAACTGCTGGCTGATTTGACTCAATTCGGAGGTTGCTTCGACAAAGTTGGCTTTACCAATGGCAATGATTTGATTGTTGACTTTGCCGACTATTCCTTGACCGATTTTTGCTTGTACGTCGGTAGCGGTTGACAATTGTAACTGTTGCTGCTGGGCGGCGCTGACAATTGCAGAGGCGATCGCGTGTTCGGAATGAGCTT
Source organism: Microcoleus sp. B3-D7 (assembly GCF_036705305.1). Classification (NCBI taxonomy): domain Bacteria; kingdom Bacillati; phylum Cyanobacteriota; class Cyanophyceae; order Oscillatoriales; family Microcoleaceae; genus Microcoleus; species Microcoleus sp. B3-D7. The sequence continues at coordinate 157,239 of NZ_JAUBUE010000001.1, read as the reverse complement.
CTAGGGCTGCAGCCAATTGCAGAACTTCTGTTTCAGTATATCCGGCTGCTGGTACAATTTGGATAACTTCAGGTTTTCCCGTGGTGAGAGTTCCGGTTTTGTCAAAGGCGATCGCCCTGACTTTACCAATCATCTCTAATTGCGCGCCACTTTTAAACAAAATCCCCTGTCTCGCCCCGTTAGCAATTCCCGAAAGCAGCGCCGGCATAATCGAAGCCATCAGCGCGCAGGGGGATGCGACTACTAGGAAAATCAGCGCCCGGTAGATTGTCTCTTCCCAATTCCAGCCCAAAACAAAGGGCGGCAAAGTTGCGAGAAGCAAGCCTAAACCGACAATTAATTTGGCATAACCGCGCTCGAATTTTTCCACAAACATTTGAGAAGGCGGCGCTTCAGTTTGCGCTTCTTTAACCAGCCGAATCACTCGCTGAATCAAGCTGCTTTCTGGAGTTTTATGCACTTCGAGTTTCAGCGCGCCGACACCGTTAATTGTACCTGCATAGACTTCATCGCCCTTGGTTTTTTCCACGGGCATCGATTCGCCGGTAATCGAGGCTTGGTCGATCGCGCTGTAGCCTTCAATAATTATCGCATCTGTGGGGATGATTTCTCCGGGCTTGACTAAAATGTAATCGCCAATTTTCAATTTGTCGATCGCAATTTCCCGTTCCCCGCCGTACATTACCACCCTAGCAGTATCCGCTGTCAAACTCATCAAACTGCGGATGCTGCGTTCAGTCCGCTGCATAGCATAACCTTCAAGCGCGCCGCTAATTGCAAAGATTAAAATCAACACCGCACCGTCAACAATTAAATGATATTCTTGCCGCCACAGCCCCAAACTGGCCGCGCCCAAAGCAGCGACAATCATTAACAAATCTACATCTAATTCGCGTTCTTGAAAAAGCGTAGTTAAGCCTTCGCGGGTACTGGAATAGCCGCCGATAACATAAGCCGCGGGTAAGATTAACACGGCTACACCCAGCCAGCCGAGTTGCAGGGCTAGCGAACCCAAGATTACTAGAATTCCGCACAGGGCGGCTGTTAAAGCGTCGGGATGTTCTTCTGCTAACTGGGAGATGCGAGAAATTGACAAAGAATTAGAAATCATTTGTAAAGGTTGATTTGGTAGAATGACTCCTGTAGCCTAAACCTTGACATTAATGTTAATGTCAAGAGTAAAACCAAACAAAATTACAAAACTCAATAACGCTCCATACCCATCTGCCTCCATCCGCGTTTATCCGCCCATATCTGCGGTTAAAAAATCCCATGCAAGAATACCTGACAATCAAACAACTTACAGAAGCGGTAAAAGGCACAATTACCCCTCGGATGGTGCGACATTATCACGCTTTGGGGCTGCTATCTCCGGCGGTACGATCGACCTCTAACTACAGACTGTACACCCGCAGCGATGTGCAAAGACTGCAAAGAATAGTGGCACTCAAGCAGCAAGGCTTTCAACTGTCTCACATCCGCAAACTGTTAGAAACTGACGCGGATGCTTCCCCGGACGCGCTGATGGCGACTCTGCAACGGCAATATCTATCGGTTGTTCAGCAAATTGTACGCCTCAGAGAAACGGCTTCGGCGCTGGAAGGATTGCTGGGACGGGATATTTCCTGTCAAGCGGTGCAAGCGGACGCCTTGGCGCAATTAAGGCTGTTGCAGGCGGAAACTGAGGGGGGGTTGGATGAGTTGGAACAATTTTGGGAGGGTTGGGATGCGGGGGCGCACACTCACCCGGAGGATTTTGGGGAGTCGTTGCAGCATTTGTTGCCGGATTTGGGCGATCGCTCGGAAATTGAGGTAGACTTGCTTTCTAAACTGGTGTTAGCCTGCGGAGATTGTTCGCTGCTGCCGTTTGTGAAGTTGAGCGCAACGGCGATTAAATCGGCGCGGGAAGCTTTGAAAAATCAGTGTCAAATTGTGGCTGATGTGCCGCCTGTTTTTGCGGCTTTGGATCGGACAAGATTGGCGCATTTGGGAACAAGTATTGCAACTTTAATTGATGACCCGCACATCAATGCTGCGGCGGAAGCGGAACAGGAATTCTGGCGGCAGGGTGAGTGGTTTGATAAGTTGTTGAAACTGGAAAAAGGATGTATATTGGTGATAGGATATGCGCCGTCTGTGCTGATGGCGGTTTGCGAGGCGATCGAGTGTGGGCAACTGCAACCGGCTTTGGTAGTTGGAATGCCGATCGGTTTTAGTCATTCTCCGGTGGCGAAACGGCGGTTAGTGCGATCGGGTGTTGCTTATATTACGACTGTGGGGACTTTTGGCGGCGGGTTGTTGGCGGCGGTTGCTTTGAATGCTTTGGTTGAGTCTTTAATTGAAAAGCCGAATTGTCATTGTCATCTCAAGTGAAGAGGGAATTTAGGTTTATTGTGGCTTAATTTGTTTTTTACTCTTTTATTCGTTTCAATCCCTGATAGGGAGTTAGGTTAATTGCGGCCGAATCGTGTATTTCCTCAAAGGTTCGTTCTTGTTTTGTTTCAATCCCTGATAGGGAGTTAGGTTAATTGCGGCTCCATTCCTGGATACAGTTATGTACATGGTCCAGTTTGGTTTCAATCCCTGATAGGGAGTTAGGTTAATTGCGGCATTGGCAAGCCCCCCAAAAATTTGGACAATATAAGTTTCAATCCCTGATAGGGAGTTAGGTTAATTGCGGCTCGCCCGTGGTATCTGGCGGTTGTGTTGCCCTGTTCAGTTTCAATCCCTGATAGGGAGTTAGGTTAATTGCGGCCCAACCCGAACCATCCTTCATAATTGATAGGTATCGGTTTCAATCCCTGATAGGGAGTTAGGTTAATTGCGGCTGTTGTACGGCAACATGGCCGGGCATCCAAACGGAGATTGTTTCAATCCCTGATAGGGAGTTAGGTTAATTGCGGCAATTGTCAATTTTTCCTAAGCCGGGACAACTTGAGTTTCAATCCCTGATAGGGAGTTAGGTTAATTGCGGCTTGCGATCGTCCCGCGTCCACCGAATGCCTCTCTGGTTTCAATCCCTGATAGGGAGTTAGGTTAATTGCGGCGTATCAGCAATATTGGGAAAACTACCGATAATATGTTTCAATCCCTGATAGGGAGTTAGGTTAATTGCGGCCGAATAACATCCCGTGTACTGTCCGGTATTTTAAAGATGTTTCAATCCCTGATAGGGAGTTAGGTTAATTGCGGCCCAATCCGATGCCGACGGGCAACTGAGCTTGCTCGTTTCAATCCCTGATAGGGAGTTAGGTTAATTGCGGCCCAACAAACCTAGAGATAAAGGGGATCTCTAGTTGGAAGTTTCAATCCCTGATAGGGAGTTAGGTTAATTGCGGCCAGTGGCCGCGATATCTTTGCTGTAGTGCTAGTTTATGTTTCAATCCCTGATAGGGAGTTAGGTTAATTGCGGCTTAATATCTTCATCAAAGCTAGTAACAGACGCCAAGTTTCAATCCCTGATAGGGAGTTAGGTTAATTGCGGCATGGCTGGCGGTTTAACTTGTCCTGCTCCTGTTCCCTTGTTTCAATCCCTGATAGGGAGTTAGGTTAATTGCGGCTCGCTTTCGCGAGGCAGTAGGGCACTTCTTTACAGGAAGTTTCAATCCCTGATAGGGAGTTAGGTTAATTGCGGCTCATGTTGTAAATTCTCCCTCTGTTACTACTTTGTTTCAATCCCTGATAGGGAGTTAGGTTAATTGCGGCTCTGTCGAGTGCTCGCTCGACTCGCATATTTTGTTTCAATCCCTGATAGGGAGTTAGGTTAATTGCGGCCTATTGATTGCGAAGTCTTTGCAGCAGAGTCTGGTGTTTCAATCCCTGATAGGGAGTTAGGTTAATTGCGGCATCCTGAAATTTCAGGTGTTGAATATCAACAAGGAGGTTTCAATCCCTGATAGGGAGTTAGGTTAATTGCGGCGCTTAATAAAATATTAAGTTCTAATCTGTTAGCAGTTTCAATCCCTGATAGGGAGTTAGGTTAATTGCGGCTTTCTTTGCCCCTTAACTGCGGTAGTATGATTTTGCAGTTTCAAGTTTCAATCCCTGATAGGGAGTTAGGTTAATTGCGGCTGGCAGCGTCCGTTATCTGAAAATTAACTCGGAGCTGTTTCAATCCCTGATAGGGAGTTAGGTTAATTGCGGCACTCCCCTATTATGCGATATGCTGCAAGTGTTTTCGTTTCAATCCCTGATAGGGAGTTAGGTTAATTGCGGCGCGCTGCTGCTGAAGGTAAGCACTTGAGGGTACCGGCGATCGTTTCAATCCCTGATAGGGAGTTAGGTTAATTGCGGCGGGATATTTATTGGAAAAGGAGAAAGAACGGGGGTTTCAATCCCTGATAGGGAGTTAGGTTAATTGCGGCAAAAGTTTGAGGGATGTGTGACATGGACATGACGTTTCAATCCCTGATAGGGAGTTAGGTTAATTGCGGCCCAGAAAGAAGACGCCACCACATTCGGGATGCTCGTTTCAATCCCTGATAGGGAGTTAGGTTAATTGCGGCGCGCGTTCTTTTTGCTCGTTCTGGGATGCGTTCTCGGGTTTCAATCCCTGATAGGGAGTTAGGTTAATTGCGGCCTTCTAGTAGTTCATCAAGGGAATCCGAAGATTCTAAGTTTCAATCCCTGATAGGGAGTTAGGTTAATTGCGGCCAGGGCTAAAAGGATTTAAACCCAGCGCTTTTTTGTTTCAATCCCTGATAGGGAGTTAGGTTAATTGCGGCGCTAAAGCTGTTTGTTTTGAGTGGTGCTGCGATCGGTTTCAATCCCTGATAGGGAGTTAGGTTAATTGCGGCTCTCAAACTGTGAAGTGGTAAACGCTTGAAGCTTGTGTTTCAATCCCTGATAGGGAGTTAGGTTAATTGCGGCACTTTTTCTACTATCTTGTTAGCTTCTAGAGATGGTTTCAATCCCTGATAGGGAGTTAGGTTAATTGCGGCCCTGGATCAAACGAAGTAACAGCCTTACAGCAAGAAGTTTCAATCCCTGATAGGGAGTTAGGTTAATTGCGGCTGACATGGATTGAAGACGACATCATCAACACCTACGTTTCAATCCCTGATAGGGAGTTAGGTTAATTGCGGCCCTATCTTGAACGAACATTCTTCGATTTTTCTTAGTTTCAATCCCTGATAGGGAGTTAGGTTAATTGCGGCCCTAAGTAAAAAAATCCCTCTGCATAATTTCACGTTTCAATCCCTGATAGGGAGTTAGGTTAATTGCGGCGCGATCTAGCCGAGCTAGAGAATACTGAGTTATTCCAGTTTCAATCCCTGATAGGGAGTTAGGTTAATTGCGGCCTGTTGTCCATGTGGATATTTTAGCGGCGGATGGGATTAAGGTTTCAATCCCTGATAGGGAGTTAGGTTAATTGCGGCGGGAGGCTCCAACTAATGAGAGCGGTAAGCATGTTTCAATCCCTGATAGGGAGTTAGGTTAATTGCGGCTTTTAGAAAGCAGGCTCGCCGACTTACAAAAGCTTGAGTTTCAATCCCTGATAGGGAGTTAGGTTAATTGCGGCGTGGCATTGGAGTTCGATCGGCTCAAGATTATATGTTTCAATCCCTGATAGGGAGTTAGGTTAATTGCGGCCTTCGGCTCAGGAAGAATGGATCGAGTCGCTGCCTGTTTCAATCCCTGATAGGGAGTTAGGTTAATTGCGGCCCCTACTTCGCGGCCGAGCATTCGCAAAGTTTCTGTTTCAATCCCTGATAGGGAGTTAGGTTAATTGCGGCCTTATTTGCTAGCATTGCTCAATTTGCTCCAAATTTGTGTGTTTCAATCCCTGATAGGGAGTTAGGTTAATTGCGGCGATCGACGCGATAGGGCAAGAGCGCTACCCCAGCGAGTTTCAATCCCTGATAGGGAGTTAGGTTAATTGCGGCAGGCCCTCAATTTTCCCAAGCGCTCCTCCATCCGTACCGTTTCAATCCCTGATAGGGAGTTAGGTTAATTGCGGCCGCCCGTTCCAGAAGCTGTGCTGTATTTGGTTTTCAATGTTCATTTGCGTCTGCATAAAACAAAAGTACCATTTCAGCCTTTGACGTGTCAATACCAAAATTTTAAGACAGCCCTCAAACTTTTATCCTCCATAGATTCCAGCGATTGCGTCTACCATTGTTAAGCTTGAAGTGCCTCTAACCCTTAGAGCATATACATTATAGCCCCCAAAATTAACACCTCGATTTTTACACCTACGCATAGACGCATTTTCCACCCAAAAACAGACACCAAGCGATCACCACTTCCCCAAAGCCCCCCAAACAGTACCCGAAACCACCCCCCAAATCGCCCCCAAACCAGCCCCCACGATCGCCCCCGCCACAGGCCCCAACTCCACCGGCACGCCAGCGCTAACAGCCGGAAACATCGCAGACACCACCGCCCCCAACACAGCACCCGCAAAAGTCCCCAAAAAACTGCCCCAAATCGCCCCCAAAGCCCCACCTTTTACACCCGAAGGCTGAAACGAAATCGGCAGCTTCGGCGAGAACCCGCAAAAACCCAACAAACCCCCAGAAACCACACCTCCAACAGAACCCACACCAGCCGCCACGATCGCCACACCCAGCAGCAAACCCGCAAACTCATCCACCGGCCGCATCTGGACACTGTACTGCTGCCAAACCACTAACCCAGACCCCAACAAAACACCAGCCAGAGTCCCCACAAACGATCCCCAGACCGCCCCCAAAGACCCTCCCCGCCGGCCCCACACCCTTCCCGCCGGCAGCGCCAGAGGAGGCCGAAAACTCGCCCAAACACAGCCCCAGACAGCACCAACTCCCGCCCCAGCCAAAATCCTCTCCCCGATCCCCGGAGTGCTATTAATCGCGCCAAACACCGCACCGCCGATCGCCGCCAACAAAAAAGCCCCCCAAGCCGCCCCCACCAAAACTCCGCCCCACTTCCGCCAAATCTGATTCGGCGGCAAAGTAAAAACGCCCCACATCATCCCAAAAAAACAGCCCCAAATCGTACCAACAAAAATCGCCCCCAAAATAGCGCCGCCGCCCTCAGCTATTACCGAATAAATCCCCCCGATCGCCGCCAAACACAAACTACCCCAAACACCTCCCCAAGCAGCATCCTGAACAATGCGCTCAAACTTGCCCACGGGAACCCGAGGCGCAGGAGTTCGACTCCGAGGAGACATCGGCATCGGTAGCAAGGGTACTGCGTACTGGCCGAGGGGGCGGGGCAGCCCCGTGGCGGGCTGTTGCCGGCGCATTGCCGGCTCCCTCACGACGGGCGGTGGTTGGGGCTTTTTACGCTTGATTTTCGCGGGTTGCAAGTGCAATCCGTTGCTGATTGCTTGCCGCGAAGGAAACGGATCGCGCCCTTTGAGGAGTTTTGCCCGATCGCACCAAGGACAGCGACTGAGATGATTTCCGTATTTATGCTGACTATTTTTACTGCAAGTAACTAAAGCATCTTCCGCTTCCCGAATCGCATTCACCCAAGTTTTTGCATCCGGGCGCGCCGAAGGATTGCCGTGCCCTTCCTCAAAACAGCGGATAAACATCTGCCGCAGTCGCGGATGCAGCATCTCGAAAGGAGGCGCAGCGGGCATCGGGCGGTAGGGAATCCGTTTCGTACCTGTGGGGAAATGGCCCGATCGAATTCTCGCTTCCAAAGACGGCGGTTCATCGCTACCGAGATAAACTCCCGCAAACGGGTGCGTACCTTCCATCAGCAATTGAAAAATTAATACCGCTAAACCGAACAAATCGTGCTCTGGGGATCGATCGATATCGCGGAAAGTCTGCCCCTGCAACTCCGGCGGCGTAAACTCGGGTTTCCCCACGGGACACCGATAAACGTAACCCGTATAAGGATCGCGGACTTGAAACGAATCCGTATCTACCAGCGTTACCAACGCCGTATCCGTCACGAGAATGTTCGACTCGTTTACGTCGCCGATGACGTAACCCCTGACGTGGAGGGCATTTACAGCCGAGGCGAGATTTCGGGCGGTACGGTGGAGGTAAAGATAGCTAAATAGCGGTTTTTGTTCGCGCCTGGTTTTGGGAGTGTAAAAAGTGTGTACCGGCATCACTTTGTTGACGCGCGGCATCACAAAACCGACGATTTTTTCTCGCCCGCCCACAGTATGCAGCAAATCGATCGGCCAAGCAATGGAAGCGTGCCCGGGTTCCGCGATCGGCGCATCCGGCGGCATACTGAACATGACTGTGAGTTTGTCGCCGTCTTCGTCTGTCGGTTTGTGGTAGATTTTTGCTACAAGGGACGAGTCTTGGGCGATCGGGTAGATGCGACCTTCACCCCCACTGGCGATCGCGGTTTTGGTGTCGATCGCAATCAGTTGTCCGCTAAATTGGCGCTGCAACTGCATAGAATTCCGTTATGGGATACAGGATTTGGAAGCCATCACTCAATAAATTTGACTTGCCCATTAAATCTTACCTTTGTTAGGACTTAGGCACCGGTGAGGAGAAACCGGGTTTTTCACCAAAAGAGGCGTTGCAGCCCGCAGATTCGGTAAAAAACCCGGTTTCTTGGGTGGGAGTGGGTAAGCCCTGTTTCCATTGGTGGGATGGGCGTCCCGCCCGTCCGTCCCTTGGTGAGAGGGGCGTCCCGCCCGTCCGCGCTATCAAAATTAAATGTGAACCAGCTTCAAATCCACCGACAATAACAACATTTTATCCTCAATTTTTTGTCTGACGGCCGGTGTCACCTGACAATTATCGCTGTTGAGGCATTCCACCAGCAAGTTGTGGGCATAGTAATACTGTTTCAGCAAAGTTTTCTGTTGGGGGCGGAAGTCTCGATTGTAGCCGATCGCAGTTTTGAATTTTGCCAGCCAACAGCTACCGCAATCCTTGCGCCACTTTTTCCAGTTTGGCAAATCAGGCATCTGAGTCTGAAATTGGGCCAGCAGTTGTTTAAGTTCTGGTTCAATATCCAGCGCCAAAATGCCAACCAAGATACCCGCCACATCATTCTCAAAAGCAAATTTCAGAGACTCGTTAACATCCGCAAATTCTACCTTTTTTCGAGCTTTTGCCAAACAATTCCGAAACTTGCGAACTTTCGATCTATCAAACTTCAGACTCGGATCGAGGACGCGAGTCAAAGCCAAATCTAGCACGCAAACTAATGCCACATAAAAAGCTCGAATTTCCGCCGGTTTGAAATTCCTTTGCACTAACTGAGACTTGTGATTTGCCCAGATTAGCAACTGCTGCAAAGTTTCATCTTTAGCGGCCATACTGTCAAGTTTTTGTTGCATCAGCAGCAAAAGTTCGTCAGCCGGTTGCAAAATGCTGACAACTCTCACAAATTCATTTTTCCATTTTTTGTCTGTAATCCTGCTGACCAATTCTGGCAGCGATTCCGGGTTCGCACTGTCAATCAGATATTCTGGTTGAGTGTCGCTTTCCTCTAGCAGTTCGTCAACTGCGCTTTTGATAAAGTTATCCACCAACCAGTCGCGGGTACGCGAGAAATTGCTCTCCAACTCTAGGTAATGGCTGCCTAATTTTGCCTTAAAGTCTTTGGGAAAAATCTCTTTTGCCACTAACATATTTTTCCAGCGAGTTAACTGGCTGGCGTTGCGTTCTGGAAAACGGTTGTACAAATAGTCGATCGCGATCGCATCTAGAATATCCGCACCCAGGATTTCCCGCCGTTTCACCTCGTTTTCTGACCCTATTTGTCGCCGCTGAGTTAGATCCCCATGCTGGCAAACATTTGGTTCAATCAAGTGCTGAATCAGCCACTTTCCCCCACGGGAAAAATCGCGATCGAACTCTAAGTAAATCGCGCCAAACAAAGCTTCACAAGTCTCAGAAAAAACTCTCTTGTACTCGCTTTCTTCTGTTTCTATCCCATTCCATACGCGCCAACTGAGTTCGTTTAATTTCAATTTTTGTGCAAAATCCGCAAGTTTTTTGGGTTCTGCTAAACGAGCTTTTAAGGTTGAGATAGCATCGGGATATAGTTCTGGATATTCGCGGTAGAGGTAATCGGTAACAACAGCACCGAAAATCGCTCCCCCTAAGAGTGACAGCCGTTTGTACTTAACCTCTTGCCAAGCGGGAGACTCCTCCGGGCGATCGGAGTAATAGCTGGTAGAGTTACGGCAATTTAAGGCAATTTCCAGCAGTTTTGTCTGCTGAAAGCTGGGTATGTCGATCGCTGCTTTGACTGCTTCAATATCTACCTTTTTATTTTTTATTAGCTCTAATTCTTCTTCACATTTTCCCCACTTTTCCAACCAATCACCGCCAGCATCTTCCACATACAAATCCACAAAATCTACCCCATAATTCATCCATTCATCCTGCATCTTTCGGGCTGCTTCCAGTTCTTCCCAGACTTTGTGCAAGTTATTTTCAACGATGCTCGTACCTTGTACAGTCATAGTATTTGATTTTGATGTAATTTGATTTTATTTCCAACAAGTCCACCGCGATTTAATCAAATCTCAATTCAATTTAGGCAGAGTTGCTAGTTTTTTCACAAGATTGATTGCGGCGGTCAATCTTCCCGTTATGTAGCCTTCGTATCAAGCACCTCTTGCCAGCGTCTGGCAAACTCCTCCCGGAGACAGAAAAGGGGAGGAAAAATCTTGGTCTATTTTCCCTTTTCCCGAAGCAGTCTGGGGGTTAGGTTTTTGGCATTGTCGAAAATTGTGCAATATGTGAGTTAGTCAAATTTTTTTTCACAGAGTTTGGAGCAGTCGAACTATTCTCAGCAGCAGATATGCTTGATTTACGGGAACTTGAGGTAACGACCGGCGGGCAAATTATCGCTATTATATAATGCAATGTTAACTAACTGATTCAGGAAATTTGCATCGTTTTTATCATAACTTAAAAACAATCCTCTGTCAATCCCCCAATCTTTAAGAGTTTGTTGCCAGTTCTGATATTTTTGTTCAGAGAATTCATCCGAAAGAGTTGTGACTTGAATGCAGAGGGGCTGCTGTTGCCGGCTGCTAACGATCGAATCGGTTGCCATAGAAAGATCTGCAACATATCGATACAAAACAGTGCCTTGGCGATCGACAATTCGGGCTGCGATCGCACGAATCACGATATCATCTCCCGGATCGAATTGGCCGGCCTTGAGTTTTTGTTTCCAGATGTAAAATTTGCGATCGTTTTCGCTCAGCCATTTAGGAAATAGATAGCTGTACCAATACCTTTCCCCGGGCGTCATTAACTCAAACGCGGCTTGTTGTTCTCTTTCTGAAGGTAGAGATTGAATTGCCAGCCAAACCTGAGAATCTCGGATAAGCTGCAGCAAAAAAGCCATCACAAATTTTTTAGCAGTTAGCGAACCGGGTTTAATATCTTTCACCCAGCGATTGATTTCATCCAATCTTCTCGCCAAACTCGGATCTATTGGATCTGCTGCGCTAATTAGGGAGTTGAGCTTATCCTTAATCTCTTGTGCTTGCAAGTGACGACCTACTGTACAGATTAAACCAGAATTGTTGACACCTCGATTTTATTATAGAACCGCACCAAATTTTCACCGCTCGCGAGACAGCGCTAACAATTTTTGTGGAGTAGGTATCCTGACAGCCCTTGACTTGATTTTTAGGAGATGTCTATTTAATAGTTGCTGCCGATTACCGCAGGCGCAGGTACAATAAAACCAAATAAACATTCATCAACGGTGCGGCTAAAAATCCGAGTAGATTACCTGCCAACTGAGATGCTACGGATTTGGCAGTCGGATCGATTAATAGGGAAATCACTATGATTGGCACAGCAACGACAAAAACTATCAGAAAACTCGCTCGAAATACTAACCACCAGCGCCCTTTAGTTAATTCCCAACTGCTGCTAAGACTGTCCAGGGCCGAAGAGTTATCAATGACGGTAGCGTACAATGAAAATATTAAGCGCTATGCTACATAAAGCCCGGGAATTATTAGTGCAATTAAGCCTGCAAATACCAGCCCCACAAACATAATATAAACCAAAATAAGGTGCAGCAATCTTTTGTTTGCTTGATTGAAAGCCTGACCCACAGTTACTTGATTTCGAGTCAAACTTCGGTAAGTGTAGAAAATCATGGCTCCCGACAATAAAGGAATTACCACGAACGAGTAGATAATATTGAAAGCAACACCTGCTGAACCTAGGTTGCCCAAACTATTGAGCGCGGAAAATATCAAACTGGGAGAATTGATGGTCAACAGGGAAGCGTATAGAGGTCCCATAGTAGCAAAGGTTTCTTGCAACAAAGTTCGGGCACTAATTCGTGGACTTGTCATAATTTTTGATCCGCTTTTTGTAAGTGGAGTTCAACAGATCAGACATTACTCGAAAAAGTTGCTAACAATAAAGTTAAGTCATCATCGGTGCGTTCGGAAACGCGGGGCGATCGCAAAAATGACTCTAACTGCTGTTTCGCATCTTCTTCTTCTTTCCACTCGCCAGAAAACCGAAACAAAGGCGCAAAAAACGGCCCGTGCGGCGTACCTTCCGGGATTTTGAGCGCTAGCATTTGCAAGCCGTCAGAAAAAACGGCCAAGTGTCGCAGTTTTTCCCGCAGTACCTGAAATTGCGCTGTTTCTATTGCATTCGGCGAAATCAAAAAAATGGTTTCGTTGATGTATTCGCCGCAGGGAGGTACAGTCAGGGCGATCGCATTTCCTGCACTATCACCCGCTACCGCCGCACCGTCGCCGATTTGAGCAACTGCGATTAATTCCGGCGTAGCAACAACAGCAATTAAAGTGCAGGCTAAATCTCTGGCAGCCACTTCCCGCACAGACGCTTCTGCTTCCACCTGCGCCCGCGCAACTTGGAGTGATGCTGTCAAAAATACCTGCCATTCGTCGTCATTTTCAGGCAGCCTTTCCTGTTGCTGGCAAATCGTTTCGACAACCGCTTCCACAGCAATTTTTGCCCCAATTTCTGCGAGTGCTGCGGAGCCCGCACCATCGGCAACCGCTGCCGCTAAAACACCGTTCGGCAAGAGACGCCAGCAGTGGGCATCTTGACAAGGCTGCGATCTTTTTTCGTGGCTTGTACCTATCACCGATGCCGCTACAACTTGCCAATTAAAGGATGAATTCTGCATTAATAACTCTTTAACTCAAAACTTCGTAAATTCACAACTATGCAAAGTCTGGACGGGTTTATTTATCCCTAATTAGATAGGGCGATGCACACCACACCTTACTTATTATGTAGGGCTATGCACACCGCACTTACCGCTGGTCACTTACTAATGACCAATGATCAATGAGCAATGACTAATACCTAAACAGTTCCCCATCCGGGTGGTGGCAGCGCTACTTGTTCATCAATTTTTGAGTGAGAAACTCTCTGCATACTAGCCGACAGCCAGATGAACATCTCTCTAAAGTCTAGTCCTCTCAATTTTACAGGCGTGCGCTCGACAATTTGCGCCAGACGGGTGATATTAGCACCTTCCACTCCGACTGCAAAAAATGCCACGCGCTTGTTAGTTTCTTCCTCTTTAATCCGCTGTGCTGCTATTTCCACAACATCATCTGATTCACCTTGAGGTTCGCCGTCAGTAATCATAAATACCCACGGGCGGTAGTAGGTAATGCCGTTGTTGCGGTATTCGGATTTGCGAGCCGCAATAGTATCTAATGCTAGCTGAATGCCAGCGCCCATGTGGGTTTGTCCTTGAGCTGTCAGCAGTGGCGTCTCGAACTGGTCGGCGGTCACGAAGTCTTGCACGACTTTGATATGATTGTCAAATGAAATAATCGCGACTTCGACTCGCTTTTTAGCTAGTTCGTCTTTAATTAGGTCATTCCTAAAAATTTCCAGCCCCTCATTCAAGGCATCTATGGGTGCGCCTTGCATGGAGCCGGAGGTGTCCAGCAGGAGGACGCAGGGACAGCGCGGCTCTGGGTTTTCGGCAAATTCTACGGCTTCGTCTAGTCTCATGGTTCGGGGTTGACCTGGGAGTGGCTCGATTTCTAGGTTTGTTACTTTACTGTATCAAGTCAGTAACAAATTTAAGTGCAAATTGCTAGGGCGATCGCATTTTACCATTTACGTGAATCGATTTTTTATTTTTGATTGTATATTTTAGATTTAAGAATTGGATGTCTGCCGTCAAAAAAACAAATTTTTTCCTGCCTGTGGTAATATAGACTAATAGTATTACTGCAAAATAAGGATAAATCTTATGATTGCAACATTCACACAGAAATTAACCTTTGACCAATTCCTTGTAGAATGTCCAGAAGATGGACGCTATGAACTGGTAAATCGAAAAATTGTAGAGATGAATGCGACAAGAAATCATGATGATGTTGCTGATTTTACGTCTGACTCATTTAAAGATCAAGTTAAACGGCTAAGTTTAAATTATGTAGTCAACAATACCGCCGTTATCAGAACTGTAAGTAAAGCGGGCATCGAACAAGGGCGGAGGCCGGATGTCAGCGTAATTGATCGCGATTTGTGGCGCTCGAACCGTTCTGCTTATTCTGCCTTACGAGAACCAATTCAACTGGCAGTGGAAGTAACATCAACAAATTGGGAGGACGATTATATAGACAAATTGGACGAATATCGGCGCCTCAGAATTCCTGAGTATTGGATTGTCGATTATTTAGCAATTGGTAGCAGGGAATTTCTGGGAAATCCCAAAGTTCCAACTGTATTTGTCCACCTTTTGGATGCAGAGGGCAACTATCAAAGAAGCGCGTTTAAAGGCAGCGAACGAATTGTGTCGCGGACTTTTCCCGAATTAACGCTGACAGCAGAAGAGGTTATGAATGTTTAACTTCCGTTAATCCACCTAGCCAGACTATTATCCATAAAAAATTACTGAAAATATGAAGTCTCTTTCTGATAAAAAATCTATTAGTCCTTGGAGTTACAAACCTTGGTGGTGTCAGCCTTGGTCGATTCTTTTAACTGGTACTAGCCTGATTAGCGGTAGTTGGTTTTTATTAAAAAATGTTTGGATAACTGTTTTAGTGGCGATTCCTTTATTAGCTTGGATGGGTTTTTTCTTGTTAGTTTGGCCGAGGTTGATGCTTTCTAGCGGAGTTTTGGATTCCGATGCAGATTAGGTTTTGGTGACGCGCACCTTATGTTTAGGATAAGGTGCGCGGTCATTGGTGTCAACTTAACGTTAAACCCTCAGTTCGGCTCTTGTTGAAACCCGTGCCTCAAAGCGAAAGTCCTCGCTATGATGACTAATGAGTTCTTCACTCCTCTTTGAGAGGACTTTCGCTATAAGACAGGGAATTCATTCCCTGGCGGAGTGCGGGGTGAGCGAGAGGACTGGCGGACTAAAAGCTTAAGTTGACACTAATAGTGCGCCCTGCACACCCTAAACATAGGGTGTTTCGCCCTCTAAGTTTGCGGGTAATAGTCTTGAATTGCTTTTACTTCCATCGGGTGAGATTTGAGCGATCGAATTCCCGCTGCTGTCGCTTTGGCACCGGCTATTGTCGTAATAATCGGGATTTTGTAAGTCAAAGCTGTGCGGCGGATAAAGATGCCGTCGGCTCGGGATTCTTCGCCGGAAGGTGTGGTGATAATTAGTTGAATTTTCTCATTTTTGATCGAATCCAACAAATTCGGTCGCCCTTCGTGCAGTTTCAATTCCAAATCTACCTGTAAACCTTGCTCTCGCAAAACTTTTCGTGTTCCGTGAGTTGCGACTACTCTGAAACCCAATTCTAAGAATTCCTTGACAACGGGTACAACTGCTAGTTTGTCCCGATCGCGCATCGAAACCAGCACGGTTCCCAACAGCGGCATCATTTGTCCAGCACCTAATTGAGCTTTGGCAAAGGCTTTGCCAAAATCGGTGTCAATTCCCATGACTTCGCCGGTCGATCGCATTTCTGGCCCTAACAAGGTATCAGTTCCCGGGAACTTAGCAAAGGGTAATACAGCTTCTTTTACCGCAACATGAGTGGGTATAATCTCTTCAGTAAAACCCAAAGCTTCTAGAGTTTTGCCAGACATGACTCGTGAGGCCATTTTTGCTAAGGGAACTCCGATCGCCTTGGAGACAAAAGGCACTGTTCGAGAAGCGCGCGGATTAGCTTCCAAAATAAAAACTTGTTCCCCTTGAACAGCAAATTGAATATTCATCAACCCGATTACTTTCAGGGATTTTGCTAATTCTACAGTCCAGCGGCGGATTGTTACCAAAGCTGCATCAGAAAGCGTTTGGTAAGGGATAGAACAAGCAGAGTCGCCGGAGTGGATTCCCGCTTCCTCGATGTGCTCCATAATACCGCCGATCGTCACATTGCCCGTAACATCGGCGATCGCATCGACATCCACCTCGATCGCATTCTCCAAAAACTTATCAATTAAAATCGGATGATCGGGTTCTACTAGCACGGCATAGGTCATGTAACGTTCCAATTCCGTATCGGAATAAACAATTTCCATGGCTCGCCCGCCTAATACATAACTTGGTCGCACCACTACCGGATAACCGATCCGTTGAGCTACTATTAAAGCATCCTCAAAACTACGGGCTAAACCGTTAGCAGCTTGCTGAATATCCAATTCCCGCAGAATCTTTTCAAACCGCTCCCTGTCTTCAGCAGTATCAATGGAATCCGGCGAAGTTCCCCAGATTTTTGTTTGTACATCGGGGTGATTTTCCAGAGCTTTTTGTAAAGGAAGCGCCAACTTCAGCGGCGTTTGGCCCCCAAATTGAATAATTATTCCCTCTGGATTTTCCGCTTCGATGATGTTGAGAACATCTTCTTTTGTTAGCGGTTCAAAATACAGGCGATCGCTCGTATCATAATCCGTCGAAACCGTTTCCGGGTTCGAGTTGACCATAATTGTCTCAAAGCCATCTTCTCCTAGGGAATAGGAAGCGTGACAGCAGCAGTAATCAAACTCAATTCCCTGTCCGATCCGGTTCGGCCCGCCACCTAAAATCATCACTTTTCGTTTGGTAGAAGGCAAAACTTCCGACTCCGGCGCGAGACTGTGGCCTACAGGCGAAATCTTCTTCTCTTCATCGCCCAAGTCCCAAATTGCTGCTCCCGCTTCGTAGGTGGAATAATAATAGGGTGTAAACGCTTCAAATTCAGCGGCACAGGTATCGACTGTTTTGTAAACCGGAATTACGCCTAACTGTTTGCGGTAAGCGCGGACTTGATCTTCCGATGTTTTTGTGGCATAAGCAATTTGGCGATCGCTAAAACCCAATTGCTTTACTTCAAACATTGTCTCTTTTGTCAACTCTTCCAACCGCGTTCGTTTCAAGAACTTCTCAGTTTCCAGCAATTCCTGCATTTTATCCAAAAACCAAGGATCAATTCCTGTAAACTCGAAGATATCTTCCACCGACATTCCCATCATCATCGCGTGGCGAACTGTAAAAATGCGATCTGGATTTGGCGTCCGCAATCCGGCGCGAATTTGTTCCAAACTCGGCAACTTTTCCGGTTTGTCGCACCCGAAACCTGCGCGGCCTGTTTCCAATCCTCGCAGGGCTTTTTGGAACGATTCGTTGAAGCTGCGCCCGATCGCCATTACCTCCCCAACCGACTTCATTTGCGTTGTCAAAGTCGGTTCGGAACCAGGGAACTTTTCAAAGGCAAATCGGGGAATTTTCGTCACCACGTAGTCAATTGTCGGCTCAAAAGACGCCGGAGTTTTCTTGGTGATATCGTTGGAAATTTCGTCTAGGCTGTAACCTACCGCTAATTTTGCCGCCATTTTGGCAATAGGGAAACCAGTTGCTTTCGAGGCCAAGGCGGAGGAACGGGAAACCCGAGGGTTCATTTCAATAACGATGAAATCTCCGTTGACAGGATTGACGGCAAATTGAATATTGGAACCGCCGGTTTCAACTCCGATTTCGCGAATAATTTTCACCGAAGCATCTCGCAGGCGCTGATATTCTTTGTCTGTGAGAGTTTGCGCCGGGGCGACGGTGATAGAATCGCCGGTGTGGACGCCCATCGGGTCGAGATTCTCGATCGAACAAATAATCACCACATTATCTGCCAAATCCCGCATTACTTCGAGTTCGTACTCTTTCCAACCAATCAAAGATTGTTCGATCAAAATTTGCGATACTGGACTGGCATCAATCCCGCCTTGTGCCATTTCTTCAAACTCTTCTTGATTGTAAGAAATGCCGCCTCCCGTGCCGCCCATTGTAAAAGCAGGACGAATAATTAACGGATAACTGCCAATTTGGTGACCAATTGCTTTGGCTTCGTCGAGAGTGTTGGCAATTCCCGAAGGGCAAACTGCGACTCCAATTCGCGCCATCGCTTCCTTAAATAATAGCCGATCTTCTGCCATTTCAATTGCTGGCAACTTAGCACCAATCAACTCGACGTTGTATTTTTCTAAAACGCCATTTTTGGCGACGGCAACTGCTAAATTTAGCGCCGTTTGACCGCCCATTGTCGGTAAAATTGCTTGAGGTCTTTCTTTAGCGATGATTTGTTCGAGGATGGCTGGCGTTAGAGGTTCGATGTAAATGCGATCGGCAGTTTCCGGATCGGTCATAATCGTTGCAGGGTTGGAATTCACCAACACTACTTCATAACCTTCTTCTCGCAAAGCTTTGCAAGCTTGTGTCCCTGAATAGTCAAATTCGCACGCTTGACCGATAACAATTGGGCCGGAACCAATGAGAAGAATTTTTTTTAAGTCTTGACGACGGGGCATAGGTTCGTAATTAGTAATTGGACAAGGTGGAGGATTAATTTGATATTTTGCATCACTCTTAGAAACAGGCTTTCTAAGCTGTTCCTCCCAAAGCTTACTCAAAATAGTGCAAGTTTTGTTGTTAATTTGAAATTGTGCACCATTATCAGCATTTTGGAAGCAGAACCTCGCAACTCCGGCTGACAGACACCCCCAGCTAACCAGAAATATTGATGAGAAAAGGGTGCGGTCGATCGGTAAATCAAGACTATTTTAAGTGTTGCGGTCAAATCGTGTTCTAAAATACACAATCCCTGTATTCCGCCGGATTAATCATTGTAGAGACACTCCAAGAACCCTTCTTCGTGTCAACTTAACGTCTAACCCAATCACAGACTGTTGTTTGAGTATTAAATCTAGATCCCCCCTAGCCCCCCTTAAGAAGGGGGGGACAAGATTCTTCTCAAAGTCCCCCAACAACCAGGGGGATTTAGGGGGATCTAGACTGGGTTAAAAGCGAGATTTATCAATGGTTTCAGGCGATTGTTGACACCAATGGGTTCTTGGAGTGTCCCTAGCGTATTTCAGCCTATTGTTAAGCTTTGCGCGATCGGCGAATGAGTACACTTATAACTTGTCCCGGCTTTGCACCTCGCTGCGGCGGACTCCAATCGCCAACTTGGGCAAATCCCAGTCGGTACAAGGTGTGGATGGTGTCTAACACGGCGGCGCGGGAACCGACAACCGTTATCCGCACGACTTCCTGTTCCGATACTGCTGAGTCGTCATTTGGACGCGCGGACAAGTTATCGTCAGGTACGAATTCCTGTGACATAATATGGTCTCCTGGTTTTTGGTTTTCTAGGAAAACCCAAAAACCCAGCCGCCCCGCACGTTAACACAGAGCAGGGCGGCTACAGAGAGTGTTAAAATTCTCCATTAGCCTCCATACTGCTTACTCAGTTTGGCGGTTAGCTGTCCATTGCTGTTGGTAGCAGCTTTGGGCAGTGCAACTAGATTTTTGGGCGACGCGGGCTGCTTCTTCTTTGAGGAAAGCAGCCTTAATTTCACAGCGTAGCCGCAGATGGGGGCCACCGTCAATCGATTTAAGATTTTGGATTTAAGATTGAGATTTTCCTCCAACAACTCTCGCACTCTCCCCTTCTCCCACTCTCCCCCTCTCCCTCCACCCAACCTACTAGATGAGGGAATGCGCCGAGGAAGAGGTAAAATATGGAATCGTTCCAAAAGCTTAAAATCAAAAATCTAAAATAAAGATATGCCTAGAACTCAAGTGCGAATATTCCGTGCACCTGCTGCTTGAGGGCAACCACATCAATTTTAGATTTTAGATTTTAGATTGTCGTCCAACAACTCTCCCTATCTCCTATGCCTAGAACTCCCAGCGAATATTCCGTGCACCTGCTGCTTGAAGGCGGCCACCGCGAAGAAGTGCGTTTCGCAACGCTGCAAGATTTTCAAAAGTGGTACAGCAGTACGCTGGTGCCGAAACAAGATTCAAGAGAATTTCTTAACGTCCCGATCAAAAATATTCAAGGCGAATACATGGTAGTTCGGCCTACCAGCGTTCTCGCAATTCGCGTAGAACCGATATTTACTTCTAGCGTCGAACGATTCGATGAATAAGGAAAATAATCAATTTAGTAGGGAAGATTGGAAATTGAGCAAGATTTTTCGCTATCAGCTATTAGCGATCGCCTGTTGCGTTTTGGCGATCGCTTTTTCGGTGCCAGCCGTTGCAGCCCCGCCACTGCAACCAATTAGTATAAATCAATTGCAAGCTGGCGAGTCGGAGGATCTCGCCTTTGACGCTCAAATCTGGGGCGAAAATGGCAAACCGGGTGATAAAGAATTGCTGTTAAAGTCGATCGACAACAGCCTCCGCTATCTCAATACATCGGCCGCCGCCACTGCTTACAGCAGCTATCCAGTCGCAGGAGTTACGCGCGATCGAGTTCGGCGTTCTCTCGATCGATTCCGCCAATTAGTTGTCAGTTCCACAACCCCATCACAACTTCAGGAATCGGTCAAGCGCGAATTTGTATTTTACAAATCCACGGGCAAAGATGGCCAAGGAACAGTCGCATTTACAGGTTATTTCGAGCCGACTTACGCAGCATCTCGCACGCCTAATTCCGAATACCGTTATCCCCTGTACCGGATGCCGCCAAACATGGCATCTTGGCCGAAACCTCACCCGACAAGATTGCAATTAGAAGGCGAAGATGCTTTGCAGGCGAGTAAAGGATTGCTGCGAGGATTAGAATTAGTTTGGTTGCGCGATCGATTCCAGGCATTTCTCGTGCACGTCCAAGGTTCTGCGAGATTGCAGCTAACAGATGGTAGCGTGATGACCGTCGGTTTTGCAGGCAAAACCAGTCACAGTTATACAGGAGTCGGGCGAGAATTAGTTAAAGACGGAAAGTTTACTTTAGAAGAGTTAAATTTGCCGAAACTAAGGGAATATTTCACTAACTTTCCCGCAGATATGAACAAATATTTGCCGAAAAATGAAAGCTTTGTATTCTTCCGGGATACTAATGGAGTTCCAGCCACAGGAAGCATTGGAGTGCCAGTAACTGCCGAAAGGTCGATCGCCACCGACAAAGCCTTAATGCCACCCGGTGCACTAGCATTAATTAGTACAAAACTCCCTTATCCGAATGCGGCAGGACAACTCGAACAAAATGCCGTGAATCGGTACGTTTTGGATCAGGATACCGGCGGTGCAATCAAAGGCGCGGGGAGAGTTGACGTATTCATGGGAACGGGGAATTTAGCGGGCGATAGGGCCGGTTATATCAACTCAACAGGAGAACTGTATTATCCGCTTTTAAAGTAGATTAATTCTACTTCATGTGATTTTTGGCTGTGCGTCGCCATCCCGGACACGGCAGTGCCGTGTCCCTACAGATACCGCCGGCAATCAATATGTAATCTATTTTTGATAATTGCTATAAAATAGAAAATACCCCACCCTCCCAACCTCACAAATGCTCAACAAAATTCTGCTATTCATCAAAGGACTAATTCAGCGGCTGTTCGGAACCCCAACCAAACCCTCCCCGCCTTCGGAAAATACCGCTATCCGCCCAACATTAACTGACGCGGAATACGAGTCGAAATTCATGGAAATTCTCGAAGGGGTGAATGCCGGCTGGAGTCGCGGGGATGTAGCAGGATTCTTAATCGCAAAACGCCTTAAAGATAGTGAATTGGCTGCTTGGCTGCGACGGTTTGGCAAAAGATTGTTAGAGGGCGAACATGATGACACCGCTGCTACGGATGCGGTGGCATCGCTTCAGGAACTGGCGCAGCGGCTGGTTTTGTTAGGTAGAATTGGCAGCGGGGAATTGTCAGAGGTGGCGAGGCAAATTGGGCGGGAGATATTGACACGGTTCCCGCCGGAGGTTGAGGAGGAGGATACAAAGGGGAGGGTGATTGAGGCGGTGTTTGTTGGGGATGGTTTGGGTTTTTCTGGGGAAGTGAACCGCAGAGGCGCAGAGGCTGTGGAGGCAGAATCGGAAGTTAATGTAGATGCTGAGGCGTGGTGCGAGCGAGGGAATGAGCAGTATAATTTAGGAAGATTTGAAGATGCGATCGCATCTTATAACCAGGCAATTGCTCTCCAACCAGACTATCGCGATGCTTTGCACAACCGAGAGGTAGCGCAACGTAAGTTAGGCGAAATTCCATAGGCGAACTCGCTGGGATCCATAATTTTTGCTAGGTATTGCGAGCGACCTAATACTATTAATAATTAATGGCATTTTTCGGGGCTAATTATCATAGATTTAAAAGAGAAGTTTGAAGAATTAGGTCCTCACTACAAACTTAATCTGTAAGGTGTTTTAGGCGCACATACAATAGGTTTATAATATTAAAATTAGTCCCCAATTATTGCATCCAAAACCCACATCGAATGACACAAGTAATCGGCATTGACTTAGGCGGAACCGCAATTAAACTCGGCAGATTCGGCGAAGACGGCATTTGTCATCAATCCTTAACTGTTCCAACTCCTCAGCAGGCAACGCCAGAAGCCGTTTTTGCTACAATGACCGATGCTATTTTACAACTGAATCCGGTCGAAAATGCTGTAAGTGCGATCGGCATCGGTACTCCAGGCCCGGCAGACGCCGCCGGCCGCATAGCCAGAGTAGCAATTAACCTCAAAAACTGGCATAACGTCCCCCTCGCTGACTGGGTGGAAGCTAAAACCGGACTGCCGACCATGTTAGCAAATGATGCCAACTGTGCCGGATTGGGAGAAGCTTGGTTGGGCGCAGGAAGGCACTTTAAAAACCTAATCTTAGTAACTTTAGGTACAGGCGTCGGCGGTGCAGTTATCCTAGACGGCAAACTATTTGTAGGTCATCAAGGCGCGGCTGGAGAACTAGGATTGATTACTATAAATCCCGACGGCCCGAAGTGCAACAGCGGCAATCGCGGTTCTTTAGAACAGTACGTTTCGGTGCAAGCAATTCGCCGAGAAACGGGTTTGGAACCTATAGAATTAGCAAACTTAGCTAAGTCTGGAGATGCCAAAGCTTTAGAATTTTGGCAAAATTACGGGCGCTATTTGGGTATCGGTTTGGCAAGTCTCATTTATATTTTGACGCCGGAAGCTATTATTATCGGCGGTGGAATTAGTGCAGGTACAGAATTTTTCTTGCCGCAGGTTCGAGAAGAAATTGAGCGGCGGGTTCTGCCGACTTCTCGCGAAGATTTGCAGTTATTGGTTGCTGAATTGGGCAATCAAGCAGGCATGGTAGGCGCGGCAAAATTAGCTTGGCAGCTTGTTCAATAGTTAAAATTTAAAAAAGCAGCGCATTTTACTGCGCTTTTTTAATATCTAAAATGAGAGGGCAACCTAAGCACTTTAGCTCAAAAAAAAATAAAATCAATGTGAGGAGTTACTAAACATAGTCTCCCTTCATCCTTCAATGACTAATGACTTTTTTATGGCAGAGATTGTCCAGTCGTATTTTTAATGTATTCCTGAATTTCTTGATAAGTTTCCGGGTTGCTTTGGCGGAGGATAATAATATTAGTTGCGCTGTCAGGCAGGCAAAAGCTTAGCCGACCGTTCTGTTCACAAGCAAAAGAGCTAATTCGACTCATATCAATCGCAAATTCTTTGCGGTCATAATGAATTTTAATCCACGAGCCTCTAGAATTGCGATCAATGGTTTTTTTGAGGTAATCGAGAACTTGCTTGTAAGCCTCATAATTGCCTTGGGGATTGAGGATAATCGGCTGACTGCTATTAGGCAGCCAAAAGGTGAGACGCTTGTTATCCAGTTCGCTAGAAAA
Source organism: Microcoleus sp. B3-D7 (assembly GCF_036705305.1). Taxonomy (NCBI): domain Bacteria; kingdom Bacillati; phylum Cyanobacteriota; class Cyanophyceae; order Oscillatoriales; family Microcoleaceae; genus Microcoleus; species Microcoleus sp. B3-D7. The sequence continues at coordinate 133,276 of NZ_JAUBUE010000001.1, read as the reverse complement.
AGCACTAATAGTGTCAAGGTCAATTATGTATGTACTTTTCTCATAAGTAATTTTGCTCCAATAAGCCACAAAGCCTCCTCAAACCTGTGTTTCCTGGTATTTTAGGATAGTTTGACAACTCCTACCATTTTAGATTTTAGATTGTAGATTTTAGATTGGGCATGACAGATGACTATCGGGGTTGGGAAGTTGCCTAAAGTTGCATTTTTTTGGGAAACTGGTATCACCCTTGAAAGCCGTAAAAAGTTAAGAAAAATATTAGCATTTTTACCTTCTGCCTTCTCCCTTCTGCCTTCTCCCTTGTGGTACTATCCCCCCAGCCCTAGCATAGGGGTTGAGGGGGAGGTTTTTCACTCGTTGAGAATGCTGCCCGATATCTAGTCCGGTAAGTGCGACCCCTATCAAATCCTATTGGTCTGTTGGGTGGGTTTTGTAATGTCCATTGTAGGGGCGATTTGAATATTGTCTATTCTGAACCGCCCCTACAGACATCTAATATATCAGAACTCATCGATCGCACATGATATCAGATCAGTTTGCGACAACTTTCCCGGCCACCAAGTCGCGACCCTCATCTTCTAAAACATCCTGCTTTCCCTGGATGCTAGCGGCCTGGATAAACCCTTGAAACAATGGGTGGGGGGTGCTAGGTCGAGATTGGAATTCGGGGTGAAATTGACTGGCTATGAAAAAAGGATGGTTGGGCAATTCGATCATTTCTACCAATCGGCCGTCTGGAGATGTACCGGAGACGGCATAACCTGATTCTAAGAAAAGATTGCGGTAGGCGTTGTTAAATTCGTACCGATGGCGGTGCCGCTCGTAAATCACTTCTTTCTGATAAAGTTTGAAAGCTAGCGTGTCTGGGTTGACACGGCACGGATACAAACCCAGTCGCATTGTACCGCCCAAATCGACTACATCTTGCTGTTCTGGCAATAAATTAATTACCGGATTTGATGTATCCGGGTCAAATTCAGCGCTGTTGGCATCCTCTAGTTGGGCGATGTTGCGCGCCCATTCAATCACAGCACACTGCATCCCCAAACACAATCCCAAAAATGGAATTTTGTTGTGTTTAGCATATTCGATCGCCGCTATTTTGCCGTCCACTCCCCGAACCCCAAAACCTCCCGGTACAAGAATGCCGTTGATATCTTTGAGATAATTATCGAGGTTTCCCGATTCTAAATCTTCTGAGTTAATCCAGCGCAAATTCAGGTCGCAGCCGATCGCAATTGCCGCGTGCCGCAAAGCTTCGACTACCGAAAGATAAGCATCGTTCAACCGCACGTATTTGCCAACTAAAGCAATATCAATTTTGTGATTGGGACTGTAAAGCCTGTTGACTAAAGTTTGCCACTGATGCAAATCTGGCTGGCGATGTTCCAGTTGCAGCAAATTGAGCGTTTGTTGCGCCAAACCTTCCTGTTCCATCATCAGGGGTACTTCGTAGATACTTTTAGCATCTTGAGAGGTGATGACACATTCTTCGGGTACGTTGCAGAATTCCGACAATTTCTGTTTCATGCCCAAAGACAGCGGGCGATCGCACCGACAGACTAAAATATCTGGTTGAATGCCGATCGACCGCAATTCCTTCACCGAATGCTGAGTCGGTTTAGTTTTCATCTCCCCAGCCGAAGGAATCCAAGGTATCAGCGTGACGTGCATATACACAACATTTTGCCGGCCGACATCCTTGCGAAACTGGCGAATTGCCTCCAAAAATGGCAAAGATTCAATATCTCCCACCGTTCCGCCGATTTCTGTAATCACGACATCGGGATTAGTATTTTTGGCTACTCGGTGAATTCGCTCTTTAATCTCATTAGTGATGTGCGGAATCACCTGCACCGTACTCCCCTGATACTCGCCACGGCGTTCTTTGTTGATCACCGCTTGATAAATGGAACCAGTGGTGACGCTATTGAGGCGAGACATTGAAGTATCGGTAAAACGCTCGTAGTGCCCCAAATCCAGGTCAGTTTCCGCACCGTCTTCCGTTACGAAAACTTCTCCGTGCTGAAACGGGCTGAGAGTGCCGGGGTCAACGTTAATATAGGGGTCTAGCTTCAAAATCGACACTGAATAGTCCCGCGACTTCAATAGGCGGCCCAAAGAAGCACCGACAATACCCTTGCCGATGCTGGAAACCACGCCGCCAGTCACAAACACAAATTTGCTCATAGGATTTTCGACTTTAGATGTTTCAATGTCAGGTCAGACTCAAATGTGACATAGGTAATCCATAAGGGCAACCACGGGGGATTGCCCCTACACCCATTTGACCAAATTATTGACGATTGTTATGTGCTTGCAACCAAGTTGTCAAATCTGACACACTGGCAAAGTCTAATAGTGCCTCTCCTAGATTCTCTAATTGCTGAGCGGATAACTGATCGATGCTGGTTTTGATCTCCGGCGACAGCAGGCCGACACTGCGCTCCAACTGACGAACAATTAATGTCACATTTCCTTGTTTGATGCCTTGTTCGATGCCTTGTTCGATGCCTTGTTCGATGCCTTGTTCGATGCCTTGTCTTATTCCTTGTTCTATCCCGATTCGGGTAGCTTTGGTAATTGCACCGCGCTGGTCTTGAATAAAAATTTCTCGCCTTTCTAAATCTTCCAATTCATCAGGATCGAGATTTGCTTCATTGGCAATTGTAAAAGCTTTGCGGAGTTCCGGTACATTTCCCAACTCTTCCGGCACAGACCTTAACGTCCGAGCTGTTTTCATGAAATATATCCACTTATCAGTCAGAGTCTCTAATTCTGCTAAAGTCTTGTCAAATTTGGGCAACTCAACAAATACAAATTCTAATTCATCCGCCAAATAATCGACCAAGTTGTTTTTTTCTTTGATACAAAACCGCGAAATTACTGTTTCCAGATGCTCAAACATTTGGAAATCTGTAATCGTCAAGGCAATCACGGGATTTAATAGGTTGTAGTTTTCTCCGCTTTTCAATTGCACTGAGTAAGCTTTGGTAGCATTGTATAAAATCCGTTTTTCAAAAGATTCTACATTCAATACCTGCATTTCAATGATCACTGTTTTGCTACCACTAATTTTAGCTTTAACATCCAAGTAAGTATCTTTGACTCCTTTGAGTTTGGGAGCTAAATAAGGGTCAAGAATTTCTAAATCTTCGATGACTGGCTGCGCTTCGTAGAGGATGGCATTTAAGAAGCTAATCAAAATGTCTTTGCTGTCAGCAGAGCCGAAGATTTTTTTAAAGGCAAAGTCGGTTTTGGGGTTAATAAAATTCATGGCTTTTTCAATTTATTAGAGCTTGAGAGGTTGAGGTTAGAGTTATTTAATTATTTAACTATCATACAATCTTCTAGCTTGGGTTCGCGGACGATCGCCCCAACCGACCTCACCCAAATACGGATCGAGCGGCCGACAGCAGTCGCCCTGAACAATCATGGCTTCGACAAAAGTTCCAGCGCCCAGTCCGCCCCTAGGCGAGTCAATCTAAAATCTAAAATCTAAAATCTAAAATCAGCCCTACGCCCTTGGTCATTTTTCCCAGAAAGTTAACTCAGGAACGTTTCGCGAAGCGTAAAGTCATGGTAGACAAAGCACCTCAAGTCTGCTAAAAAAAAACAGCTATGAAGTTTGTCTGCGTTCTATCCCCTCAACGGTTGCTTTCTGCTGGTATCGCATTGCTCGCAGCCATCGAGTGTGGCGCGTGGCTCGCTCCAAATACGGCGCGGGCAAAAGCTCCTGGAGAAAATTATTCCTCTGTGTCGCCGAAAATCCTCGCTAGTAACGATGTTAATTGCAATGGCGGACGATCGCCACAAAATCGCTGTCCAGTCGGCGGTTTGTTCGTCAAAACTCCAAATACGACCTCAGAACAAGTCTTTCCTCTCAAGCAGACTGAAGTTAAAGCCAAAATAGCTGGTAATATCTCCCGCGTCGAAGTTGTTCAGAAGTTTGAAAATCCTTTTCCTGAATCTATAGAAGCTGTTTATGTATTTCCTTTGCCCGACGAAGCGGCGGTGGATGATATGGAAATTAAAATAGGATCACGAACTATTAAAGCTGATATCAAACGCCGCGAGGAAGCTTTGGAAATTTACGAACAAGCCAGAAAGCAAGGCCGGACTGCGGGTTTGTTGGAACAAGAACGATCCAATATTTTTACTCAGTCTCTCGCTAATATCAAACCCGGAGAAAAAATTGAAGTTACGATTCGCTACACGGAAAGTCTCAAGTTTTTCGGTGGCGATTACGAATTTGTGTTTCCAATGGTGGTAGGGCCGCGCTATATTTCGGGAAATTCGACCCCCCCCAACCCCCCCTTGCTAAGGGGGGGCGATGGTTCAGGTGCCGATCGCATTAACCCGCCTGTCTTGCCTCCAGGAACGCGATCTGGTCACAATATTGCTGTGTCGGTAGAAATAGATGCCGGAGTTGCGATCGGCGATGTCCGCTCTACTTCCCATCAAATTACAACTGACCGCAGCGGCAATATTGTGCAAGTCCAATTAGCCAATTCAGACACAATTCCCAATAAAGATTTAATTTTGCGCTATCGAGTCGCGGGCGAAAATACTCGGGCAACTATTTTGACTCAATCGGACAAGCGGGGCGGTCATTTTGCTACTTATCTGATTCCGGCATTACACTACAAAACTAATGAAATTGTACCCAAAGATGTCGTGTTTCTGATGGATACTTCCGGTTCTCAGCAGGGCGAACCGCTGGCAAAATCTAAGGAGTTGATGCGCCGCTTCATTCAAGGGCTGAATCCCAACGATACTTTTACTATTATTGATTTTGCCAACACTGCGCAAGCGCTTTCAACAACTCCTTTAGCAAATACTGCTCCCAACCGACAAAGCGCCATAAATTATATCGACAAGTTGCAGGCAAACGGTGGTACTGAACTGCTTAACGGCATTCAAGCAGTGATGAATTTTCCGGCGGCGGCAACGGGAAGGCTGCGGAGTATTGTACTAATTACTGACGGTTACATTGGTAATGAAAATGAAGTGCTAGCCAGGGTTCAGGGGAGTCTGAAACCGGGAAATCGACTTTATAGTTTTGGTGTCGGCGGTTCGGTGAATCGGTTTTTGATTAACCGTTTGGCGGAAGTGGGAAGAGGCACGTCTCAAGTAATTCGTCAAGATGAACCGTCAGCAGAAGCGGCAGAAAAGTTTTTTCGGGAAATTAATCGTCCGGTATTGACTGAGATTCAAATTAGTTGGGAGGGAATGGGGGAAAAACCAGAAATTTATCCGATCGCACCCCCAGACTTGTTTGCGAGTCAGCCGCTGGTTTTGTTTGGCAAAAAGGCCGATCGAACTAACGGTCAACTTCGCATCCGCGGCACTCTTGCCGGCGGCAAAGCTTACGAGCAAGTTTTACCTGTTAATTTTGCTCAATCCGGCGGGAGGCAGCGGGAGTCAACATCAGTCGCAGCAAACGCTACGGATTTTGGCAATTCGGCGGTAGCTCAGCTTTGGGGTCGATCGCGCATTAAAGATTTAATGAATCAAATGTTTGGTGGCGAGACTAAATCTTTGGTGGAAGCTGTGACTAATACTGCTCTGACTTATCGGTTGCTGTCGGAATACACGGCTTTTGTGGCTGTGAGCGAAGAAGTGCGAGTCGAACCAGATGGAACTCGTCGTCGAGTGCAAGTGCCTGTGGAATTGCCGCAGGGTGTCAGCTATGAGGGTATTTTCGAGTCGGGAGGGGCAGAGCAAACTAGGGGTGGCTCTCGCAGCGTTACCTCGACTCGCAACTCGGCACCAGTGAGTCCAGCTCCTGCTATGCCGCGGCAGCCCGGTTACGGTGAGTTGCAACGCCCGAAGCCTTTGGTTTCTCGCCTCCAAGTAGTTAGCGCCGAAGGGTTGGATGCCGGGGCGATCGCGGCTTTGACTCAATACCTGCAATCTGTTAATCTCCCGGCGGGGGTTAGCGGTGAAACGGTATGGGAGTTATCGGTACAAGACGGCCGCGTTGCCCGATTGGCGATCGACCCTCAAACCTCGACGCTGCAAGCAACAGACGCCGTAGAAACTCTCAAGAGGGCCTTGAGTTCCTGGCAACCTCCCGCAGGGTTCAAGGGCACGCTGCGCCTGAAGTTGCGAATTACTGTCGATCGTTAAGCAAGGAGTATCTATCTCAAAAAATATTAACTTTTAATTCAAAAATACCGAAAGCGCGATCGCTACCCCGTGGAAGATATAAAATCTTTATTAAGAGATTGCCTTTAAACAGAAAGTGATGTTAAGGAAATTTATACCGTTTGAGGCAAACGCTAAAACAGTTTCCTTTCTGAAACAGTTTCCTTTCTGAAACAACCTTAACAGTAAAGATTTCTGGATCGAAACCCCACAATCATAGAAGGTATGATGCCCTATGGAAGTTAGTGAACTGCTCAACAATTACGAAAAAGGACAAAGAGACTTTACTGGAGCCGACCTCAGCGGGAAAAACCTCAGCGGAGCAATCTTAATCGGAGTCAACCTTTCGCGAGCTAATCTTTCCGGGGCGAACCTCAGCAGGGCGTTTCTCACCAAAGCAACACTCAACGATGCACAGATGCAAAGAACAAATCTGACTTTTGCCAAAATGGGCGAAACCCAACTTTCGGGTGCAGATTTGACAAAAGCTAATTTGAGTGGAGCTTTTTTGGTAAAAGCAAAATTGCCCAGAGTAAAGTTAAGCGGCGCAACTTTAACTAGCGCCAACCTGCGGGGCGCTGTGTTGTGGAATGCCAATTTGTGCAGCGCCGACTTGCAATTAGTTAACTTGCTGGGCGCGAATCTGACGGGAGCTAATTTTAAGTGGGCTAACCTTTACGGTGCAAGGCTCAATAATGCAAAACTTTTTGGAGCTCAATTAACCGGAGTCAGTCTGCGGCGAGCGCAGTTGACAGGGGTGAATCTCTGCGGTGCAGATTTAAGCGGAGTTAACGTGAGCGAAGCTAAACTAATGGGAGCTAATTTGGAAGGCTCGAATTTGGCAGGGGCGAATTTCAGCGCGGCTCAGTTGCGTGGGGTGAAGTTGGCGGGTGCAAACTTAACCGGGGCTAAGTTGAGGGGAAGTTGTTTGAGAGGGGCAAATCTGAATTGGGCAAAGTTGTGTCAAGCAGATTTGATGGCGGCCGATTTGAGCGAGGCGACGTTAATAGGAGCTAATTTAGATAATGCTTTGTTGGCGGGAGCTATTTTGCCGGAATCTACTAGGCGCTATTTTTCTTTAGCTGGGGCTGGCAAAGTCAATTCTTGGGAAGTTACGGAAATTAAAAATGGGTAATGGGTAATGGGGAATTGGTAATTGGGAATATCAAATCTGGTAACTATGGAATTATAGGCGAGTGCGAGCGTCCCGCTGGCACTGTTTTAAAATCAATGGACGCACTCGCGCACAAAGAAACCGGGTTTTTTTACCGAGATTGAGGGTTTAAACCAAGTATTTTGGTTGAAAAACCCGGTTTCTAGGCATCGGTGCCTAAGTCCTAGAATTATTAAAAGTGGCAGATATCCACGCCGGACGTAGCCTGGGCCGTTGCGCTACAAGTGACTAAGTTCAAGGTTTTCTGTTGAAATCAAATCTTTAATCTCAAATCTCAAATCTCAAATCGTTATGACTGTTAATTTTGGCGTCGTGCTGGTAACTGTGGCATCGGAAGCGGAGGCGGAGAATCTCGCTAAATCTCTAGTTGAACACAAGCTGGCTGCTTGTGTGAGTTTGTCGCCGATTCGCTCTATTTATAGTTGGCAAGGCGAGATTCATTCCGAGTCAGAGTGGCAGTTGGTGATTAAAACTGATTTGGCTAAATTTGAGGCTTTAAAAACAAAAGTTCAGGAACTCCATTCCTATGAAGTTCCCGAAATTATTGCTATTCCTATTATCGCTGGCAGCGATGCTTATCTCAATTGGCTGGGACAATCTTTAAGTTTGTAGTAAGGACTTTAGTCCTAAAGTGTCAAATGAAGAGGGACGGAAGTCCCTACTACAAATGGTCATAAACCTACGAATTATGACTGGTAGGGCCGATGACGCCGATTTTATGGCGAAAACTTAGTTCGCCGCCGAACCAGCCTGTAATGCCCAGCAAGGTTGCAACGACGATCGATATTGCTAAACCTGTATATACGATCGGCTCCGCCGGATTTCCTTGGCGCAACAGCAAGTTAATCAGGGTAAGTACCATAACCGCCACATTGCCGCCCATGTGCAACCAGCCAGCACTGCGAGCGCGCACTCTTTTAACTTTGAAAAAATCTAAAAAGCCCGTGATTGCTGCCAAAATCCCCGCAGCAAAACCGACACCCATCAGCCAAACCGAAGCTCTGGCCCAAAACGGATCGCTTGTCAGCCAATAACCGATGTCCGTGCCCGCGGCTCCTACTAAAAAGGCTACCGGAAAGATCACGATGATGGGGTGGATGGGATGGCCTGCAACTGAAAGCGTACTCGTAATGCCGGCGTCGCGATACTCTGAGTCGTCACTTTCGAGAATCGGCGGAATATTGGGATAAGGGGTACTATTTCTTTGATTTGTTTCCATGATTTCTACAGTAACTTTTGTACAACAAACCCATTTTTATTGGATTGAACTTAATCCCAAATCCGCTCGCCATTTTCGTCAACGCGGGCCTGCCGAATTACGTCGGAAATTTCGTCGGCGTCTTTGACGTGGTGCAAAGCTTTCTTTTCCCCATCGGGTTCTTCGACGATCACATAAGTTGGAACTGTAACAACATCTCCCGTGATGTCGGGTACGTGGTCTACCGCCAGTTGCTGCGCTTTTTCTTCAATGGTTTGCGGTTTGTCGGAAATGCGATCGCCCGGATTGGCAGTGCGCTCCATATCTTTGCCTGGTTTGTCGATACTCATAAAAACCTCTCTGGTATTTCTAATTTTTTGCTGACTCTAATTCCTACTATTGAACGAAAAATATCTCTACGCAAACATCTCCCGACGGGTGGAAGTTTCAGTTATGCCGATCGCAGGCAGCCTCTTCCTGTAGGTAGAGGTTTTTCGATTGGTTCCGAAAAAACGTAAGCTAAAATCTAAGCATGATATTTTCATTCCCTTTGAGTTGCCCATGAAAAGTTACGATTGGATTGTTGTCGGCGGTGGCATTACCGGTGCGGCACTGAGTTACGAACTGGCAAAAAAAGGTTGTGCTGTGCTGCTTTTGGAACGAGATGCTACCATGCAAAATGCTACTCGTTTTAGTTATGGCGGCTTGGCTTATTGGTCGGGAACGACTGATTTAACTCGGCAATTGTCTCGGGAAGGTATCGAACGCCACCGCCATTTATCGGCGGAATTAGATGCTGATACTGAGTTTCGCGAGTTGGATTTGTTGCTGACAATTGATGCGGGCAATGATGCCGAAAAAGTGGCGGCTAATTACGCGCATTTTGCGATCATTCCGCAGCTTTTGAGTGTTGCAGAAGCTGGCGAGTTGGAACCTTTGCTGAATAAAAGCGCGATCGCCGGAGCTCTGACTGTGCGTCACGGTCACATTTCGCCGACTGCCACAAATAAAGCTTATTGTCAAGGGTTTCTGCGGTTGGGAGGAACTATAGAATTTGCTGAAGTAATTGGGTTTATCAAACAGGGAAATCGGATTTCGGGAGTCCAGACGCTACACGAAAGTTATGCCTGCGAAAATACGGTTATTTGTGCTGGAGGTTGGAGTCGGAGTTTACTGAAGCTGGCTGCTGTTTCTGTGGGAGTTTATTTCACTCGCACCGAGATTTTGGAAACTGCACCTGTGGATTTGAAACTCAGGACTTTGGTGATGCCTGCGGTATTAAAACGTTTTGAATTGGAAGCTGAATCGAGTAGAATTGAGGTGGATTTTCTTTGGGATGAACCGGGTAAAGAGTTACAGCCACCGATTTTAGATGCGGGTGCAATTGGGTTTAAGGATGGGAGTTTGCGTATCGGGCAATTGTCTCGCACTTTGAGCGATTTGAATGCTAAAGTCGATCGCGAAACCAGCGAAACGGCAATTCGTGCAGGAATCCGCAAGGTTTTGCCTGATTTGGCAGGCTTACCGGCAACTTGGCACGAGTGTAGTGTGGCATTCAGCGCTGATAATTTGCCTGTAGTGGGGTCGATTGCCGATCGCCCTGGATTGCACGTTTTTTCGGGGCTCAGCAATCCTTTGGTGATTGTACCTGCTTTGGCTGAGCGATTTGCGAAGGCGGCGGGGGGAGAAGAAGATAGGGCGATCAAACTTTTGTCTCCCAATAGATTTTGCTGACAATGACTAATGTTAACTGTTAACTGTTAGCTGTTATCGTCACCACAAAAAGGCAGCGCGACAATAAATGTAGTACCTTTGTCGATCGCACTTTCCACACTTATTGTACCGCCGTGCAGGTCAACTATGTGTTTGACAATGCAGAGTCCCAAACCCGATCCTTTAATATTGCCTACATTAGCACCCCGTTCAAACTGCTGAAATAGTTTTCCTTGATATTCCGGTGTCATCCCAATTCCCTCATCTCGAACGCACAAAATTATTTGTTGGTTTTCGCAGCTTAAGTCTAAACTTACCTTGCCGCCGTTTGGAGAATATTTAATAGCGTTTGAAAGCAAATTAGTCAGAAGGTGGTGCAGTAGTTTGGCATCAAGATTGGCGTGCAGCGGATTTGTGTGACTGCGGAAATGTACTAGGTGTTTGTCGGTGACAATAGGTTGCAGCTCTTCTAAAATAGAATTGCATAAATCCGTGGCATTAATCGGATTTAAATTTAAGGAAATTTTCCCTGCTTCTGCTTTGCTAAGCATTAAAATATCTTCCAGCAACCCACTCATATTACTGACTGCTTTTTTAATGCGAGCAACATTTTTATTCTTCGTTCCGGGGGTTCTATGCAAGTCGCTATCTTCTAGCATTTCAGCCGATAACTGTATAGTAGTTAAAGGAGTATTTAAATCGTGGAAAGCCATCGAAATAAACCGCGATCTGCTTTCGCTTTTTTCTGCTGCTAAGGCCATTATTTTTTTCAGGATAACTGCTTCTTGGTGTTTGCTAAGTGCTATCTTGATAGTGGCGTGCATTTCTCTTTCTTTAAAAGGTTTGAGCAGGTAGCCGTAAGAACCCGTATTTTCGGCTCGCAGCAAAGTTTCGTCGTCAGCATAGGCAGTTGTATAGATAATTGGTATATCTAATTCTTGATTAATTATTGCTGCTGTTTCTATGCCGTCAATGTCGCCTTTGATAACTATGTCCATTAAAATTAAATCGGGTCTTAGTTCGCGGGCGCGCTGGATGGCATCCGCTCCAGAAGAAACGATATCAGCGACTTGATATCCCAATTTTTCTAATTTAGGGGATAAATTTTTAGCAATTAACAGTTCGTCTTCGACAATCAAAATCTGAATGGGTTTTTCGACCAAGCTCATATTATTACAATCTTTGAAAGTAGTTTAACTCGTTAAATTTTAAGTGAAAAGATGTACCCAATTCTCGGGATATTTCGATAGTTCCTTCTAACTGCTCGGTCAAAGTACAGACAACTTGAAACCCCATCGAATGAGTCTTCCGAAAATCTAAGTTTTGAGGAAAGCCAATGCCGTTGTCCTTAACTAAGAGGTTGATTTCTTGCTCTCCCGTTTGATAGCATTCAACACTAACTGTACCAGTTGTGCCATCAGGAAAAGCGTGTTTCAGGGTATTTGAAACCAATTCATTGGCAATTAAACCGCAGGGAGTAGCAGTTTCAAGATTTAGGGAAATTGGCTCAGCTAATACCTGCAACTGAATTTGGTTGTTGCTAATATTGTAAGAGTGAAACAAATTACTTACCAAATCTTCGAGATATTCGCCAAAATTAATTTGGGCTAGGTTAGTCGAGCGGTACAGTTTTTCGTGAATCAGAGCCATAGAATAAAGGCGATTCTGACTTTCTTCAAACATTTTGCTTACTTGCGGGTCGGCAACTGTGTTTGATTGCAATTCTAACAGACTGGCAACTACGCAGAGGTTGTTTTTGACGCGGTGGTGAATTTCTTTGAGCAAAATTTCTTTTTCTCTGAGGGAGTTTTTCAAATTTGCTTCTGCTTGTTTGCGATCGCTCAGTTCAGCTTGCAGTTGCTGGTAAAGTAGAGATTGCTGAATGGCGATCGCCAATTGATTCACCAACTGCTGAAATAAATTGATTTCCCATTCTTTCCAATCACGAGGGCGATCGCATTGGTGGGCGATCAGCAATCCCCAAACTTGGCTGTGCTGAATAATCGGCACTACTAACTTTGCCCTAACTTGAATGTGTTTCATAAACTCCACCACACAAGGTGTAATGGAGGGGTCATCTAGTTCGGAGATCGCAGAAATTCGCCCTTGCAGATAAAGCTGATAACTTTGGATCGGAAAAACCTCTTCCCCAAAATATCTATCCACGAGTTGGCTGCATCCTTGGGCCACGGCTTCAGCAATTACTCGCCCGCCGCTTGTGGGTAAAAGTTGATAAACCAAAACTCGATCGGCTAATAATACTTGCTGGAGTTCGGCAACCGTGGTGTTGAGAATTTCCTCTAATTGCAAAGACTGGCGGACACGACGGGCGATCGCCTCCACAAGCCGTTCTTGCTCGAACTGCTGCCCCCTAGCGAGTTCGGCATATTTAGAATTGCTGATATCAGCGGCATAACCAATAATTTCGATCGGAATGCCCATGCTGTCAACCAATAGTTTTAGTTCCGTCCTTAGCCAACGGTAAATTCCGTCTTGGTGTAGAAAACGATACTCGCAAATGCAATTTTTTTCCTCGGACAAATCCGAAAAATTTACTAGAAATTGTGGTCGATCTTCAGGGTGAATCCTGCTAGACCAAAATTTACAATCTGCTAACAATTGTTGGGGGTCGTAGCCAAAGATTGTCTGAACGTTGTCGCTGATGTAAGTAGTACAAAAGTCCTCCATCGGTGCGGCTGTAAAAATTACCGCCGGATTAGAACCAAGTAAAAATTGCAGGCGTTCTTTTAACTGCTGAAATTCCATTTCTGCTCGCTTACGATAACTGATATCTTCGATCGCCCCCATGCTGTAGAGAGGAATGCCCTCGCGATCGCGGATCAGCGTCACCGTCAAGTTTGCCCACATCAGCTCGCCATTCTTCTTAATCAAGCGTTTTTCCCTTTGGAAGCGAGAAATCTTGCCACAGATCAACTCCTTGACTTCCTCTACATCTGCTTGTAAATCTTCTGGATGCGTGAGTTCAGTAAAAGTCATGCTAGCCAACTCAGAATCGCTGTAGCCCAACATCTGGCGGTGAGCTCCATTCACTTTGATCGTGCGGAAGTCGCGCAGGCTTGCCAAACCAAGCGCGATCGGAGCATCGTCAAATAAGTTGCGAAACTTTTCCTCACTCTTTTGCAGTGCAGCTTCTGCCTGTTTGCGAGCGGTAATGTCTCGGGCGACCCACATCACCCGATCACAATCCAGGGGCGAAATACTGGCATCAAACCAAAATAATTTGCAGCCAATTTCCATCCTGTATTCAATTCTGTGGGTTTGGCCAGATGCCAATGTTTGGCGAATGTGGATCAGAGCAAAATTAGCTTCCGCTTCTGGGAAGATTTCGGCGACGGTTTTGCCCAGCACTTCAGGAGCAGGTTTGTACAGCAGTTCGGGAGCCGTGGGGGCGATTTTGAGGTAGCGGCCGCTTGCGTCGAAAACCAGGACGATATCGGTCATGGCGTTAAACAGTGCCAGCAGTTCAGCTTCGGAGTTTTGGAGTTTTTCTTCGGTCAATTTGCGATCGGTAATGTCGGTGTCAGTGCCAGTCAGGCGCAAGGCCTTGCCAGAAGCTGATCGGATCGCGCTGCCGCGGGCAAGTATCCAGCAGGTGCTGCCGTCTTTACGCAGCATCCGGTGTTCTACTTCATAAATTTCTGTCACACCCTCTAGATAAGCATTTACTGCTTCCTCGACTGCAACTCGATCGTCGGGATGAACCTGAGACGCCCAATTTTCCATGCGGTTAGGAATCTCTGCGTCCTGATACCCCAACAAAGCTTTCAAAGACGGAGCAATATAGATTTCGTCGGTTTCCAAATTCCAGTCCCAAACCCCCACTTTGCCTGCCGATACTGCCATTTCGTACCATTGTGTCCGCTGCTGCACTCTCCGTTCTAACTCTGCATTGAGCTGCTGCAAAGCGATTTCTGCTTGTTTGCGATCCGTGACATCCCGGCCAGCAGCTTGATACTCGACGATTTGTCCGCTCTCGTCGAATATCGCCCGATCGATCCACTGGTGCCAGCGAATTTCCCCGCTCGGCAAAATTACTTGGTGCTCGCAGGTAAAAATAGGGTTGTCGGGAGACACAGAAGTATATTGCTGTTGAAAAATTTCTCGGTCTGCTTCTGGCAGCATGGACATGAAGCATTTGCCGAGTAAGTCGAACGGCTGCAGGCCGAAATAACGGCAGTAAGCTTGATTGACAAAAGTTATTTTACCGTCTGGGAGGTAGCGGCAAATCAGTTCGGTTTGGTCTTCCACAATCGCCAGGTAGCGCGCCTCGCTCTGCCGCATCGCATTTTCGGCATTTTGGCGATCGCTGGCTTTTTCTAGTTCACAATTGCCTTCTAACAGTTCGCATTGTTCCTGGAGTTTTGCCACTTCTTGATGCAGTGCCTCGATCCAGCTATACATTGCTGGGCGAATCCTTTTTTCGCTGACTATACCTACTGGCTGACCCCGTTCATCTACAATTGGCAAGCAATCGATCGAGTATTGACAAAATAGCTTGAATGCGGTATTAAGATCTGTAAATTCTGATTCTTGTAAGACAATTAAATTCCGCGTCATTGCGTCGGCAACTTTCATGCCTTGCCATCCGTATTGGGCGGCGGCTAAGTTCAGCACATCTTCCGGGCTTAGCAGTCCGACTAGCTGATTTTCATCGACAACTAAGACGCAACTAATAGATGCTTTTACAGTTTCGTTTGAGTCGGGAAATGCAGGTGAATTAGGCAGTGGGCAAGGGTTGCTCGTCCGACGCATCAGGGCGCTCGCCTCTGCGAGCGAAGTTGAGGGCGCAACCGTCACAGGGTGGCGATCGACAGCTTCGTCGGGCGATCGTAAATTTGCCGACAAATTAGCAAGTTCCATTAGTCTTGGTAAAAAAATATTGCTAATTAACTTTAGCAATACTTTTAGTCATCAGCCAGATGATTGATGACTGATGAGCTGCCTGATTTTCGACCAATGAGAATATAAGTTTTCATTACCCCTTTGCCTTTAACTTCAATCATTCCTCGCTCCTGAAATAAATATTTGTTTTCCAACAATTTATAAGTAGTTTCGCTCACTTGAATCCGCCAAGGCAAACCCTGAGATTCCATGCGGGAAGCAATATTTACCGTGTCGCCCCATAAATCATAAATAAACTTCTTTATACCAATTACTCCGGCAACAACCGCGCCGCTGTGAATGCCGATGCGGATGCTAAAATATTTATTATTATTAGCATTAAATCTGGCTATTTCTGCTTGCATATCTAGGGCAATTTTGGCGATCGCATCTGCGTGATCTGCCCTGGGTTCAGGCAGCCCTCCTACTGCCATGTATGCGTCGCCGATGGTCTTGATTTTCTCTAAACCGTGCCGTTCGCACAAAAGGTCGAATCCTGAGAAAATCTTATTTAGGAGATCCACGAGTTCGATCGGATTCATGACAGCAGACAAAGCAGTAAACCCCACAATGTCGGCGAACAAAACAGTCACTTCCGGAAAGTATTCGGCAATAGTAGTTTCGTTTTTCTTGAGGCGTTCTGCTATTGCCTTGGGCAAGATATTTAACAGCAGCTTTTCTGATTTTTCTTGTTCTTCCCGCAGGGCATCTTCTGCTTGTTTGCGTTCCGTAATGTCGTGGTAACTCCACACTCTGCCGATAATTGTATTCCCCAGCCGCTGCGGTTGCGAATAGCGTTCAAAAAATCTGCCGTCTTGAAATTCCAACAAGTCGTAACTTTCGGCTTCTGGCTGCTCGTAAAGCGATTGTATTCTTTCTTGAAATGCTTGGGGTTCTTTGAGTTGGTTCAGCACAAAGGCGATCGTTGTGGCTTCGTCTCGCAGTGCCATCACTTCATCAGGGATGCCCCACATTTCCACAAATTGTCGATTGAAAGTGACGATTTTTCCGCTCCTGTCAATCGCTAAAATACCGTCCGCAGTAGAATCAAAAGTTGCTAGCAGCAGGGACACAGATTTTGCTAGGGCGTCTTCGGTCATTTTTCGAGCAGTAATGTCTCGCAAAATAGCGCGAATTGCTACTAGCGAACCTACCGCAAATTTACAGCTTATGCTGCCTTCTAGTAAAATTTTTTCCTGATATTTAGTAATAAATGTTAGTTCAATAGAGTCTGGATACAATGTATTTTCATTTACCGTCTGTTCGGTAATAGCTTGATACAATATATCCAGAGACTCTGGCGAACTGTTCGGATGAATGATATCAAAAACAGTCATTTGAGCAATGTCTGCTTCGGTGTAGCCCAGAGTTTCCCGCCAAGCCCGATTTACATACAAAAAATGACCGTCGGCTCCAATACTTTGAATTAAGTCAGTAGCATTTTCAAATAAGTCTCGCAGTTGTTCTTCGCTTTCCCGCAAAGCTATTTCCGCTTGCTTACGCTTGATAAATTGACCGAGTTGGCTGCCGATGGTTGCCATTATCTGGAGCAATTCTTCATCAAAACACTGCACTTCGCGGCTGAATAAAATCATCACCCCCAACACAGACTTTGCAGAATTGTCCGGGTCGTAGTCGCCCACAATTGGAAAACCAAAAGCTCCGTGCAGCCCTTCTTCAGCAGCGATTTCGCGGCGCATACAACTGTCGCTTTTTGCGACATCGGCAATCCACTGAGAGGAACCGCTAGCCCAAACGAAACCGGGTAATCCTTCGCCAAACGCACAAGTCATTTGTTCGGTAAATTCGGCAAATTTGGGGATAGAAACTGAGCGTTTTGTCCAACTGGCGACGCAGCGAAGCAAATTGGGGTCGGAAACCGCAGTTATTCTCTTAGTTTCTGACAGCAGTTTTTCCCCAGATTCGGGCATCCAAAGTTCGGCAGTATCCCATCCCAAGCTGTCACAAATTACGGGGAGAATAGCTGCTATAGCTTTTTTGATTGTTTCGGATGCCGACAGGATGCGAGTGGTGACGTACTGAGTTATTTGTCGCTTGCGGGCGCGCTGTCTATCTGTGACATCGCGGCCAATGTACACGAAATCTTGAAGGGCGGGTCCTGAGCCAGAAAAACCTTTAATATCAGTCGAAATCGCCGTACAGGAAAACGAAACTGTTAGCTTTTCTCCGGTTTTTGCCGTGCAAATTACTTCGGCGTTAGTTTGCAAGTGTTGAGGCTCCTGGCTGAGTGCTTGCAAAGAGGAGCCAAAAGCCGCAAGAGCGTCTATTTGCTGGCCTACTAATTCTGATTCGCTGTAACTGAACAAATCTTGAGCCGCTTGATTGACTTTTTTAATTTTTCCCGAGGCTGTTGTTACCAACAAAACTTCGGCCATTGAAGTAATAATTTTTTCAACATAATTATTAGTAGCAGCTAAGGTACTCAATAAAATATCCATTTCATTGGTAGCTTGCACTAGAGTTTGTTCTAAAGCCATCCTGTCGCTTACGTCTTGAAAAAATATAATTAATCTCTGATAATTCTCGTCATTGGTGAACTCGACTATATACATATCAAAATAAAGTCGCGAACCATTTTCTAATAGTCGCGTCATCGCTTTTAATTCAAAATTTGGTAAACGTTTCTCAAAAATATCGATTAAAATTTCTTCAGTTCCCACTAATTCGGGAAAGGGAATGCGGACATCGTTGCCGGCGACTACTTCCTCGGGACAGTCCGCAAACCGCTGCACTTTCAGAGAGATTTCTTGGATTAAAAAGTTTTTATCCAGTGCTAGGTACTCCAAGTTGTGGGGAACTAACAGTTTTTTTAACAAGGTTTTCATGTGAGGTTTTTAGTATTGAAGGCGCCCTCTGGATCTAATTATATAAAATTAATTTATTTATCTCTGTTTCTCAAATGGAATTCTGACTATAAAGGTAGTGCCTAGCCCTATCTCACTCGAAAATTCGATTTGACCTCCGTGCAAGTCTACACACTGCTTGACTATGGATAAACCCAGTCCTGTACCGGGTATTTTTCCGACATTTTTGGCTCGATAATAAGATTCAAAGAGTTGTTCTTGGTCTTCGAGAGGAATGCCAATACCTGCGTCTTTAATTTTAAATGTAGCTTCTTCATTATTGTGACAATTTAATTCAAAATAAATATGGCTATTGAGGGGCGAATATTTGACAGCATTTGACAGCAAATTTGTCAAGATGTGCCGCAGCAATTTTGGATCTAGTGCGGGCCACTGTTGCGTTTCCTGCGAGTCGGTATCATTTTGTTTCGCGGGCGTAACTAATTCTTGATAAATAAAGTTAATTGTATGATTTTTTCCAGAACTAATTTTAATTGATTCTACTAACTCGCTGCAAAATTTTTTTAAGTCAACTGGTGCGGGATAAAATTCGAGTTTTCCTGCTTCGGCGCTGCTTAGCAACCGCACGTCATCTAATAGCTGAGCCATCTGTTGAGATGCTGATTTAACGTGTTGCAGGTATTGTTGTTTTTCCGCGTGGGTGATATCGTCGCCGTAGTCTTGGAGGATTTTAGTAGCAAATAATACTGTACTTAAAGGATTGCCGAATTCGTGAGCAATCATCGAGAAAAAACGAGATTTTACCTGTCTGAGTTCTTGCTCTTTTGCTAAAGAACGACGAATTTCTATTTCTTGTTGTTTGCGTTCTGTGATGTCCCTACCTATATAAATGAAATCGTAAAGTCCCTCTAGTTCTGTCTGAATTGCCGAACAGGAAAATTCTACCCAAATTTCTTCTCCTGCTTTTGTAGTGCAGACTATTTCTAGTTCTCTCCGCAGCTCTTTTTGAGACAAAATATAGCGGTGGCGAGCTTGGTAAATTAATGTTTCTTCTACTACTATTAAAGACAGGGGGTTGCCGATCAATTCTGCTTCGCTATACCCAAATAACCATTGTGCAGATTGATTGATTGTTTTGATAGTTCCTAATGTTGTTGTCACCAACAAAGCATCGCCCATCGAACGAATAACTTTATCTATATAATCTTTAGAAGCGGCTAAGGCACTAACCAAAAGATTAGCTTCATTCGCCCTCTGAATCAAGGATTGCTTCATTACCATCTTTTCGGTGGTATCTTCAATCAAAATTAGCAATTTACTTGGCACATCTTCTTGTTCTTCTTCATATTTGATAGCCAACATATCAAAGTATAAAGGGCGGTTCGGGTCGGCAAACCGAGCGATACCTTTGACTTCAAAACCCGGCAACCGTCCCATAATGATAGACATGAGGATATTTTCAATGCCAATCAGTTCGGGAAAACTTAGGCGCGCATCTGCACCGGGTATCGCCTCGCCCGGAGTATCGGCATAATGCTGCACTTCGGCGGAGGTTGCCTGAATGATAAAATGGTGATTAACTACAAAATACTGTGTTTGTCGCGGGCCTAACAGTTTTCTTAACAGTGGATTCATAATTGTTCTACCATTGTGTAAGCTAGTTTGTAGAAAATTTCATCAACGTCTTTGCCTGTTTTAGCAGATGTCGTGCACACTGCTATTACTTTGTCTTTACTTATGGAATGGGATATTTCCACTAGCAGCGCCAATTTTTCCTCGTCAATCAAGTCTACTTTGTTCAAAGCGACGATAATTGAGCCTTTAGGGTTGACTGAAGAAAAAAGCTGAATGTGTTCGGAGATTCGCTCAACTGTTTCGGATCGGCTGACATCGGCAACGATTAAAACGCCGCTAGCTCCCTGCAAGTAAGTCGGTGCTATTCCTTTGAATTTTGTATGGCCTTCTAAGTCCCAAATCAGCAACTGTGCAGTCACGTTTTCCCGCTGTTTTACGCCTTCTAATTCTACGTTTTTGCGAGAAATTTTTACTCCCACGGTGGAGAGGTATTGGTCGCTGAATTGCCGATCGACAAAACGGCGGATCAGGCTGGTTTTGCCCACGCCAAAATCGCCGATCATACACATTTTTTTAGCTATAGTAACTGACATAATTATTTAGTGTTTATGGTCTTAGTTATGGGTTCAAATAGCACGCACCTGCTTAAAATTCGCGGTTGATTAGGTTCCACGTCGGCAGGAGGATGGGGGATGCCAACCGTTTGGAGGCGCTTTGGATCAGCACCTTGCCGCACTAAAGCATCTCGCACGGCTGCGGCACGCCTGAGCGACAACTGTTGATTTGTAGCAAGTTCTCCTCTTCGATCGCTGTGCCCAATTATCTTAATCTGTTTTTGAGGATATTGATCCATGAATTTTTTGACACTGGCGATGATTTCTTCATCTGTTGAGTCTAATTTTGTCGTTCCTTGCTCGAAGTAGATGCGGGTTGTAATCTTCAGCGGCTCTAATTTAATCGTACTGATGACCGACTGAACACCGGGAATTTGCTTCAGGGACTGAGCTATTTTCTGTGCCTCTGCACCGTCTCTAACTCGGCCCTCTACTGTAAGTTTGCGATCGCCATACCGCGTAGAAATAGAAACGCCCTCTCTCTGGTTCAAAACGGCGGTAATCCGCTGCACCTCAGCCGCCGTCAAAACTGGATCTGGGGGGACATCTACAGCTATAATTCTATTATCTAATTGCAATTTTGGTGCAGTTGATGCGGCTATTTTTTCTGCTTGTGCCCGCAATTCTTGATTTGGCAACTTACCGCTTAGCTTTAAAGTTTTGCCATCAACTGCCACATCTAAGCGGTAAACTGCTAATTCGGGAGTGGATGCTAAAGCTGCGATGGCATTTGCTTCGAGGCGGCGCTCAACACTGCTGCGGTACTGATAAATTCCCCAAGGTACTAAGATTAAGCTCAAGGTGGCTAAACTGATAGCAGCTAGGGCGATCGGGGGTTTTGTTGATTTTTCCGTTTGTAGCGGGTCGAATAAAGTTTTTATACAGGGGTGCAGCGAGTCCGGTATAGTACCCGGATCGCCGTTAAACTCGTGAATTACTTGACCATAATTAAGGATGAGATTACTAACGGTTTGTCGTATTTTTTGGATGAACAAGTTTGGCGGTTCTCCTTTAATCACGACGGCTATGTAGCAATATCCCGCTACTTCTAGCAGAATTTTTGAGGCGCCGTATTCAATTTGATTTAGTTCGGAAGATTCTCCCGGCTGCACGATGCACTCGTTGACAAAGCTGCGAATAGCTGTGAGCATTCCTGCTACCATTTCTGATTCTAACTGGTAGCTTTCTGAGTTTTGAACTTCAGAAATTATTAAGCCTGATGCTTTTTGAATTAAGAATGCTGCTTGGACGGTGAAGGGTACTGATTCTTGGAGGATTAATTCAGCTTCGGAAACTCCTTGTACTTTGGAGCGAATTTTTCTTTTGAATCCTTCAACGCTGATGGCATTTGACACTTTTTCATTGATTGTCTTAATAGCTTCTGCCATGTATCGGGCAATTGTACTGCCAATTACGGGATAGAGCGCATCCACCATAGAGTCGCGTTCAAGTTTTATTTGGGCTGTAATCGCTTTGCCCATTTCGGGGGCGAGGGCTTGGGCGATCGACTCTTGGTCGAGGCGAATTTGCTCTTTAATCGCCAGACCGATTTCTGGGGCGATCGCCTTGGCAATTTCCGCTGGCGAATTCACTATTTGTTGAGCAAGTGCGTCGGGAAGCAGCTCAGCTATTGCCGCACTCATTGCCGACTTGTTTTCGTGAGTTTTTGCCCTAATCACTTCGTCAATAATTGGGACGATCGCCTTGACAACTTCTTCTCTGGAATCGGCAATTTTACGGCTGAGAATTTCTGCGATCCAAGGCAACATCAACTCAATCAACTCTTGGGGCTCGTAGATTTGGTGCTCCAATTTTCCTAATTTATCGTCGATTGTTGCCATCAGGTGGCGCACCCCCGGCAAATCGTTTTCTGCCAGCAGACTTTTTACTTGCTCGATATCCGAGATTTGCGCTCCGAACATCAGATTTTGCAGCCTTTCCATCGCGCTGTCGGCTTCATTTAAATCCTGTTTAATTTGGCCTAATATTTCTCCTGGCTGCGATATCGGTGTCGGCTGTTCTACCAAGTTTGGCATCGATTGAAGCGAAGCAACCACCGGATCTAAATCTGCAGTTTCGGGTGGCTCTGAGACTGTGGAAACTATGGGATTATCGGGAATTTCCGAGGATTTTGACTCGGTTTCGGGAGGGGAAATATCTTGTTGCCGATCGAACTTGTGGGATTCTTGAGCCTGTACTTCCTGTAGAGAATCTTTCATTGTCAAGTTAGACAATTCCTCGACAGGCTTTGATGCCTCCTCCAAATCCGGCTGGGCGATCGCGGAAACATCTATAGTTTTAGCTGAGGAATAGTCTTTTTCCAGTTCTGAAGTGTTGAGTTTGTGAGTAGCGAATAGCAAACTTTTGAACTCGTCTGCAACAGGCGGGGAATCGCCCGACTCAGGTGTGCGAGATCCAGTTTCGGTTACACTCGCTGCAACTTCCTCTGGCGCTTGTTCAGAAATACCTAACAAATCCATCAACCCGCCGAGGGCCCCAGCTTGATTATTTTCGCCACTGCTATCATCTTCGGGCTCTGCATTTTGCTGGTTGGAACCTGCAATAATTTTGAGATCGACTAACAGATTCAGCAAGGGTTCTAGCTGGGTTGCTGCATCGGCAGCAGACTCGTCAGGTTGAGAAACAAAACCCTCTAACTCATTTTCGTCAGCCGGATTTTCTTTCGGTAAAGCCATGCGTTATTATCCGTTATGGTGGCGCTCCGGCAACAGAAATTCGGTATTTAACTTATTATCCGCAACGCCTTTAAGTTCGGGTACAAATTCTGTTCCTTTGAGCCTCATACCGAGTTCAAACAGAATTTCTGCCATGTCGTCTCTAGAAACTTTAACATCTCTGAGCATAGAAAAGCGACGATCTAGTTCTTCAAAAACCTGTGTTTTCAAAGTGCGGGTTTCTTCAGATAGTCGCTCTCTGGTTTGGGAGAGTTCGTCGCGAAGCGAACGGGTTTGATTGTCAATAGCCTCGTCGAGGGCTTCAATGCTGCTGGAGAATTTTCGGTTAACGCGATCGACTTGCTGACGGATGTCTGCGCTTTCTTCTTGGGTGTTTGAGCTGAGCGATTTAACTTTCTTTTCTAACGAATCAACCGCAGCCCTCATTTCTCCTGAAAGAACTGTTTTTACTTGTTCGATGCGAGCTTGCATATCTTGCTGCATCATCGACAAGTCGGAATCTATTTTATCGAAGCGATTGTCGTATTCTCTAAGCTGCGCTCCAAAAATTATATCCCGGATCTGGTCAATATTTCCCAGCCGTTCGCGCATTTCTTCTTTAGTTATTTCGGCCATGCTTGTACCTAGAATTTCCGCAGATTGTGAGTTTAAGAAGTGTGCTAGTGATTTACTACCGTTGTTGGTGGCACTAGCTTTTTTGAGTGGGCGGGCTTTTATTTTTTGAACTCTTACCCCTGCCTCGGGGATGGGATTTTTTAGAGTCTTGACTCTAAATATCCTGAGATTCAAATTTTTGAGCCTGGTCTTGTCACCAAAAATGGCGGTTGGCTATCCTTGGCTTGCAGCAAGCTCAGAGAAGCGTAGATTTGCTGCTATACAGGACAGCGGGGTAGATTTTAATGTCTTGTACTGACATATTCAATCATATCGCATCTTGACCGTGCCTCATACCACAGCCCTTGATCCCAGGCAAAAAGCGGGCGGGGGCGGGCGCCCACGTCCTATTATATATAATATATAACTCAAAAGCTGCACCGATCGCTCGCCGATCGGCTCCCAGGGATTTAGCCTTTGAGCAGAAAGCACTTATACAGTCAAACTCTGCCCCTCTCTCTCACTCCCCCTCAAACCCTCTCCTCCTGCGATCGCCCAAAAATTCATAGGGCCCGATCGACAGCGATCAGACCCAATAATATGAGAACTTTGTTTTTTCTAACAAACGAGATGTGTTTCCGATTGAGAACTGTTACTTACTAGGGTTTACAACTTGTGCAGCTTTAGTTTTAATCAGCAACGACAACTAAGTCTTACTTGACTGCGG
Source organism: Microcoleus sp. B3-D7 (assembly GCF_036705305.1). Classification (NCBI taxonomy): domain Bacteria; kingdom Bacillati; phylum Cyanobacteriota; class Cyanophyceae; order Oscillatoriales; family Microcoleaceae; genus Microcoleus; species Microcoleus sp. B3-D7. Next base: position 109,108 of record NZ_JAUBUE010000001.1, on the reverse strand, counting down.
TTTGGCTTGACTGCTCGATCGGCAGTTCGCCACTATTCCAAGTTGTGTTCGGTTAATTTCTGCTGCGCCTGGGAATCTAGACCGGAGACACCATGCCTATATCCTTGAACTTTCTTTCTAAATATAGCGACCTCCTTTCTCTTTCTGTCCCGGTGTCTATTATTAAGTTAGCATGGCCTTTCGGAGGAGTAAAGCACTATTTGCAAAACTTGATAGGTCTTTACATTACTAAGTATAATGATATGAATCTCCAAATAGATGTAAGTTAGCACTCACGCACTCGTAACGAAGAAACCGGGTTTTTCTACCCAGATTGAGGATTTTAAGCAAGTATTTTGGTTGGAAAAGCGGGTTTCTGGACACCCGTGCGTAAGTCCTATAAATTCTATTGTTGCTACATCTTTACATACTTAAGTGTTTTTGTCATGTCTATTTCTCCTAAGTTTCTCAGTGGCAGCCAAATCCGCCAAACCTTCCTCGACTTTTATGCTCAGCGGGGACATAAGATATTGCCGAGTGCTTCTTTGGTGCCCGAAGATCCGACAGTGTTGCTGACGATCGCCGGAATGCTACAATTCAAGCCGATATTTCTCGGACAGCGCGCCGCCGAATCACCGCGCGCCACGACTTCTCAAAAGTGCATCCGCACCAACGACATCGAAAACGTCGGCCGCACCGCCCGCCACCACACGTTTTTTGAGATGTTGGGTAACTTCAGTTTCGGGGATTATTTCAAGAAACAGGCGATCGCCTGGGCGTGGGAACTTTCCACGGAAGTTTTCGGTTTACCAGCGTCGAATTTGGTTGTTAGCGTTTTCCGAGAAGATGACGAAGCTTTTGCGATTTGGCGCGATGAAATTGGCATTCCGGGCGATCGCATTCAGCGCATGGGAGAAGAGGACAATTTCTGGCAATCCGGCCCGACTGGCCCCTGCGGCCCGTGTTCGGAGATTTACTATGATTTCCACCCAGAGAGAGGTGACAATATTGACCTCGAAGATGATACCAGGTTTATTGAATTCTACAACCTGGTTTTCATGCAGTACAATAAAGATGCAGAGGGCAATTTAACACCGCTGCAAAATCAAAATATTGATACTGGCTTGGGACTGGAACGGATGGCGCAAATCCTCCAGAAAGTCCCCAATAATTACGAAACAGATTTGATTTTTCCGATCATTCAATCGGCCGCAGAAATTGCCGGAATTGATTACCACAATAGCGATGAAAAAGTCAAGGTTTCGCTGAAAGTAATTGGCGATCACATTCGGGCTGTGGTGCACATGATTGCGGACGAAATTCGCGCGTCGAATGTTGGTCGCGGTTACATTTTGCGCCGGTTGATTCGCCGGGTGGTACGCCACGGGCGACTGATTGGAATTCAGGGCGAATTTACGGTGCGGGTGGCTGAAAGTGCGATCGCCCTTTCGGAAGCTGCTTATCCGAACGTGCGGCAGCGGGAAGCTCAAATTAAGGCGGAATTGGCAAGGGAAGAGGCGCAGTTTCTCAAGACTTTGGAACGCGGAGAGAAGCTGCTGGAGGAAATTGTCGATCGCACAAAACAGCAAGCAAACCAACAAATCAGCGGTCAAGATGCTTTCACTCTTTACGATACCTACGGTTTCCCCTTAGAACTGACTCAAGAAATTGCTGAGGAACAGGGAATAACTGTGGATTTGGACGGCTTTGAAGCGGCGATGAAAGCACAGCAAACTCGCGCTAAAGATGCTCGCCAAACAATCGATTTAACCGTGCAGGGTTCTTTGGATAAGTTGGCTGAAACAATCCAAGGAACTGAGTTTGTCGGTTATGCTGAATTGTCGAGTTTAGCTGAGGTGGAAGTTATCTTGGTTGACGGCAAATCTGTGGAGGAAGCAGCCGCGGGTACCGAGGTACAAGTTGTTTTGAACCAAACGCCGTTTTATGCAGAATCCGGCGGACAAATTGGGGATAAAGGTTATTTGAAAAGTGGAGATAATGGTGATGGTTTGTTAGTAAGAGTTGATGATGTGAAGAAGGAATCGGATTTCTTCGTGCATTTCGGCTTTGTGGAACGGGGAACGCTGAGAGTTGGCGATAGTATTACGGCGAAGATTGACAATAGCGGTCGCCGCCGAATTCAGGCTAACCACACAGCAACTCACTTATTACAATCAGCTTTGCGGAAAATTGTGGACGATTCGATTTCGCAAGCTGGTTCGCTGGTATCGTCAGAGAGATTGCGGTTTGATTTCAATTCTCCGCGCGCTGTCACAGCAGAAGAGTTGCAGAAAATTGAGGATTTAGTTAATAGTTGGATTGCTGAGGCGCACGCTGCGGTCGTTGCAGAAATGCCGATCGCCGTTGCGAGGGAAAAAGGCGCGACTGCGATGTTTGGCGAGAAGTACGGCGACGTGGTGCGGGTGATCGATTTTCCCGGCGTTTCGATGGAATTGTGCGGGGGGACTCACGTCAGCAATACCGCAGAAATCGGGCTGTTTAAGATTGTTTCCGAAGCGGGCGTAGCGGCGGGAACTCGCCGGATTGAAGCGGTTTCGGGTCAAGCTGTTTTGGACTATTTGAACGTGCGGGATAAGGTAGTGCGCGATTTGGGCGATCGATTTAAGGCGAAGCCTGAAGAATTGCCGAACCGGATTACTAATTTGCAGAATGAGTTGAAGGATACTCAGAAACATTTGGCTGCTGTGAAGTCGGAATTGGCGATCGCGAAATCCGACCAGTTGCTGAGTGCCGCTGAGGATGTCGGCGAATTCAAAATCATTGTATCTCAATTGGGAGATGTGGATACAGAAGCGCTGAAAACTGCGGCGGAAAGATTGCAGCAGAAGTTAGGAAATGCTGCGGTTGTTTTGGCATCAATTCCTGAACCCGATAAGGTAAGTTTGGTGGCTGCTTTTAGTCCAGAAGTCAATAAAAAAGGATTGCAAGCTGGCAAGTTTATCGGGGGAATTGCTCAAATTTGCGGCGGAAAAGGCGGCGGGCGGCCTAATTTGGCGCAAGCTGGGGGACGCGATGCAAGTAAGTTGCAGGAAGCGTTGGAAAGTGCTCGGAATTTGTTAGTTGAAGGGTTGGGTTAATCTGCGTTTTTTGTAGGGACACGGCATTGCCGTGTCCTGCTTCACTACTAAAGGTCAAATTCCCCTTAAAAAAGGGGAATTTAGAGGTTTCTCGACTCGGCTGTGAACGAAAGATACAAAGGTTGTTCAGCGTAAGTTGACACTAATGACCACAGTTTACTCGCTTGTATCTCGTGATATTAGCTAAACCCGCCCCAGAAAAAGATTGAGCTTAATATTGAGGTACAGATGGGTCTACTTCTTCACTCCAAGCAGTAATCCCGCCCTTAACATTAATCCCCTCAATTCCCGCTTCCTTCAAAATCCCCAAAGCCTTCGCAGAACGTCCGCCCATTTTGCAGTGTGCAATCAAGCGGTGGCCGTTCAACAATTCCTTGACCTTGGCGACACCTGCGCCGTGTTCGATATCCGGCAAAGGAACCAAAACCGACCCAGGAATTTGACAAATTTGATACTCATTGGGATTGCGAACATCCAACAAGACAAAATCTTTCGCACCGCTGTCGATTAACTCCTTAAGTTGCGTGACAGTCATCTCAGGAATTTGCGTTTGCTGACTTGCTTCCTGCGCTTTTGCTTGAGGAATGCCACAGAATTGTTCGTAATCGATTAACTTTTCAATTACCGGGCGCACTGGATTCGGCCGCAGTTTCAATTGCCGGAAAGTCATATCTAGGGCATTGTAAAGCAACAATCTGCCGCTCAAAGTAGTGCCTTGACCCAAGATAATTTTGATAGCTTCCGTTGCTTGGATAGACCCGACAACTCCGCACAAAACGCCTAAAACGCCGCCTTCTGCACAAGAAGGAACCATCCCAGGAGGCGGGGGTTCTGGGTACAAATCGCGATAATTCGGGCCGCCTTCGTAGTTGAAAACTGTTGCTTGCCCTTCAAATCGGAAGATAGAACCGTAGACGTTGGGCTTGTTTAAAAGCACGCAAACGTCGTTCATCAAATAGCGAGTCGGGAAGTTGTCCGTACCGTCGATAATGATATCGTAAGGAGTGGCAATGTCGATCGCATTTTCCGAACTAACGCGAGTTTCGTACAAATCAACTTGACAAAAAGGATTAATTTCTAAAATCCGATTTTTAGCCGACTCAATCTTCGGTTTCCCAACCCAAGAAGTGCCGTGAATTACTTGCCGCTGCAAATTGGAATGGTCTACAACATCAAAGTCTACAATCCCAATGCGGCCAACACCGGCGGCGGCTAAATACAGCAGCAGCGGCGAACCGAGACCTCCCGTACCGATGCAGAGCACGCTGGCAGCTTTGAGACGCTTCTGCCCTTCCAATCCAACTTCTGGGAGGATGAGGTGGCGAGAGTAGCGTTCGTATTCTTGTTTGTTGAGCTGGATCTCGTCCAGATTAGGATTTAGCATGATATTGTGTGTAGCGCAGATTTTGAATTATATCCTATCTGAATCTTTCGCATTTTTACGTGTTTGTTATTTTTACTAATTATTTCTTAATCTCAGTCGGTTCCAGTGCGAGAATTTCCTCTGCTTGAAAGTTCCCCTCTCCGTCAAGACTCCAACTGCGGAGGTCTTCTGAACAGCCTTGTCGGACGGACACAATGATGTAAGAGTATTCGGCCCACGCCAATGTCCGATCGCACTCTGAGGGCACTGCGGGACAATCCGTGTGAGAATGATATATACCGATAATATCCAGAGTGCGATCGCGCCCATGTTTCATCGCCCGCAACATATCTTCGGGTCGGATAGCATATCTGCGTCTTTCTGTCAATCCTTTTTGTTCAGGCCAATTCTCCTCAGCTTCCGCACTCCAAGCATTGTCAGTTGGCCAAACTTCTACCACAGTTTTAACATCGCTAGTAACTCGACCGAGCAACAAACCGCAGCATTCTTCAGGATAAGCGCTTTCGGCGTGGGTACGCATGGATAAAATGTGAGAGTCGGAAAGTGCGATCAATGGCATAGGATTTTATTGTAGATTTTATTGTAGTTTTTTTTGTAAAGTGCGATTCCCTGCGGGATAGCTACGCTTCACGGGCTTTTTTTTAATTGTGGAACAGGCATCTTGCCTGTTCAATACTGGCTTTTCTAGAGCTCTCTATTGATTTGACATTCCTGTAGCTGTTTGCAAAACAGTTCTATAAGCAATAACAGCTTCAGTCTGGTTAACATATCCTACATATTGACTCAATACAGAAAAGTCTAACTCAGGCAAAAATTCACTCCTCGAAATTAACTCATAACCAGACTCCCGCAAGTGGTAAAGAGAAAATTGCTCGTTAGCCCAAAACCAGACTTCAGGAACCTGCAAACCGCGATACACATCCAGCTTGTCAATACCGCCGCTAGTTAGAGAAATTTCTATCACAATATCCGGGACTTCTGCAAGTAAACCTAAACAGTAACACTCATCTGGTTCAGCACCCCGTCTCACAGCTTCGCGGCGAAATGTAGCACTTCCGTAACCGTTGAGATTAATTAGCCTTTCAACCGCATAGGTTTCTATCAACCGGGCAATAATTTTTTTGAGCCTTTCGTGTTCTGGCGAAGTCGTCATGATAATTTCTAACGTTCCTTCCAAGTAAGTCATCCTGGGGAATTCATCGACAAACATATCAGAAAGCTGCTCGTATTGCTCCCAACTCACCTCATATAAAATAATGCGTTGTTCGATAGCAGGTTCGAGGGTTTTCGGATCTAAAAGTAACATAATTAATTACCTGCACTTAAATATCTAAAGGTTAGATTTGTAGGCTCTTTCTCACCCTTCTTCTCTGTGTCCTCTGTGCCCTCTGCGGTTCATAAAAAAATGTAGGGTGCGCCGCAGCGCACCTTACGGATGAAGTTAATTAATGCAATCAAGTCGGAGTTTGCTGCAACTCAGGTCGCTCATCTGGAACGATCGCACCTTCGACAGGACACACCTGCAAACAAATGCCACAGTCAATGCAGGTATCAAAATCAATCCAAAACCAATCAGTACCCTTGACATTTTTGCCAGGGCCGGGGTGAATGCAAGCAACCGGACAAGCGCCGACGCAATCAGCAATTCCTTCGCAAATATTCGTAACAATAGTGTGTGCCATAGTGTTCTCTCAAAACATTTTAGGTAGATAGGGAATTAGCAATTAGTAATTGGCAAAACCTTCTATCAATCAGCAGGATACATAATATCATATCGGGTGATTTTTAACCAATTACCAACTACTAATTACCAATTACCAATTAGCCTAATTTACCGTTTCAATTGTTGGCAATCCTTCGGCATTTACCCAAGCAATTTGAGCAATACGTCGATCGCGCGCGTATTCCCGCGCCGACTCTGCTGTCTCCCGACTCTCCAAATCTATTTCCACCCGAACTAGGTGAGTAGAGTCTCGGAGTTTGCGAGCGTAAGCAAACGCGGCTGCACTAGCTTCAGGAGTTTGAGCCACAACCAACCAGTCGCTAGCTGGCGTCTGGGTGGGCAATTGCCCCTCTGTCAGCAACACTTGATGCAAATCTTCAATATTCAGACAAAACCCGATGCCGGGGGAATTTTGCCCTTGCGGATCGAACAGTCCCAACAGTTGGTCGTAGCGTCCCCCTTGTCCTAAAACTCGCTGTCCTGTCTTGCTGCTGCTGACAACTTCAAACACAATTCCAGTGTAGTAGTCAAATGTTTGAATTAAACTCAAATCGAGGTGAATGTGGGATTTGAGATTGGGAATTTTTGACTGGCATTGGTGCAGCAATTCGATGGCCGATTTGAGATTATTTAACGCGGCTTGCTGTGGCAGATCTAAATCTAGTTTGGCAACAATTGGCAACACCTCTTCTGGGCGGCCGCGCAAGTCAAATAACAGCAGAGCTCTTTCTCGCAATTCGGTTGACAGCGGCAAAGTTTCCAAGGCAATTCGATCGAGATTGGCTATCGCCCCCCGAACTTTTTGGCGCACATTTGGCGGAAACGGTTCCAGCAATCTTGCAGTCAAGCCCGCTTCTCCCAAAACCAAATGCCAGTCATCAATTCCCAAGCTCTGCAAGCACTCAGACAGCAGCAGCAGCACTTCCGCATCCGCAACCGTCCCCCCCGCGCCGAGCAGCTCTACGCCAGCTTGATAGAACTCTTGTTGCCCGCCTGAGCCAGTATCTGGGCCTTTGCGGAAGACGTTAGCGTTGTAGTAGAGGCGCTGAGGCTGCCAACGAGTCCCGGCCATCCGCATCGCAGCCGCCCGGGCGATGGATGCTGTCAATTCCGGCCGCAAACCAAGTTCTCCATCCTCGGCGTCTTGCAATTGAATCAGAGTCGATCGGTTGATCGCGCCCCCAGCCATCAATGTCTCCAGCCTTTCTAGAGTAGAGGTAATAATCCGGTGGTAGCCCCAGCGGTGAAAAACTTGCTGTAAGCGCCGTTCGATCGAAATTTTTTGAGCAACGTCAAGGGGCAATAAATCTCTTGCGCCGGATGGGGGTTGGTGAACCATATCAATTTTAGATTTTAGACTTTAGAAGATTTTAGATTGGGCTTAGAAGCTTAGCTTTATGGACGGTGTTAAAGTCTAACGAGGCAAGCTTAACATTTGACTTTAACAAATTAAGGTGTCATATCAATTTTAGATTTTAGATTTTAGATTTTAGATTGGGCTTAGAAGCTTAGCTTTAGGGACGGTGTTAAAGTCGAAGCAGGCAAGCTTAATCTTCGACTTTAACAAATGAAGGCGTGATAGCGTTTTGGTTTGCATGGGAATAATCATTTTCCCGGTCAGTGCGATCGTCCCGCTCTTTCTGGATCACCCGATCTCGCGGGACGATCGCACTGACGGTATAATTCCGATGTCACCGGATTTGATCTCACCAAGTCTTGATTGTTTTGAGCGATCTCACTCCACTGCTGTGCAGTTCACCATTTTCTCAAAATTCAAGACTCACAAATCACAACTTCTCACTTCTTCTTCCCGCCAAACAAACTTGCAAAAAATCCTGGTTTCTCGTCACCTTTTTTTGCCTTTGCGGAAGCTTGTTCCAGCTTTTTCTTAACCTCCAAAGCCGTCGGTTCTTCAGGATTTGATGCCAAAGCTTTGTTCATCTCAAGTTTTGCCATTGTGGCTTGATTTTGTTCAACGTAACACATTGCTAACAAAGCGTGGGTCTTGCTGTGTTTCGGATCGCGTTTCACGCCTTCTTTCAACTCTATAATTGCTTTGGCGTAACTTTTGCTGTCCATGAATCCTTGAGCTCGGCGGCAATAGGCTTCGGCCGGCGAGCCTGTTGCCGGAGTTGGGGTTGGGGTTGGGGTTGGGGTTGGGGTTGGGGTTGGAGTTGGGGTTGGGGGGTCTGTTTTTTTTAGGTCGGTTGGGGCTTGGCGCTCTTTTCGCAGCAGGTAAACCATGTTGAGTTCGCTAATTTGATTAATCGCCTCTTGCGTTTCCTTAACTGATTCGTACTGCTTGAGAGCGAGTTTGCTAACTGCTGTTTTGTAAGCTTCTTCCCAATCTTTAGCGGTAGCTAACTGTTTGGCTGCTTCGCTTTCAATTTGCATTTTCGCCTGTTCTTTAACAACGCGCTTGCCGATGGCTCCTAATAGCAGGCTGTATTCTTTGCGATCGCTTTCCTTGGAGAATTTGTTGTAAGCCGGATTGACTACTTTTGACAAAAATTGGTTAGCCCAATCTTTATCGGCTTGGCTTTCAAAAGAGCAAGTATCCGAATGCAACCGGCGGGCGATTTTCATGTAGCGCTTGCGGATGTCGTTAAACTCGGCGTCTAAGGGAATTCCCAAAATTGCGTGCTGATCTGTAAAGTCATACTTGAACAGCCCTTTTGTCATTTCAAAAGACATAACTTTTACTCTTCCTTTCCTGGCTTTTCACTATTCTTTAATGTAGCTTGAGTCAAGGGGTTGTGACCCCCGTACTACCCCCGATCTATTGCTGGGAGGCGCTACTTCCAAGAAGATAAGGGAGGAACTGCTAGCAGTGCGCTGCTGAGTTCGGCGTGTATTTTGCCGTTTGTGGCCAAAATCCGACCCGAGTTCATCTCAAAGGCACTGCCGTCATAAGCTGTAATTTGACCTCCGGCTTCGGAGACGATGACTACACCGGCTGCTACGTCCCAAGGGGCGAGTCCCCGTTCCCAATATCCGTCCGATCGGCCCATTGCGAGGTGTGCCAGGTCTAGGGATGCCGAACCGCTGCGCCGGACGCCTTGGGTGAGGTGGGTGAGGTGACAGAATTCGGCATAATTATTGTCCGCTGTTTCGCGCCGATCATATGCAAAGCCACTGACTAGCAAGCTGGTTCTCAATTCTGGGATTTGAGAAACTTCGATCGGCGACCGGTTGCAAGTTGCTCCCAATCCTTTGCCTGCCCGAAACAATTCGTTATGCAAAGGGTCGTAAATTACTCCAATTTGTGGTATTCCGTCGATTAAAAGTCCGATCGACACGGCCCAAAAAGGATATTGGTGAGCAAAATTGGTTGTGCCGTCCAAAGGGTCGATCGCCCACAGGTATTTGCTGCTGGCATCCCCTAATTTGCCGGATTCTTCGGCGAGGATGGCGTGGTCGGGTACGTGGCGACTCAGAATTTCTAAGATGACGGCTTCTGAGGCTTTGTCGGCTTCTGTGACTAAATCGCCCGATCGACCTTTTTCTTGAATTTTTTCTAGTTTTCCGCAGAAAGATTGCAGGACCGAACCGGCGGCTAGGGCTGCTTCGGTGGCTATTTCTAAGAAGTTTTGCAGTTTATTGTCAGTCATTTGTTAGTTGTTATAGCAGAAGGAAGAAGGAAGAAGGAAGTACGAACCGCGAAGACGCTTATGACACGAAGGAAGAAGGAAGCAGGAAGAAGGAAGAATGAAATCATTGCTCATTAGTTGTTAGTTATAACTGAGGAGTTTTTATTCATTAACTAATGACTAATGACTACTGACTATTTCCGATTTTGCTGGCGAAATTCTGCAGGAGTTTGGCGCAAAGCTCGTTCTGGATTCCACAGACCTTTACCCATCAGTCTCGCCCATTCTTGAGCGTTGATGAGTCGCTGTTGATATTTGGTGTTGGGCGATCGCACTGAGGCCAGGGCATAACCTTCTTTGATTAGCTGTTCGTTGAGCAAATTTTTATCTTGCCACAAGTAAGCTAGTTTGCGATCGAACTGGTCTTTCTCTTCGATGTCGGATTCTAACAATACCTGTTTTCCCCCAATTAGCTGTTCTAGTCTTTGTTTGGCTGCTTCTCCCCAAGGCTGCTGTTTTAAATCCGGCGCATCAATGCCAATCAGCCTGATTTGTTCTAATAAGGCTATTTTGTCGGCTGTACTGATAACTTCGATTGTTTGGCCGCTGATGGCCCTTTCTACTTTGGCGATCGTACCTTGGGGCATTTCTGGTTTTTGGCAGCTAGCTAACAACAGACAAAGGGCGATCGCACATAACCGATAAAGCATGGATAATTGGTAGTTGATAATTTATCAAATTGCCTCACTCTTCATCCAACGGCAAACCGGCTTTAACTTTACCTTTGCCGAAGTAACGGCCGAATTGCAGTTCGTACACTTCGTCTTCGTCTTGCGTCTCTACCTCAATGTTGGAACGGGGATAGCTGACGCACAGCAGGGCATAACCTTCTTTTTGCAGTTCCACAGAAAGCCCCATTGCTTCTGGCTGGTGCAGTTCCCCCGAATTGACGCGCACCGCACAGGCTGTACAAGCGCCGTTGCGGCAGGAAAAGGGCAATTCTACTCCTTGGTTTTCGGCGCTTTGGAGGATGTAGCGGTCTTCGGGTACTCGCACGGTGTGGCGATCGCCTGTCTGTCTGTTATGAATTTTAATTGTGTAAGAGTTTGTCATGGAATTTTAGATTTTAGATTTTAGATTTTAGATTGGGGTTGGCGGGGCAAGATCCTTGAAATGAATGGGTTTGCGACCCGGGAGGAGAACCCAAGCCTGCCCGTTTCACACCCTACCCATATTAAACAGCAAATTTATGCCGTTACCCCTTCCCAAATCAGATTTGTTCTGCTAAGATAGTTTAGCTGTGGCTAAATGAATGAATTTAGCCCTGGAGAGGTGGCCGAGCGGTTGAAGGCGCACGCCTGGAAAGTGTGTTTAGGGCAACTTAACGAGGGTTCGAATCCCTCCCTCTCCGTTAAACAAGCTGTTTAGGCAAAAAAAACCAGCTTGCAACAAAAATCTCTGATATGAGATAAATACTTTGATGAGAGCGAGAGTCCTTGAATTCTTTTAGAAAAATCAAGGGCTCTAGCTTTTATATTTTTGAGTGTAAATTACGGGCGATCGCGCCTAGCATAAACGCCCCGATATAATGCCAATAGTAGAAAACCATAGTGACGCTCCTACACCAATGGCCAGTGATATGGTCTAAGAGCGTCACTTAATTGTTTTTTCCAAATTTATCTTAGAACTAATCATACCTTAATTCCGCAATGCCCATCGGTAACATTTAGGGACTGCCGGCCTAGAGTCAGATGCCTCTGAAATGGGCATCGGGCATCGGGCATGGGTAATAGTTAGTGGTTACTGGTTAGTAGTTTTTCTAATCACAAATAACCTATGCCCTATTCCCAATGCCCAATTTCCAATGCCCAATTTCCAAATTAAATGAACAAGCTAGGTGAGATTTTAAAATAATCGCCTAGTGCCTTAGCTTGTGCCTTGCTAATTGCTCTTTTCCCATTCACAACCTCAGACACCACACCGCTCGATCCAATAATACCTACCAAGTCCGCTTGACGGGTGCCGCTGGATTCCATGATGTGTTGCAAAATCTCATGAGGCTCCGATTTGTCCATCGGATAATTTTCTCTCTCGTAAACTTCAATCAGCGTGACTAACAACTTGTATAAAGCTCTCTCCTCTGGAGTGAGGTTTTTAGCGAACGTTAGCCGTTCTGCCACTGCCAGGAGGCGATCGTATTCCTCTTCGGTTTCGATCGCCCTAGGAGCGATTTCTGCAAGCAAGTTGCTATAAGTGGCTCGCTCAAAAGTAAGGATCATTTTTCCATTTGTCTTTGTCGTATTCAGCGTGGGTTAGGAAATATTTGTAGTAAATAGTTTGGTTCTCGTAGTTGATGCCGACAATCAGGCGATATTCGTTGCCCTTGATATTAAAGACTGTCAAGTCTCCTACTGCTTCGGCATCCCGGTAAATATTGCGAACCTCCTCCAGATTCTGCCATTCTGCTTTCTTTATAGTGTCGTTCCAGCTATCAATTTGATTTTTGACATCTGGGTACTGGGCAGCATCTTTACGGAGGTTCCGGATCGAGATTAAGTGCATGAGTTTTTCTTTGATTTGTTCTTTTGTTTTGCATAGTGATTTTCCGATTGATTGATTGACTACTATGTCTATACTCTCATTTCGAGAGGGAAATGTCAAGGCCCGAGCGAGTAAAAATTCTTTAACCCACTCCAAGTGGGTTTTGTCTGTGTAGGCGCGGTTGGAAACCGCAGGCTTTATCTTTAATCCCACTCTTCCTCCCCCGACTCGATCCTCATCGTGTAAAAAAGCTTCTAGCAGCGTGGTTTGAGCGAGATCCTCGCAAATCAGAGTCAGCGTTTTAGCAGAGGTTCTACGCACGATAGGGTTGCGGTGATGTGCTAGAGCTTCCAGCAAAAAAGGAGTTGCAGGTTTGCCCATTGAGCCGAGAGTTTCGGCTAAACTCAACCTCACCATTCCCTGCGAATCTCCCATACATTCGACCATCTTTTTGAGCAGTTCGCTGTCCTTGGGATTGAAAGTTGCCAGGGCCATTTGCTCCCTCACCGTTTGCAGCAAAGCGTCGCTTTCTGCTGGATCAATTGCTGTTTGAATATCAGTCGGGTAATTTTAGATTTTAAATATTAGATTTTAGATTGAGGTAATTTATATCGAACTTAGCATCAGCGAGATTTGCCCCTCTGAACGACGTACCCTCAGCATTTCCAATCTCTCGAACAATAGCCGAGAAAGACACAAACGCAAACCAAAGATACAGCAGCGACAGCAAACCGAAACACATACCCCAAAACAGTTTGTGAGTGCTCAGAAAAGCGCTCGCCGTTGCACTAAACAAAAAAGCCGCTGCGTAAGTCGCCACACTTCCAGCCGATGCGATCGCCACCTGGGCAAATTGGCCGCGAATCCGGGAACTCACAAAAAACATTAACACCCCGCCGATCGCCATTCCAGCAAGAGCAGCCTGGGAATTATTATTAGTTGCAGTGCCAGCATAGAAAAATCCCAACAAAGCTCCTGATAGAATAGCAGAAATTGTTTGTGCCAATCTACCCGCTTTTGAGGTTTTTGGCTGTTTGCTGGCGATCGCCGAAGCGAAACCAGCAGCGCTCAAAACCCCGTACAGCAACAGAACAAAAGGCCAACTGCGAGAGCCCGGTACTTGTCCTTGAGCTCCCAAAATCAGTCGAGTCAGAACATCGCCCACAACCAAACAAATCGCGATCGCCCCAGCACTCAAAACAACGATCTGTCGCCTAGAAAGCCCGATTTTCGCACCGAGAAAATTCGCACCCGCTAACTGAGCATTTCTAAAATTGCACCCTCGAACATCCGCACCGCTGAAATCAGCACCGTTAAGAACTTGTCCTTGGAACGATCGATTTCGTAAAATTTGATTGCTAAAATTATTGGAACCTGAATACTTCACATTAGTACAGGATGCTTGAAAATATATAAATCTGTCAGTGTTCCCGTCCCCCATCTCAAATCTAAAATGGTATGACTTATCGACCCACGAGCAAACAAATTTGGCATATTCTCGGTCTCGGAATATTGCTCGCACCAATACTACTTTACAACATTCCCTACTTTTTGCGTCCCCAACAAACAAACGAAGCCCGATCGCTATTTCAGGGAATAGCCTACCGCAGGGAATTTCGGACTAATCCGCGTCCCACCCTAATTCACATTGTTAGCATCGACCTAAAAGCGCCGGGAATAGGAATTTTTGTCACTCCCGGAAACCCAACACCCGATTTAACAGAAACCAATGCCCGCACGGCTACTGAATTCCTGAAAGAATTTAAATTGCAATTAGCAGTCAACGGCAATTTTTTTTATCCCTGCATCGAGCAAGCACCTTGGAATTACTATCCTCGCAGTGGCGATCGAGTAAATAACGTCGGACACGCCATTGCCAAAAGCCAAGCTTATTCTCAACCAGACCTAGCCTTTCCAGCCCTTTGTTTTGATGCCAAAAACCGCGCTCAAATAATCGAAAACGGCACTTGTCCTGCGGGAACAGCCTATGCAGTTGCCGGAGATACTTTGCTGGTGAAAAATGGCAAAACTGTAGCACAAAGTCAGGAAGAACGCAAACAGGATAAACCATATCCCCGTGCAGTCGCGGCGATCGATAAAACAGGCAACAAGTTCTGGTTAATTCTGGTAGACGGCAAGCAGAGGCTTTACAGTGAAGGGCTGAAATTGAGCGAAATAACTGATATTTCGATGCAGTTGGGAGCCGATACTGTACTAAATTTAGATGGTGGCGGGTCCGTAACTTTTGCAGTAGCATCGCCGTCAGGGCCGAAACTGTTGAATGCTCCGATTCAGAATAAAATCCCCATGCAGGAACGTCCACTTGCCAATCATTTGGGATTTTATGCGCGGGATAATAATGATGCCTCCGCATACTCAAATAAATAGGGTATTGATTGCCTTCATTACTAATACAAAAGTCCGCTTAAATACCCACAAAATTGCTTATTCAGCAGTGAGTTTTTTTTTAATCTGCCCAAAATCCGGGAATAATTGCTAAAATTGTAAATAAAAGTAACAAAAGTAAATTTTAATTGGCTTATGGAAATTAGCGAAATCCAAGCAGCGCTGCAAAGTTCGGATTCTCAAGAGAGGCTGCGGGGGGTAACGGCTCTGAGAAAGTGCGATTCTGCGGTGGCGCTGCCGATGTTGCTGAGCAAAGTGGACGATCGCGAGTTTATGGTACGATCGTTCGTGGCGATGGGATTGCGACAGATTCAAACTGCGGAAGCTTTTGCGGCGCTGTTAAAAATGATGCAGTTCGATCGCGATCCGAACGTGCGAGCAGAAGCCGCTAACTCTTTGTCAAGGTTTGGAACCGAGGCAATTTCTCATTTAGTGGAAGCTTTTCGCCGCGATGACAATTGGCTCGTCCGCCGCAGCATTATGGCTCCTCTGTATGAAATGCAGTGTCCTGATGCAGTATTTGAAATTTGTGCGATCGGTCTTGGCGACGAAGATTTACCTGTTCAGGAAGCAGCAATTGACGGATTTGGTGTGCTGGCAAATACCCAGAAGCAAGAAGAGGCATTGCAGCAATTATTACCTCTAGTAAGTTCGGATTACTGGGGAATTCGGCTGCGAGTTGCTCGCGCCCTGAGCAAGTTTGACAATCCTCAAGCTCGCGCTGCTGTGAGCTATTTGGCAAAAGATCGAGATCATCGGGTTGCAGGTGGGACTTTGGAAGCTTCGCTGTAAAACAAGGGCTTACAACCTCAAGCAGACCTTAAACTCTTAAACCCCCCCTAGATTAGCCCGATCGCCCTCCCCATATTACGGATTGTTACTTTGTTTATAATAAACGAGACAGGGGCGATCGGTATGCTTGACGCTCGCTCTTAGTTTTGCCATCAGAGTTAATTCGCCATGTACCAGCCTTTTTGGGAATACCTAGAGCAATAGCTGTTTCAAAGGTTTGATTTGCAAAGTCGGCCTATTCCTTCGGCGTTGGAAGTTAATGTCAGCCGTGGCAAAACCCCCGCTACTATCGGCAGTTGGTGTTACGACTGTCGGCAATTACGGAAAATCCGCTACACTTACATCGATGCGGGTGAATCTGCTCAACTTTTTAATGGCGTGATTTATCCGACTCACAATTACGATTTGCCGCTGTTGGGAATTCACCTCTTGTCTTTGGGCAAGAAGAAAATTTTGGTGCTTC
This sequence comes from Microcoleus sp. B3-D7, assembly GCF_036705305.1. Classification (NCBI taxonomy): domain Bacteria; kingdom Bacillati; phylum Cyanobacteriota; class Cyanophyceae; order Oscillatoriales; family Microcoleaceae; genus Microcoleus; species Microcoleus sp. B3-D7. The sequence continues at coordinate 93,132 of NZ_JAUBUE010000001.1, read as the reverse complement.
TCGACTTTCAGCCGCTATTTAGAGATGAGGCTTATATAGCAAAATACTTTCTGGCGGCTTATTTGGATTTGGTCGATCGCGCCGAACCGGTGAAATCGGGCGCAAAGTTAGATAGTATCTAACAAGCTCAACTGTTATATCTGCGGTATCGTGCCGAAAAAAAAACCGTGCCAGGGAATCTTCACGGGGTTCTACGGCGAGGAATCGACCGAATGGTATATTCACGAATTTTTGTTCAATTGGGAACAGAAGCTGGCACAATTGGTAAGTAACAAGAATTAATTTTAATAGAAACTTCAGCCACTACACTTATTAGTGTAGGTTGGCATGAGGAAAATGCCAATGGTCAAAAAAAATCGCAATGTAGTTAGTTCCAATTCAGAAAGTAAAGTCAAAGTCGGACTTTCGCTGACTTCTTCTAGTGCCGATAGATTAAACGTGATCGCTCGCAAGCTCGGAATATCAAGGTCAGAACTCCTAGAACGCTTGGCACAAGGCGCTCTGGATATTTCTAAGGACAAGACGGAAGTTACTGTCACTTGGAAAAAAGGTGAAGAAACGGAGGTAGATGCCCCCGACTTGCAAGGGGAAACACCCGAAGAAAGCGAAATTAATGAGGCTGTAACGGCAGAAACTCTATCGGACTCGGTGAGTGTAAAGCCAAATCCGCTGCAAGAAAGTTACGAAACTTTACAGCAGCAGTTGACTGAACGCGAAAGTTTGATCGCTTCTTTGCAGCAGCAATTAGCTACCGAAAAGCAAAATCTCGAAAGCCAATTGCAAGAAACAGTAGCCAAGTCAAGTTACGAAAGTTTACAGCAGCAGTTGAGTGAACGTGAAAGTTCGCTCACTTCTTTGCAGCAGCAATTAGCTACCGAAAAGCAAAATCTCGAAAGCCAATTGCAAGAAACAGTAGCCAAGTCGAGTTACGAAAGTTTACAGCAGCAGTTGAGTGAACGCGAAAGTTCGCTCGCTTCTTTGCAGCAGCAATTCGCTACTGAAAAGCAAAATCTCGAAAGCCAGTTGCAGGAAACAGTAGCCAAGTCAAGTTACGAAAGTTTACAGCAGCAGTTGAGTGAGCGCGAAAGTTCGCTCGCTTCTTTGCAGCAGCAATTGGCCGAAAGAGAACACCGGGAACACGAGTTTCAGCAACAGCTAGGCGAAAAATCCAGTGTTCTGGAATCTCTGCAGCAACAGCTAGGCGAAAAAGAACACCGGGAACACGAGTTTCAGCAACAGCTAGGCGAAAAATCCAGTGCTCTGGAATCTTTGCAGCAACAGCTAGGCGAAAAATCCAGTGCTCTGGAATCTTTGCAGCAACAGCTAGGCGAAAGAGAACACCGGGAACACGAGTTTCAGCAACAGCTAGGCGAAAAATCCAGTGCTCTGGAATCTTTGCAGCAACAGCTAGGCGAAAAATCCAGTGCTCTGGAATCTTTGCAGCAACAGCTAGGCGAAAGAGAACACCGGGAACACGAGTTTCAGCAACAGCTAGGCGAAAAATCCAGTGCTTTGGAATCTTTGCAGCAGCAACTAGCCGAAAAATCCATTGCTCTGGAATCTTTGCAGCAGCAATTCGCCACCGAAAAGCAAAATCTTGAAAGCCAATTCCAGGAAACCGTGTCGAAGTCGAGTTACGAATCTTTGAAGCACGAGTTAGCAGAAAAGTCAAGTGCGATCGGCGACTTCCAAGTTAAACTGACCAAGTTGCAATATCTGGAAAATGAATTGAGCCAGAGTGCGGCGATACAGCGAAATTACGAGGCTTTGCAGCAACAGTCTCAAGAACAGCTAAGAACCATCAAAGCTTTACGGGAACAGCTAGCTCAAATGCAGGCTGTGGCGGGGATTGGCGAAGCTTATCTCAACAAGTGGCGGCGTCCCTGATTCTCCCATCGGCTACGGCAAAAACTCCGGTTGCTTTGGGCGATCCGGCTGCACCTTACCCCTGAAATGTCCTGTCAACTCGGACTCCTTCCTCTTGTAGCGATAGATTTAAAACTGTCGCCACAAGAGCTTTTTATTGCCAAATATGAGCATACTATTAAGAAATATTACAATAAATAAATTATGAGAGGCGATCGCACCCCTTTTGGCAAATCCAATCCAGCAGACACTAAGGGCCGCGTCACGGTAATTGGAGGCGGAATCGGCGGGCTGACAGCAGCAGCTCTGCTAGCCCGCAGAGGATACAAAGTGCTAGTCTTAGACCAGGCGATCGTCCCCGGAGGATGCGCTTCCACCTTCAAACGCAAAGGCTTTACCTTCGATGTCGGCGCCACGCAGGTTGCAGGATTGGAACCCGGAGGCATTCACCACCGAATTTTCTCAGAATTAGACATAGAACTCCCCGCAGCCACACCCTGCGATCCCGCTTGTGCGGTGTTTTTGCCGGGAGAAACCGCACCGATTAGCGTGTGGCGAGATCCGCAAAAGTGGCAGGAAGAAAGGCAGCGGCAGTTTCCTGGAAGCGAACCTTTTTGGCAATTATTGTCTGCATTGTTCAAAGCTAGCTGGAACTTTCAAGGGCGGGACCCAGTTTTACCGCCCAGAAACTTATGGGATTTCTGGCAATTAATTCAAGCTGTTCGCCCCGATACTCTAATTACTTTGCCTTTCACTTTTATGACAGTGGGAGATGCTTTGCGGCTTTGTGGGTTGGGCGACAATTTGCGCTTGAAAACTTTTCTGGATTTGCAGTTAAAATTGTATTCTCAAGTCGATACCGAAGAAACGGCGCTACTTTACGCGGCGACGGCTTTAGGAGTTTCGCAAGAGCCACAGGGATTGTATCATCTACAAGGAAGTATGCAGGTATTGAGCGATCGACTGGTAGAGGCGATCGAACGAGACGGCGGCAAAGTTTTGTTGCGGCACACAGTTGAAAGTATTGTCACAGCCAACGGCAAAGCCACCGGTACAGTGATTCGCAATCAAAAAACAGGCGAAGTTTGGACAGAAACTGCCGATCGCATTGTTGCCAACGTGACCGCGCAAAATTTAGTAAAATTGTTGTCAAGCGAGCCGATTGTCGAAAATTTAACAGATAATTTATCGGTTAAATCAGAGACTTCAGAGACAACAAATCAACTCCCAAATCAAATGGCAGGCTACAAATATCGAGTCGATAAACTGCCGCCCGCATCCGGTGCATTTGTCATATATTTGGGAGTGCATGAAAGCGCAATTCCGAAAAATTGTCCGCCGCACCTTCAATTTCTCTACGATTACGACGGCGAGATAGGGGAGAATAATTCCTTATTTGTTTCTGTCAGCCATCCGGGTGATGGCCGAGCACCGAAGGGCATGGCGACAATTATCGCTTCCTCATTTACTGATACTCGAATGTGGTGGAATTCTGTTGATTATGAAGGATTAAAGCAAAAATATACCGCAGGGGCGATCGCGCGTTTGAGCGAATATTTCAATTTGACGCCAGAGTCGATCGTACACCAAGAAGCCGCCACACCCCGCACCTTTGCCCACTACACAGCGAGAGATAGAGGCGTTGTAGGTGGCATCGGTCAGCGAATACCAACCTTCGGGCCCTTCGGATTTGCCAATCGCACACCCATTAAAAACTTGTGGTTAGTAGGCGACTCCACCCATCCCGGAGAAGGCACTGCCGGTGTTTCCTATTCTGCTTTAACAGTAGTGCGACAAATGGAAGCTGCCTCTAAAATCTAAGAGGACACGGCAATGCCGTTTCCCTACGCCAAAAATAATTAATCGCGCGAGAGATGTAACTATCGCGCGATTAATTTTAGGGAATAGTCAACAGTCAACAGTCAACCATCATTCCGGTGTCACCGGAATTGATATCAACTACATTCTCTGACTACTTGATAGAAATTTTTGCGCCCACAGCTTCAAGCTGTTTCTTCATTTCTTCAGCAGCTTCCTTAGCAATAGCTTCCTTAACTGCTTTCGGTGCGGCTTCTACCAAATCTTTTGCTTCCTTCAGGCCCAGACCGGTAATTGCGCGGACTTCCTTCAGAATGGCGATTTTCTTGTCAGCAGGAACTTCTTCCAGCATGACAGTAAATTCGGTTTGCTCTTCTACGGGTTCAGCAGCGGCTCCACCACCTGTACCGGGCATCATCATCATGCCGCCGACAGGAGCCGCAGCGCTGACGCCGAAAGCTTCTTCAATTTGCTTGACCAATTCAGAAGCTTCGAGCAAAGTCAGAGACTTAAGTTTTTCCAAGATTTCATCAGTTGCAGTAGACATTCGTTAAACTCCTAGTTCGATTGTAGGTTTGGGATTTGGAATTTGAGATTTGCTCATTCATCATTAGTTTTTCGTCTCCAGTCTTCTATCTATTGCTAAATACTAATGACTGAGGACTAATGACTAATTACTAATGACTTACACAGATGCGCTTTCTGCTTCTGCTTCTGGTTGCGCTTCTGCTTGTGCTTCTGGTTGTGCTTCTGCTGCTACTTCTGCTGAATCGCCGTCTTTTTCAGCATAAGCTTTAAGACCGCGAGCGATCGAAGTAGGAACTTGATTGATACCCACAGCCAACTTGGTTGCGACACCGTTGATAGCGCCAGCAATTTGAGCCATGAGTTGTTCTTTCGACGGCAGATCAGCTAATGCTTTAACATCAGCTTCTTTCAGTACCCGTCCTTCCATCACGCCGCCGCGAAGTTCAGTCTTCTTAGAGACTTTTTGGAATTCTTGGTAAGCTTTAATCGCGCCGCCAATATCTTCTTGCACGAACAGAAATGCCGACGTACCGGTCAGCAATTCCTGTATCGGCTGCCAGGTTTCGTTGCCTTCAACCGCAATTCGCATCAGCGTGTTTTTTGCCACTTGGCAACTGCTGCCTTTCGGACGCAAACGCCGACGCAAATCTGTAATTTCAGCAACAGTTAAGCCCGTGTAGTCGATCACGATCGCCAGTTGAGATTCGCTCAAGGTTTGCTTGAGGTCTGCAATAATCTCATTTTTTACTGCTAAAGTTTTGCCCATACTTATTTCACCTCCTTTTAGGATCGAAAACTGCCCACCAAAAACCCCGACCTTAGAGCCGGGGCAGAGAATTAAAAATTAACAAGTCAGAATTAAAAATAGAAAATTTCTAATCTTTGAGTCTTGAGTTTTTATTTCTTCAGCCTCGGCAGGAAATTAAGCGGTCGGCACCTGCGGTCTTCAGCTTATTGATTTTTGATTAGGCTATCATCAGAAGGCAGAGATTAGCAAGGGTCTGGCGTAAGTCTTGTGAGAGATTTACACAGACAGCCGAAGCTGTCTTTTACCTTCTGCCTTCTGCTTAATTCTGTACTAGGCAGCATCAAGTTTGGTATCGCGCAGAGCACTGATATCGACTTCGATCGACGGGCCCATTGTTGCGGATACGTACAAACTGCGCCAGTAGCGACCTTTAGCACCAGAAGGACGGTTGCGGTCAACAGTTTCTTGCAAAGCATGAAGGTTGACGAGCAAATCTTCCGCTGAGAAAGCTGCCTTGCCAAACATAACATGAACGATGCCAGTTCGATCGGCACGGAATTCTAGTTTACCACCTTTAAACTCGTTGATCGCCTGAGCAATGTCAGTCGTCACCGTGCCACCTTTCGGAGAAGGCATCAAACCGCGCGGGCCCAACAACCGACCCAATTTTGCCACCAACGGCATCACGTCTGGGGTAGCAATCAGGCAATCGAAGTCCATCATGCCCTTCTGAATTTCATCGATCAACTCTTCAGAACCAGCAATATCCGCGCCGGCATTCAGAGCTTCTTTAACTTTTTCGCCCTTAGCAATCACCGCAATTCTGACTACTTGACCAGTTCCTTTTGGTAGCGATACAGTTGTCCGCAACTGTTGGTCAGTATATTTCGGGTCAATTCCCAAACGGATGTGAGCTTCAGCAGCTTCGCCAAACTTAGCGGTTGCTGTTTCTTTCAAAAGTTGCAGAGCTTCCAGCGGTAGATAAGGTCTGTCTTCAACTTTCTTTTGAAGTTCTTGCAGTCTTCGGGATACTTTCTTTGCCATTGCTATCTCCTGGGGTCAGTTGATTTTAGAGTTTAGATTTTAGAATTGAGCCGTTTTGGCCATTTCAAATCTAAAACATTTGCGATTCTTAGCGAAGCTTTGCTTCTCCCCCTGAATCGACTTAGGACTTACGATTTGAGCTTGAAGATTTTAGCTTCAAAATCATGAATTACTGACAACTGCCAACTGGCAACTGACTTTAATCCGCGATCGCCACGCCCATATTTTTAGCCGTTCCTGCCACAATTTTCATAGCAGCCTCAACATCATTAGCATTGAGGTCAGGCATTTTGGTTTCAGCGATTTCTCGTAACTGAGCCTGTGTAATCGTCCCTACTTGCTTGCGGTTAGGTTCTCCCGAACCTTTAGCAATGCCAGCCGCTTTTTGAATCAAAACCGACGCCGGCGGGGTTTTGAGAATAAACGTAAAACTGCGGTCTTCAAAAACCGAAATTTCTACCGGAACCACCAGACCTGCTTGGTCTGCGGTTCTAGCATTGTACTCCTTGCAAAACATCATAATATTGACGCCGTGCTGACCCAGAGCTGGGCCGATCGGAGGAGCTGGGTTGGCTTTTCCCGCCGTAATCGCCAACTTAATTACTGCAACAACTTTCTTTGCCATTAGTTAGTTCTGTTTCTGAACCTGATTGAACTCCAATTCTACAGGCGTATCGCGCCCAAAAATCGAGAGTAAAACTTTGAGCTTGTTTCGTTCCGGGCTAACTTCAATCACATCACCTTCAAAATCCTTAAACGGCCCGGAAAGTACCACAACGTGGTCTCCAGTAGACATCGATACTTTGACAACTGGTTCTGATTCCTGAGCGTTTCTGAAGATCCGTTCTACTTCCGAATGACTCAGAGGTAGCGGTTTGACGTGACCCCTGCCGCGCCCGTAGCGGCGTTTCTGCTCTGCCCCGACAAAATTAATTACATTCGGGGTATTCTTGATCACCTGCCACGTATCCTCGTCCATAAACATACGGATGAGTACGTAGCCGGGAAAGATTTTTTCATCTGACTGCCGCCTGGAACCGTCTTTGCCGACTTTGATTGCCGGAGTTTGCGGAATTTCTACTTGAACGATGCGATCGGCAACATCCAAAGTTTGAATCCGCTGATCCAAGTTTGCCTTCACCCGCTTCTCGCAGCCAGAGGCAACTTGAACAGCATACCAGCGAGCATCAATCTCCGGCACATCTGGCGATGCTGCCTGTCCAGTCGCTTCTGTGGAATACTCAGATTCTTCTGATGCAAAAGTCATGGCCCAAACACCTTTCCCGCGCCCCAGTTAAAGAAGTTATCCACCAAATAGATCAGACTTGCTGAGAGGATTACCATCAAAAGCACGGCCAAAGACTCGCTGATTAGCTGCTGCCTGCTGGGCCAAACCACTTTGTCGAGTTCTTCTCTAGTTTCCTTAAAAAAACCCGCAGGGTTAAACCCAGGCGCCGTTATTTCTTGAGTTTCTTGAGCTTCGTCTTTTTTCGCCACGATTCAATCCCCCTTGCGATTTTAGATTTTAGATTTTAGCTGGTGTGAGTGGCTCGCGGCTCTCAGATTTTGTGACACTAACCACTTACGCCCAAGTCCCAAATCTCAAATCTAAAGCCACGACTTTTTACAAGCCCAACCAATCAACGGCGTAAATGCCGATCGCCGAAACCGATGATCGAGAAGCCACACCGAGCATTTGTTAATGGCATTTTTTGCGAACCGCCCACAAAAATTAATTCTACCCGAAAGTTTGCGGTTTTGACTGTTGCCAGCCAATAGTCCGGGCGCTTTCGGGCAGAATTTAATGTTTGGTGATTCAGCGCGCCCTGGAGGACTTGAACCCCCGACATCAGGTTTTGGAGACCTGCGTTCTACCAACTGAACTAAGAGCGCACAGGTGAGGTTGCTGAAATTCGCTTAACCTCTAGATTTCTATTTTAACACAGTGCGCTCGTAAATGGGAAACTTTTTTTGAAATTTTTTAATTTCCCATGAACCATGAACCAAATGGAAGCTGGGTGCATTCCTACAGGGAGCGATCGAACCGCTGTTTGACGCGAGTAGCTTTGCCCACCCGATCGCGCAGGTAGTAAAGTTTTGCTCTGCGAACTTTCCCGCGGCGCATCACTTGGATCGTAGCGATGCGGGGCGAGTGAATCAAAAACACCCGTTCCACGCCGACGCCCTGAAACACGCGGCGGACGGTGATTGTTTCATTAATCCCGCCGTTACGCATGGCAATCACAGTCCCTTCGTAGGGCTGAACCCGTTCTTTGTTACCCTCTCTAATTTTCACGCCGACTCGCACTGTGTCGCCAACGTAAATTTCGGGAACTTGTTTATTGAGTTCTTGCTTGACTCTATCTATTTCTGCCGTCTCGATAGAACGGATTATTTCTGCGCCTTTCATCGGATTTACCAAAACTCACAATCCCTTATCATATATCGAAATGCCCGTTTTATGTCAAAAAATTTCTATGTTAGATACCTCTGGGGTCGTATTTCTGCAACTAGGGGCAATGGCCGCACTCGCCTTGTACGTCGCCGCCAACTTGGGAGCCAACGATGTCGCTAACTCGATGGGAACATCCGTAGGCTCGAAGGCGCTAACGCTGCGACAGGCAATAATTGTTGCAGGCATACTGGAGTTTTCCGGCGCAGTGCTCTTCGGGCAAGGAGTTTCCGAAACTCTCGCAACAGGAGTTGTGAATGCACAAGCGTTCGCGGCCAAACCGCAAGTATTTTTGATCGGGATGGTGTCAGTGCTGATAGCTTGCGGGATATGGCTGCAAATCGCTACCAGTCGAGGTTTGCCGGTTTCTTCATCCCATGCAGTGGTGGGCGCGATCGCGGGTTTTAGCTGTGTTGCAGCCGGAATTAATGCGGTTGATTGGCGAACCATCGGCACAATCTCCCTAACTTGGGTGGCGACACCTGTTGCTAGCGGTGCTTTAGCCGCACTATTTTACAGTGTCGTGAAGTATTCGATTCTCGATCAGCCAGATCCTCTATCTCAAATGCGCGAGTGGATACCTTGGCTGAGTGCAGCAATGCTGAGCGTGTTTGGCGTAATTGTACTGCCGTCTGTTGTGAATGTCGCTTTGGTGCAGACAGGGGCGATCGCCCTAGCCCACGATCGATTCGGCTGGAATCTTCCAATTCACGATATTGTCATTGGCATCGGGGCAATAGCTGCGATCGGCTTGACACTCAATAGCTGGAAAAAATTAGAATCAGTTGAGAAGGAAGAAGAAAGAAGGAAGAAGGAAGAAGCAAAAGGGGATAAGGGATTCGGCCCAAGTACAAACTCCTCCCCCACTCCGACACTCCCTCACTCTCCCATCGAGCAACAAATGGCGAGATTTCAAGTCTTGAGCGCCTGTTTTGTAGCATTTTCCCACGGTTCCAACGACGTAGGAAATGCAGTTGCTCCCCTAGCTGCGATCGCCTACATCCGGCGCACAGGTTCCTTTCCCTCAGAAGATTTCAGCGTTCCCCTGTGGATTTTAGTCCTCGGAGGCGCAGGAATAGTCATCGGTTTAACCATCTGGGGCAAAAATGTAATTGCCACAGTCGGCGAAAAGATCATCGAACTCCAACCAAGCGGCGGATTTTGCGCGGAATTAGCCACAGCCACCACAGTCTTGCTAGCATCCCGCTTCGGTTTGCCAGTTTCCACATCCCACGCTTTAGTCGGTGCAGTTGTCGGAGTCGGGCTGATCAAAGCTTGGAAATCAGTACGCTTGCAAACTTTGCTGTCAATTGGTTCGGCTTGGCTGGTGACAATTCCGATCGCAGCAGGTTTGGCTGCTATCATCTTCAGCATCGCGCAATCCATTGGGCAATTTTAGATTTTAAATTTTAGATTGAGGCATTTCAGAAGAGTCAACAGTTAACTAATCCTTCTGATTGCCTCGGTTGGGATAAACTCGCGAAGGCAAAAGTTTCCAAGCCGCAGCATCTGCACCCCAGTTGCGAAAAATCTTTACAGACGCGAAAATTGTAGCGAAACGCCAATTATAGCAACGCTTCCAGTCTGGAGGCCACTGGGCGGTTTCGTCAGCGGCTTGCAAAGCTCTGACTTCAGCTTCGAGTGCTGTGGCGTGGCGCTGCATAATGATTTCTAGTTGCAAAAAGTGTTCTTCGGGCGATCGCAATTTTTTTACATCCTACAAACGTAATAACAGTGATTTTACCGGACATCAGATTGCCCACTTCTTCATAACTAATAATAATTTCCCATATCAAACCCGGTGGCGGCGCACAAGCACGCGGGTTCCTCAATCACTTAATTCCTTCTCCAAGCAATGCTTTAGCTGTTGAGCCAGCACCTCGACCCCTGGCTTTCTCAACATAGTAAGATGATTTCCAGGAACTCTAATCACCTCTACTTTTTGGGTCGTTAATTCGCTCCAGCCAAGAGTCGGATCTTGAGGACTCATGCTTAGCTGTTCCCTCGATCTAAACAGAGTAATTCGCTGCGGATAAATTTTCGGTACATAGCTGAGAGTTGCTTGACTATTAGCCTGAAATACAGTAAACATTGAGGGAATTGCCAGCTCACGCCAGCTCCGTTCTTTTGACTCCTGAGATAGGATGCTAACCATAACGGCCTGTTTCCAATTCCAGCGATGCAAAAAATTAGCTGCCAAATTAAGCATCTTATTTAATTTCGGAAACTTGGCAGCAATACCGCCACTTTGAACATTTTCCGCAGCAGCCACCAAGCGAAAATAATCTACTACAAAAGGCCAGATAGAGCGCGAAACAGTAGTCAGAATAAACTTGCAACCGTCCCAAAAAGAAGGTTTGTTAGCAGAAACCGGCGCTAAAGTATCCAGCACAGCAAGCAAAGCCACTTCATCCCCCGCTGCGAGCAACTGTTGAGCCATCTCAAAAGCAACCAAACCCCCAAAAGACCAACCTCCTAAAAAATAAGGCCCTTTTGGTTGAACTGTACGCAAGGCTGCGATGTAGTCAGTCGCCATGTCTTCAATCCTAGTTAACGGAGAACTTTCGCCGTCAATACCCTTTGGTTGCAGTCCGTAAAACGGTTGATTTTCTCCTAGCTGAAACGCTAACTCGACATAAGGAAATACCACGCCAAAGATGGGATGGACGCAGAAGAACGGGGGATTTTTACCGCGAGGCTTAATTGCAACTAAAGGCGACCATTCCAGAGAATTTGTTTCTGAATATAGCGAATCGGCTAAACCTTCAATTGTCGGATTTAAAAAAAGAGCAGACAGCGGCAATTCGCGCTCAAATTGCTGGTTAATCTCATTGATGAGGCGGATTGCCAGCAGGGAATCTCCACCCAAATCAAAGAAGTTGTCGCCAATGCCAACGCACTCTGCGTTGAGGATTTCGGCCCAAATTTTGGCGAGGGTTGACTCGGTTGGTGTGCGAGGTGCAATGCAGCTTTTATCTATTGAATTGCTAGTTAGAGTTCCCGGTACAGGTAGGCGCTGGCGGTCGATTTTGCCATTGGGAGTTAGGGGCAGAAAATCCATCGCCACAAAAGCATTGGGAATCATGTAATTGGGCAGTTGTTGTTTAAGGAAGTTGCGTAGTTCCCCGGGATTAAGCGTCTGATTGTGATTGGGGACGACATAAGCAACTAGGCGTTTGTTGCCAGACCAATCATCCACAGCAACCGCCGCTGTTTCTTTGACTGCTGGATGCTGAACCAGCAGCGCTTCAATTTCTCCCAATTCTATTCGATAACCGCGAAGTTTTACCTGTTCGTCAGTGCGGCCTAAAAACTCAATATTGCCGTCGGGAAAATAGCGAGCTAAGTCACCAGTTTTATAAATTCGTTCTCCTACTTTCTGGCTAAACGGATTAGCAATAAATCGCTGGGCGGTTAATTCGGGGCGGTTCAGGTAGCCTCGCGCCAATCCGCTGCCGCCGATGTACAATTCACCGGGAATTCCAACGGGTACAGGCTGTAAGTTTTCATCTAAAATATAGAGTTGAGTGTTGGCAATTGGGCGGCCTATGGGCGGTTTTTTGCAATCGCCAATTTCGGCCAAACTTGACCAGACAGTCGCTTCTGTAGGGCCGTAAGCGTTAAAAAATCTGCGCCCCGAAGCCCAGCGTTTAACAACATCGGGGGAACAGGATTCGCCCGCACAGATGATTGTTTGCAGTGCGGGAAGTTGGGCGTTTGGAAGGACAGCTAGCAGCGAGGGCGGGAGGGTAGCGTGAGTAATAGCATTGTCCTGCAAAAATTGGATTAATGTTTGTCCGGGCAACAAAGATTCTTTCTTGGCACAGTAAAGTGTTGCTCCGGTTCCCAAGGCCATGACAATCTCAAAGATTGAGGCATCAAAACTCAGGGAGGCAAATTGCAAAATGCGGTGATTTGAGTTTAAGTTAAAAGCTTCTTTTTGAGCCAGGGCTAAGTTGTATAGTCCGCGATGTTCGATTAAAACGCCTTTGGGTTTTCCGGTTGAACCAGATGTGTAAATGACGTATGCTAGGTTTTCTGGTATGATATTTGTAGTTGGATTTTTAGAGCTTTGTCTGGCGATAATTTCTCTGTCGGAGTCCAAACACACTACTGAAAAAACTCCGTAATTTTCCGGCTGCGTCAAGTTTTTTGCTAAGTGCTGCTGAGTTACCAAAATCGACACCTGAGCATCTTCTAACATGAAATTAAGGCGCTCTTGAGGATAAGTTGGATCTAAAGGCAGGTAGGCTGCGCCTGCCTTGATAATGCCTAGCGATCCGACGATCGCATCTAAAGAACGTTCTACACAAAGCCCCACTAAAACTTCTGGTGCTGCTCCCAATTGCTGCAAGTAATGTGCAAGTTGGTTGGCTCGGCTGTTGAGTTGGCGGTAGGTTAACTGCTGGTTTTCAAAGACGGCGGCGACAGCATCGGGCGATCGCGCGACTCGATCTTCAAATAGCTGATGGAAACACTGGTTTTGCGGATAATCTCTCTGAGTGTCATTCCAATCGATTAATAATTGCTGGTATTCTGGCGCTGTCAGCAAAGCCAAGTCGCTGAGGTGCTGTTTGGAATTGGCAACAATGGCTTCGAGCAGCGTTTGGAAATGTCCCGCCATGCGCGCAATTGTGGCGCTATCAAATAAGTCTGTGCTGTAGACCAATTGCCCTTGAATACTTCCTGCATTTTCCCACAAGTGGCACTCTAAATCGAGCTTGGCGGTTCCCGCGTCAAAGTCGATCGCCTCTCCAACGATTCCCGGCAATTCTAGCGCTGCTACAGGAGTGTTTTGCAGGCTAAAACTAACTTGAAATAGGGGGTTGCGGCTCAACTCGCGATCGGGGTGCAATTCCTCAACCAACTTCTCGAAGGGCAAATCTTGGTGAGCGTAGGCTGCCATTGCGACGTTTTTTACCCGATGCAATAGTTCCCGAAAAGTTGGGTTTCCTGATAAATCTGCACGCAGCACCAAACTGTTGACAAAAAAACCGATTAATGGTTCTATTTCGCTCTGGTTGCGATTGGCGATCGGCGTTCCTACTGCAATATCTACTTGTCCTGTATAGCGGTACAGCAAAGTTTGAAAAGCGGCTAGTAGAGTAATAAATAAAGTCGCCCTTTCTTGCTGGCTCAATGACTTTAGCGCCTCGCTCAAAGCAGGTGATAGCGTTATAAATTGTTTAGCGCCGCGGTAGGATGGAACGGCAGGTCTTTGCCTGTCTGTTGGTAGATTGAGTGCGGTAATTCCGTTTAACTGCTGCCGCCAATAAGCTAACTGCGTTTCTAATACTTCGCCCTGCAACCATTGGTGCTGCCATTCTGCAAAGTCAGCGTACTGCACGGGCAGTGCTGGTAAGTGCGAGATCGCATTTTTTACAAAGGCTGTGTAAAGCGTTCCCAGCTCTCGAATTAGCACTCCAATCGACCAACCATCAGCCACAATATGATGTAAATTCAGCAACAATATATGTTCTGTTTCACTGAGCTGTAACAGCGTTACTTTAAATAACGGCCCAGCGGCTAAATCGAAAGGACATTGCGCTGCATCGGTTGCGAGTTGCAGCGCTGCGGTTTCCTGCTGAGTTGGCGAAAGATTTTGTAAGTCGATTGTGGGGAGAGATACGGTTAAAATGGGAGCAATAACTTGTACGAGTTCCCCTTCCAAAAGCGTAAAAGTAGTGCGTAAAGTTTCGTGCCGCTGCACAATTTCGTTGAAGGTTTGCTCTAAGGATTTGAAGTTGAGCGAACCAGTTAAGCGGAGCGCTGTTGAGACATTATAGAAAGGATTGCCCGGTGCTAATTGATTGAGGAACCAAAGCCGCTGCTGAGCAAACGATGCTGGAAATACAAAAACTTCTGTTTCTTGCTGCATATTTATCGAAATTGCATCCTGTTCAACAGCCACCCTTTTTATTTACTTTCTCCCTTCAACATCTTGCCAAAGTCAAAAACCCTCTTAAAATTATCTGCGTTTATCAGCGTTAATCTGCCCTTCATCTGCGGTTGCTCTATCAATCAAAAAATTATGCAATAGGTCCATTAAAAGACGATAACTTTCGCCGCCGACTATCGCGCGAAATCGGCACTAAAGCCGGAGCATCACTTTTAGCATTCTTATCTTTCAAACCCTCAACAATCTTAGATAATTCTGCAATTGTCGGCGCTTCAAAAACCCGGCGCAAAGGCAACTCTACCCCAAAAGCATCTCGCACTCTAGAAACAAGCTGAGTCGCCAGCAGCGAATGACCTCCTAATTCAAAGAAATTGTCCCGGATACCCACTCGCTTTATCCCCAAAACCTCAGCCCAAATTTTCACTAAAACTTCCTCAATAGAAGTATGAGGCGCAACATAACCGCCAGCCCATTCTAACTTAATCGGCTCCGGTGCAGGCAAAGCAAGGCGATCGACCTTTCCGTTAGCCGTCACAGGTAGCGACTCCAGCACCACAAAAGCCGACGGAACCATATATTCCGGCAGTTTTTCTGCTAGAAAAGCCTGCAACTGCGACACTAATTTACGCGCTGCTTTAGCTTGTAAGGGGTTGTTAGCATAAGAGCGCCAAGGACGCAAGTTATCGCTTCTGGTTTCTCGCACAAAATCTCTGGTTTCGCCCCGTGTAAACACTACATCGTAGCGCCCTTGACTGTCGGAATTAGACCAACTAATATTAACATTATACGGAACTTCCAAAGCATACCACGCTTCGGGATCGACTCCTAAATCCTCGATTTTTTCCACGGCTTTCTGCAACTGACCTGCTGTTGGAAATTTATCGACAACAGACAGCAATTCTGCCGCCTTAACTGCTGCCGTTACCCGTGCATTAGGCACATTAGCAATTCTTAAAACATCGAGTTGATTTTGCAATAATATTTGTTGCACCTTGGTAACAGTCAGCTTCTGATTTTTATCCAACCAATCCAGCCGTTTTTCTGCGCCCCGCTCCCCTTTCGGCAATGATTTGGGGCGTGCTGTTTCCGACGCAATATGCAAAATAGCATTGTACCGAAAATCAGTTAACTCATTGCGATCGCTACCGCGAATTAATTGAATCTCTACGCCACCAATCTGCGGAAAGCGGTGCTTTAATGCGCCAAAAAAATTTGGATCAATAACTAACTCTGTTTCTTGAAAAATTTGCATTTGTACTCGCTGCTGCAACTGTTCGCCCGCGAGAGAAGGTTCGGCTTGATACAGTTGTACCGAAGCGTGAAAAGCTGCCAGCAACGGCAAGCTGCGGACATCTCCGATGAATATAAAGCCGCCGGGGGCAGTTGCTTTCACCGCACCTTCTAGCACCTGCACCAGATAGTCGATAGTGGGGAAATATTGCACGACTGAGTTGAGAATTACTGCGTCAAAAGCTGCTGTCTCTACTCCTTCAAAATCGGTCGCCATTTTCTGAAGCAGCGTTACATTAGCTAACTGTTGATTTGCCAAGTGCTGCCGAATATAGTTGAGCGAAATAGGTGAAAAGTCTGTGCCGCAATATTGAGTGCAGCGAGGGGCAATTTTGAACAGCAATAAACCTGTGCCACAGCCAATTTCTAACACTCGGCTAGGCTGCAAAGCTAAAATTTGGGCGGCTTGATTGTTCGCCCAGTCGCGCATCTGTTCTGCTGGGATTGGCTGATTAGTATAACTGCTATTCCAGCCGACAATATTAAATGTTGGCTCTGACTCAACGGCAGGTTGATTGTAAGTTTCATTGTAGAGCATTTGCCACTGCAAAACCTGTTCGTCCTGCAATTGCATTATTTGGTTTTTTTCGCGGGCAACGCTATATTCTGCATTCAGGGCAATATAAGCTACTAAACGTTTATCTCCTTGTCCATCTTCGGAAGCTATTGCTACAGTTTGCTGCACGGCCGGGTGTTGAGTTAATAGTGTCTCGATTTCTCCTAATTCGATGCGGAAACCGCGAATTTTTACTTGTTCGTCGATGCGTCCTAAAAATTCCAGGTTGCGATCGCCTCTGTAGCGCACTAAGTCGCCGGTTTTGTAAATTCGCTCTCCTGAATTTGGTTTAAACTCAGATGTTGCACTATTATCCAGAACAGGCATCTTGCCTGTTCCACAAAGAGTGGGGTGGGCACTATTATCCAGAACAGGCAAGATGCCTGTTTCACAAGAGATGTATTTTATTGTGGAACAGGTATCTTGCCTGTTCCTAAACAAGTCATTGAGAATGGTGCCTGAATTTGGTTTAAAAGGATTGGGAATAAAGCTTTGTGCGGTTAAATCTGGGCGGTTGAGGTAGCCACGAGCGAGTCCGTTTCCGCCGATGTACAATTCGCCAACAACGCCCACGGGTACGGGCTGCAAATATTTGTCTAATATGTAGATTTGAGTGTTAGCAATGGGGCGGCCAATTGTCGGGGGGATGTCTGTTTGCTCTGTTACAGGAATATAACCGGAAGTTGTGACGACGGTGTTTTCGGTTGGGCCGTAATTATTTACTAGCTTAAATGGATGGGATTTTAAAGGATGTTGTTGCAGTTTTTCGCCGCCTGTGAGCAAGATTCGCAACGCTGTTGTTTGAGGCCAATCTAATAGCAAAACTTTCTCGGCTAAAGGTGTTGGCAAAAAGCTAATGGTGATGGCTTTTGATACTAACCACTTTTGCAGTTTTTCCGGATCTCGCCTGATGTCATCTTCTGGAAAGTAGATGCTAGATCCCGCGGCGAGATAAGGCCAAATTTCCCACCCGCAAGCATCAAAGCCGATCGCTGCAATTTGCGTTGCTCGATCGCCCGCTGACACCCCAAACTCTCTTTGATGCCAAAAAACGAGATTCACCAAGCTCCCGTGCTCAATTTCAACTCCTTTCGGCTTTCCCGTGGACCCGGAGGTGTAAATCGCGTAAACCAGATTTCCGGCTGTGGCTGCGCTGGTGGGATTGTCGGCGATTTCTTGGGAAATCATCTCCCAGTCTGTGTCTAAACAAACTATCTGTAAATTGGGCGCTCGCAAATTCTCTACCCATTGCTGCTGAGTTAAGACAACAGATAATTGAGCATCTTTTAGGATAAAGCTCGATCGCTCAGCAGGATAGCTCGGATCTAAAATTAAGTAAGCTCCTCCCGCTTTCAGGATACCCAACATCCCCACAATCAGATCGAGCGATCGCCCGCAGCAAAGCCCGACTAAAACTTCCGCCCCAACCCCAATTTTTTGCAGGTAACGTGCTAGTTGGTTGCTGCGGAGATTGAGCTGCTGATAGGTAACTCGCTCCTCTCCAAATACCAGCGCCACCGCCTCCGGTGTCCGAGCGGCCTGCATTTCAAATAGCTGATGAATGCACAAATCTTGCGGATAATCTGCCTGAGTATTGTTGCATTCAACTAACAAATGATAGCGCTCTTGGGCGCTCAAATATTGTAAGTTTGCTATGCGCTGTTCGGGATTTGTCACAATGCTTTCTAACAAGGTTTGAAAATGCCAGATCAGGCGGGTAATCGTAGCTTCATCAAATAAATCAGCACTGTAAATAACCATGCCGCTGATGCCCTCGGAGCTATCAACCCACAGCTTATTGCTGGGCGATTGGTTGCTTTCCGAGCTGTTGGGCGATCGCTCCCACAAATGAAACTCCAAATCAAACCGCGCTGTACCCACATCTAACTGCTGCGGGCTGAGTGTTAATTCTGGCAATTCTAACCGATTCCCCGGCGCGTTTTGCAGCGCAAACGCCACCTGAAATAAGGGATTTTGGTTCAACGCGCGATCGGGGTGCAGTTCTTCTACTAACTTCTCAAACGGCAAATCTTGGTGAGCGTAAGCTCCTAATGCTACCTCTTTGACTCGGTTTAAAAGTTCCCGAAAAGTTGGATTTCCCGACAAATCTGTACGCAGCACCAAACTGTTGACAAAAAACCCGATTAATGCTTCAATTTCACTGCGGTTGCGATTGGCGATCGGCGAACCTACAACAATATCTTCTTGCTGCGCGTAATGGTAAAGCAACGTTTTAAAAGCTGCCAGCACAGTCATAAACAGCGTCACTCCTTCGCGCTGGCTCAACGTTTCTAAAGCCTCGCTCAGTTGTTTTGGCAGTTGCAAAAATTGCCTTTTGCCTCGGTAACTTTGAATTGGTGGCCTCGGTCGATCCGCAGGCAAATTTAGCATAGAAATGCCGTTTAACTGCTGTCTCCAGTAAGCAAGCTGCGTTTCTAAAACTTCCCCTTGCAGCCATTCGCGCTGCCATTTGGCAAAATCAGCATACTGGACCGACAAAGCCGGTAAAGGCGAAGGTTTTTCGCTAGCAAATGCCGTGTAAAGTGCGCCTAATTCCTGAACAAGCACTCCGATAGACCAACCATCGGAGACAATGTGGTGCATATTCAGCATTAGTAAATATTCGGCATCATCTAACTGCAATAATGTGACTCGCAGCAACAAGTCCTCGGACAAATTGAAAGAGCGTTGAGCTTCCTGGGCGGTGAGCCTGTTTGCTTCAGTTTGTCGAGATTCCTTTGGCAAATTTCGCAAGTCCACTACATTAATCGGAAGGTGGAAAGCAGCAGCTATTCTCTGAACGGGTTGCCCCGAAACTACTGCTAAAGTCGTGCGTAAAGCTTCGTGGCGGCGCACAATTTCATTGAAGGTTTGTTGCAGCGCCGCAAAATTGAGCGAACCTGTCAAACGCAAGGCTGCGGGAACATTATAAAAGGGATTGTTCGGGACTAATTGGTCGAGAAACCACAAGCGCTGCTGTGCAAAGGAAAGCGGTAGATTTCCGTCCCGCCCCATCGGAATAATCGGTGTAGGAGTGAAACTAGAAGTACGATTAGCTGCTTTTAAAAATGAAACAATCTCGGCTTTTCTCTGAGAAATTTCGGCGCGCAGTTCTGGTGTAAGAATTCCTTCGGGAGCGTTGCAGCGCAGGCGAGAGTCCTCAACAAAAATATTAATATCTAGACTGCGAAGGTAAGATAAAAACTCAACTAACTCCACCCTGACAGAATCTCTCGCATTTGGCGATGAACTCGCTATTTTTGGATCGGGCATTTTGAGTCATCCTGTCATTACTTGGGCAAATCAATCAAACAAATTCCACCAGCGCACAAATTAAGAGCTTAACTTATCGCTTGCTTACTGTGGCCTAACCTGAGTATGATTCTGTTTGAATCCGCAACCAAAATCCTACCCAAGGTTTCAGCTTATGCCGTTCATGCCGTTCAATTTCCTGTTTCTATGGCTGGTGGGACTGCTGTCCATCGGGGTACTAGGCGGAGGTATATACATTATTTACGAATGGTCCATCGGCGAACTTGTAGGGATTTCCTACTTAGTCAGCGGAGTCTTAATGCTTCTTTGGTCTGTTGGCGGCCGCTTTATCAGTTTGCCGCTGTTCCGCCGCCCCGGTGCTGACGAACCCAAGCCGACGCGGACGGGTACGGTTCAGCGAGTAGAGAGACCTGATGGCACTATTTTACAAGTAGAATTCTACGGCCCAGAGGACGGACAGCCGATTATCCTCTCCCATGGTTGGGGGCCGAATAGTATGGTTTGGTATTACGCGAAACGGCAACTAACCGATCGCTTCCGAGTGATTGTTTGGGATCTTTCAGGTTTGGGAAAATCCACTCGACCAAAAAACAGCGACTACTCCCTAGAAAAATTTGCCCGCGATCTCGAAGCCGTCATTGCCATAGCAGGAACTAAACCTGTTATCCTACTCGGACACAGCATGGGCGGCATGATTTCTCTAACATTCAGTCGGCTGTTTCCAGAACTTCTCGGTAGTCGAGTAGCTGGTTTAATTCTGGTAGATACCACTTATACTAATCCCGTCAAAACCGCTATTTTTAGCGGTTTATTACGCGCTTTGCAGAAGCCACTGCTTCAACCTATCCTCTATCTCACAATAGCTCTTGAACCGATTATGTGGGGAATGACTTGGCTGAGCTATCTCAATGGTTCACTGCACATCAGTGTAGAATTATCGGGATTTAAAGGCACTGAAACGCGCGGTCAATTAGAGTTTTCCGCTTTCTTATCAGCCTTGGGTTCTCCCGGCGTTCTCGCTCGCGGCACATTGGGAATGCTCAAATTTGACGAAACAAAAACTTTGCGATCGATTGACATTCCTGTGTTGGTGATATGCGGCGATTCAGATATTGCCACTACCCCCCCAGCTAGCCTGCGAATGAAAGCAGAATTACCTCAAGCAGAGCTAGTTACTATACAGAAAGGAGGACACATGGCATTAATGGAACATAACCAGCAGTTTGCCGAAGCTGTCAGGGCATTCTGCACTGAAATTTCGTGACTAAAAATGTGAGTTAAAATCCTGTAGGTTCTGGCTGGGGATACCCTATTTTTCTTCTTAGTCTTAATGTCCCGAACTAAAGAAGAATATTTGATAAAGTGATAATAAAGCTTGTCCCCTTGCCCTCTACACTTTCAACCGTAAGTGTCCCTTTATGGGCTTCAATAATACTCTTTGCTAAAAATAATCCTAATCCCCAGCCAGTTTGCTCCTCAGCACAAATGGTTCGACGAAATTGTTGAAAGAGGATGGATTGAGCGTCTAGGGCGATCGGATCGCCTTCATTATGGATAGTAAGGCTGATCTGCGTTTCAGTTTGCTGGAGCGTGAGTGTAATAGGCGTACTAGGCGCACCATATTTCACAGCGTTAATTGCTAAATTTTCAATCACCCGCCGTATTTCTTTACGGCTGCAAAAAGTCCTCATTTCAGAATTAGAGACTACAACAAACCGCTCTCCATACGCGAAGCTCAAATCTTCTACCACCTCTTGGACTAGCATCACAAAATCGCATTCTTCAAATTCAATCTTTAAGCTCTGCCCTGCCCGCAGCCGACTCGCATCAAGCAGATTTTGAATCATCGAATCCAGCCGATTGATCGCATTGAGCATCCTTGCGGCCACATCCGTGTTGGTATCTCCTCGTTCCAGCCGCCGCAGAGTTAGTTGAGTTCCCATTTTTACGACATTGATCGGATTTCTGAGGTCGTGAGTTAACGTCACCATAAATAGTTCTTGAATATCTCGCAGCGTTTCGGAGAATTGAGTAGCCGCGTCATTAACGGCTTGCTCAATGGAGCCGATAATAATGTCTCTATCTTGCACTTCCAAAGGTGCTTCTTCTTCTAAAACTTGAAATATTACTTGACGGAGGAGGTGATACTCGAAAATGAGGTGACTCATGGAGTAGTCCGCATACCCCGCCCGTTCATGCCCATGCAGCTTGCCAATCCGCGTACTTTCTACCTCGTCGGCTGTAATTCGGGCAGATGTCCTGACAATTCTGTTTGAGAGTTCATCTACCAGTTGGTTTAAGTAGAGAGGTAGGGAATCTTGCAAGACAAGAGAATCTTGATGCGTTGATGCGCTGACTTCCTCACGCGCCCGCTTCTCCCACATCCGCATAATTTTTTCAGCATTTTGTTTAAGACGGTCAGACGCTTGGTTGGACATCGTTTCGGATTTTCTTGATGACTGGCTGTTGAGAAAACATTTTCTCCCTTATTTTTAATGCCCTGCAAGCAATTTTGCAAGTATATAGGCAGCCTCAGCTTTTAGGAGGTTAGCAAGTAACAGGTCTACATCTCCTCGTGAAGCAGACTTGAATATCAGTTCCCATTGCGGTAATTTCTACCGACAGGCAAATGCCAATTCCACAAAACAATCAAAATCATCCAATTATGTAAGCCCTTAAAATTCCACATCTTCGCGCTCATTTTCGTCTGTTCTGGGAGTATCCAAACCAGTCGCTGCCCAGCGCATTGTTTCAATGTATTTTGCCAGACTCGCCACAGTCGGAGCCTCAAAAAAATTGCTGACCGATAACTCGACTTGCAAAGCGTCTCGGATGCGAGAAATCAACTGAGTTGCTAGCAGGGAATGCCCGCCTAGTTCAAAGAAATTATCATAGATACTAACCTGCTGTTTTCCCAAAACCTTAGCCCAAATATTCCCGATCGCCTTTTCGATATCGGTCCGAGGCGCTACATAGTTTTCTGTTAGACCCTCGCTATCTGTGTCTATATCGGGCAAGGCGCGGCGGTCTACTTTGCCATTAGGCGTCAGTGGCATATTCTCCAATACTGCATAAGTTGCAGGAACCATATATCCTGGTAACTTTTCTTTCAAAAATTGGCGCAATTCACTGGACTTGAGATGGGAAATTTCTAATTTTTCATTAATACCGTCAGGAACAACATAAGCTACTAAATGTTTATCGTCTGGGATGTCTTCCCTCACAATTACTACTGCTTCGCGCACTTGTGGATGCTGGCACAAAGCCGCTTCAATTTCTCCCAATTCGATGCGGTAGCCTCGAATTTTTACTTGGTCGTCAACGCGGCCTAAAAACTCGATGTTGCCGTCAACCAGATAGCGACCTAAATCACCTGTTTTATAAAGGCTAGAACCAGATTTATTGCTAAAAGGGTTAGGAATGAATGCAGCATCAGTTAAATCAGGCTGGTTGAGGTAGCCTTTCGCCAGTCCGTCACCGCCGAGGTATAATTGACCTATAACACCGATCGCCACCGGCTGCAAATCCGCATCGAGGAGATAAATTTGCGTGTTGGCGATCGGGCGGCCGATGGGGATAGATGTTGCGGTTTCGGGTACGTCTTGCACGCAATAATAAGCCGAAAATGTGGTGTTTTCTGTAGGCCCGTAAACGTGAATTAATTGAGTTGTTGGCTTTTGTTGGAGAACTTTTTTAACCCATCTCATATCGACCGCTTCTCCGCCAAACAGCAAGCAGCGCAGCGAATTAAAAGCTTGCGGTAAAACTCTAGCAATTTGTTGAAATAA
Source organism: Microcoleus sp. B3-D7 (assembly GCF_036705305.1). NCBI lineage: Bacteria > Bacillati > Cyanobacteriota > Cyanophyceae > Oscillatoriales > Microcoleaceae > Microcoleus > Microcoleus sp. B3-D7. The sequence goes on along the minus strand of NZ_JAUBUE010000001.1, from coordinate 69,870 downwards.
GGCAGTTGTTAAAAACAAAACTTTGATTCCTTGTTGGCGCAGTTCTAAGGCTAAATCGTGAGGCGAAAGGGTAATATTTGTGCTAATTCCCACGAGTTGAGCGCCGTTAAGCAAGGCTCCCCAAATCTCGAAGGTGGCTGCATCGAATGAAGCGTTTGATGCTTGGGCAATTTTATCGGTAGGTTCTATTTTTATATAGTTGGTGTTGAGTACCAGCCGATTTACTGCTTTGTGGGTGACAGCGACTCCCTTGGGTTTTCCTGTTGAACCAGATGTGTAAATAACGTAAGCTAGGTTGTCTGCTGTTGCGGTGTTGGCGGGATTTTCGGCGCTTTCTTTGGCTATGTCTTCCCAGTCGCGATCGAAGTAAATCACCGAGTTTGAGAAGTCTCGGAAATTCTCAATCAATTTATCTTGAATTAGCAAGACTTTAACTTGAGCATCTTCCAGCATCAAGTTTAGCCGATCGCGCGGATAGCTCGGATCTAACGGTAGGTAAGCTCCTCCCGCTTTCAGTATAGCCAACATCCCGACAATTAGGTCGATCGAGCGCTCTGCACAAAGCCCCACTAAAACCTCCGCCCCCACGCCCAGTTTTTGCAGGTAGCGCGCCAGTTGGTTGCTGCGACTGTTGAGTTCTCTGTAAGTGAGGTGCTGGCTGTCGAAAGTTAGGGCGACATCCTCCAGATGCTGCTGGACTCGCTCCTCAAATAACTGATGAATGCACTTATTTTGAGGATAATCTGTCCGAGTATCGTTCCATTCTCTGAATAATTGATTCACTTCATCCTCGCTCAATAAAGGTAAGTTAGCGATTCTTTGTTCTGGATTAGCCACAATGCTTTCCAGCAGCGTTTTAAAATGCCTCAGCATTCGGGCGATCGTAACTTCATCAAATAAATCCGTATTGTACACAGCTAAGCCTCTGAGTCCTTCCGAATCTTCCCAATGTTCGCCGTATCTGCTCCTAAAGTTATCGGAAGCTTCCCACAAATACAGCTCTAAATCAAAGCGCGTTGTTTGAGTCTCCAAAGGAAAAGAACTCAACTTTAATCCTGGCAATTCTAGCTCGTCCAGCGGCGCATTTTGCAGTCCGAATACCACCTGAAACAGCGGGTGGCGGTTCAACGATCGCTCTGGGTGCAATTCCTCGACGAGCTTCTCAAAAGGCAAATCTTGGTGAGCGTAAGCTCCCAGGGTTACTTCCCGCACCCGGCCCAAAAAATCTCGAAATGTCGGGTTTCCCGAGCAGTCTGTTCGCAGCACTAAAGTATTGACAAAAAAACCGATTAATGCTTCAATTTCGCTGCGGTTGCGATTGGCGATCGGCGAACCGACAACAATATCTTCTTGTTGCGAGTAACGGTAAAGCAAAGTTTGAAATGCAGCAAGCACTGTCATAAATAAAGTCGCTCCTTCTCGCTGCGAGAGCGCTAAAAGTGCGTTTTTTAGCTTTTTAGGCAGTTCTAAATATTGAGTTTTTCCCCGATAATTTTGCATAGCTGGTGCAGGGCGATCTGTGGGCAAATTTAACACAGAAATCCAGTGCAATTGCTGCCGCCAATAAGCTAGCTGAGTTTCTAAGACTTCACCTTGCAGCCATTCGCGCTGCCACTCTGCAAAATCGGCATATTGAAGTGATAATTCTGGGAGGGGAGATGGCTGTTGATTTATCAAAGCTGTATAGATAGCCTCCAGTTCTCGAATTAACACACCGATCGACCAATCATCGGAGGCTATGTGGTGCATATTTAGCAAGAGAATATGCTCGGTTTCTTTCAGCCGCAGGATGGTGACTCGCATCAGCGGCCCGGTGGATAAATTGAAAGGGCGAAGAGATTCGGCTGCAGAGAGTTTCTTTGCTTCTGTTTGCCGTTGTTCGGGTGGCAAATCTTGCAAGTCTAATACTTTTAAATTAGTCTTGAAAGCAGGAGAGATTATCTGCACTGGTTGCCCTGATACCGTGGCAAAAGTGGTTCGCAAAGTTTCGTGGCGCTGCACTATTTCGTTGAAGGTTTGCTCTAAGGCTGTTAAGTTGAGGGAACCAGTTAAGCGCAGTGCTGTTACTACATTGTAGAAAGGGTTTTCCGGTGCGAATTGGTCGAGGAACCACAAGCGCTGCTGGGCAAATGAGGCGGGAAAGACAAAGACTTCGCCTTCGGAGGAAATATTCAGTTTTTCTATATCCTTTGTAAAGGAATTGTCATATATTTCGGAGGCCATATCTGTTGCTCTTGGGGGATGGGATGTGTTAATTTTTGGATGGCGCGGGGGTGGCTTTTTCAGGGTGCGATCGCCTCTTAAAACTTTCGCGAGCAAAAGATCGGAACTGTTAAAATCATAAACCTGGGTGCGGGAGTGCGGGAGAAAGGCGGGCAAAAGAAACCGGATTTCTGGCCGCAGCATCAAGTTATCCATTGAGGGGCTAGGAGTGCGACCCCCCAATCAAATTTAGTCGCGGAAGGGCCTCTTAGGCTTGTGATTCGGGTGCAATCGGGTGAGTTAGATGCGAGAATTACCGGGAGCAATCGGTGGAGAGGTCAAGCTGTAGTATGATTTCTAATTGCACAAAGTGTTCTTGGGGCGATTCCCTGCCGGATAGCTTTGCTTCACGCAATTTTCTCACATTTGTAGCTTAGCGACTACTATTGATTCAACAGTGTCCGCAATCTTTTAGAGCCACTCACTAGAACTTGCGACCTGATTTGTCACAATACTTAAGAACACTGAACGTGCAGTTTAAATTAGAGGTTATAGGCTAATGGCGCAGCGGAACGTATACTCGTCAAAGGGCGAGCCAGAGGATGCACAATCAGCAGAAGAAGTCCTCCACTCAGTAATGCAAGAACTGGACGCTTTGCATGAAAATGTCAAAGGCCAGTTAAATCAAGACATTACTCGGCTGCAAACTGAAAAAAATCACCTGATTGAAGATATTGAAGACCTCCGGGAGCAATATCGCAAATTGCAGTCTCAGCAAATGGAATCTCTGTCGGGGCGATACATTCAGCAGCAGCAATTGTGGCTGAAGCAGTTGGCTCAAGTTTTGGCTCACAATTTGCAGGATTTGTTGGTGCAGCGGTTCAACGAACTCAGCGCTAACTCGGGAAATTCTCTCAGCAGCCCGATTCCCAGCGGCGAGTTCCCGATACCCCTGCCGCCGAGCAACTACGACGAACGAGCCTCGCAGTTGCTGGCGGCGCTGGATGAAAGGATCGATCGCAGTTTCCAGATGCTGGAACAAGATTTAACGAGTTACGAAAGCGAGCTTTCCGTGCGGCTCAATAACATGAAAACCCTGGAACTGCAAGGGGAAGAGCTGTTACAAAATCTCGTAAACCGCATCAGGGAAGAACTCGAATCAGAAGAAGAATATCTTGAGAATCCTTTCGATGCTCAAGATTCCTATGTCGAGGAATCAACTAATTCTGTTAATTCTGTTAATTCTGTCCGCCCGCAACTTCTGCCGCCAACACCTGTGGAAACGCCGCGAGAACCCGTTCCACAGCCTTCTTCAGCGCCACCGACGGCACCCGCTAAAGTAGCTTCTCAAGTGCAGACAGGTTTGGTGCTGGCTTTGTCTTCGGCGGTGGTATTGTCACTGTTTAATGTTTGTTTGAGAATTCTGATTAAAGGCAAAAATCCTCGGGTGGTTTTTGGCTTGTTTGAATTTCCGGGGGTGGTGACTCCGGGTTTTGGAAATTCTTTGTTGATTTTGTTGATGAGGCTGATCGTGGTGATGGCTTTGATGCCGATATTGGCGACATTTCTGTATCCTTCTGTGTGGAAAGATATTAGACGGTTGTTCCAGTCGGGCGATCGAGCTTTGTGGAGTAAAGTTTTAGGAAGCGCATTTTTTCTGTTTTTGTCTCAGGTTTTGATTTATTTGGCGATCGGCAATATTCCAGCGGGGATTGCGATTACGATTTTCTTTATTTATCCGATCGTCACCGTACTAGGTTCTTGGATATTGTTTGGTTCTCGCCCCAGCACAGTCGGCTTTTTGGCGATAGTCGGGATTACCGCAGGTCTGATTTTAGCTGGGTGGCCGAGTTTTGCGGCCCCAGCTCCGGGCGGCGGCAATGTCGGGGTGGGAGTCACGGCTGCACTAGCTTCTGGGATTACCTTTGCAGGTTACGTATTGCTGACGCAAATGGCCGCGGGCAAGTTGCACCCAATTCCTTTTAGTTTAGTTAATTTCGCCGCGATTTTTGTATTTTCCGCCCTTAGTTTGTGGGTGCCGCTGTCGGACAATTTTGCTCCTAAAATCGACCAAAATGTTTGGCCGGGTTTGATTTTGGGAGGTGTTGTTTTAGGGGTGCTGACGCTGTTTAGCTATCTTTTGAATAATTTTGCCATCCGCTTTGCGGGGGCAGCCTTAGCGTCAGTAATTGGCACTTTGGGGCCGGCAATGACCGCACTCTTCGGTTTTCTAATTATCAATGAGAAGTTACAGCCTGTGGCAATTCTCGGCATGGCTGTGGTGACGTTGAGCGTGGCTGCTATGAGTGTGGAACGCATAGTCGCTCCTCAAAAGAAGGCTAGTTAAGGCAAGAATTTGTCCTTCATAATAGATATCAGAACCCCGACTGTTTAAAAGTCGGGGTTCTGATATCTATCCCATTTAAAATCTAAAATCTAAAATCTACTTTACCTATGACTACAGTCATTAAAATAACGCCCAACTTAGAGGAGTTCCTCAAACTTCCAGAAACGGAGCCAGCTTGCGAATATATCAACAAAGAAATCATTCAAAAACCCATGCCTCAAGGTGAACATAGCAGATTGCAAGGTAAGCTTTGCAATGTCATCAACCAAATAGTCGAAACACCAAAGATTGCTTATGCTTTTCCAGAGTTGCGTTGCACTTTCGGCGGTGTATCACTCGTCCCAGATGTAGCAGTATTCCGGTGGGAAAGAATTCCCTTTCTACCATCGGGTAGAATTGCTAACCGCTTTGAAATTTATCCAGACTGGGCGATTGAAATTCTTTCTCCCGAACAAAGCCAAACAAAAGTGCTTGCTAAATTACTTGCTTGTTCGCAACAAGGCACTGAATTGGGGTGGTTAATGATTCCAGAAGAAGAAAGTATTTTAGCGGTATTTTCCGGCCAAAGAGTGGAGTTGTATGAAGGTGCAACTGATTTGCCAATACTTAATGGGATTGAGTTAGAATTGACTGTTGAAACAGTTTTTAGCTGGTTGAGTTTTAGTTAAGTTAAAAAGTTTGTGAAGCGGAACTATCCCAAGGGAATCGCCATTCTTAAACAACAGAAACAACCACTCGAAAACCAACAATACTAGCCTTGCAATCGGGCTGATATCTGAGGCGACACGCGCTGCGACAATTCGGAGGATGATCGTTCCAAGAACCCCCCCGCAACAACCTCAGCGAAGAGTCCCCGTCAGACTCCCAAACGCTACCATCCGCAGGCGCACCGTTATAATTATTGTGCCAAGAATCCGCGCACCATTCCCAAACATTTCCGTGGAAATCGTACAATCCGAAAGCATTAGGTTTAAAACTGCCCACATCTGTCGTTTGAAAGCGATAAACTCCCTTCGGCGCGTCAGCGTAATGAGAATTTCCGTTGTAATTGGCTAAGTCGCTGGTAATCGTTTCCCCAAAGTGAAACGGCCCCGTAGTTTGCCCCCGGCAAGCATATTCCCATTGGGCTTCGCTAGGCAAGCGATAATTCTTACCCGTTTTGCGAGAAAGTCGATCGCAAAACTCCACTGCCTCGTACCAAGATACATTTTCTACAGGTCGATTTCCCCCTTTAAAACGGGCAGCATCGGGATTGAGAAATATTTTAATTTCCGGCAGCGCCGCAACTGCTTTCCACTGGGCCTGAGTGACTGGAAATTTGCTAATATAGAAAGATCCTAAAGTTACTGGGTGCTGCGGTTTTTCGTCGCTGTCACCCCGATTTTTTGGAGAACCCATGAGGAAAGTACCGCCAGGAACAGATACCATTTCCAGCAGTGTACTGCTACCAAGATGTTCTTCAAAAAAACCCGCTTGCCCGCTGTTAACATTAGTTTGCTTCCCGCGCTTGTCTACTGTCACCACCTGAAATTTAAAAGTGCTTTTGACAGCGGGCATTCTCTGCGATGCCTGGTTCGGAGGCGGATTGGTGCGGGATTTTACCCTGCTATTGACAGAGATATTGCTATTGATTTGCCCGCTTTGATTGAGCGGAGTATGGATAGCAAGGGGCCCTCCCTTGGTCACAGAAGAATTTAAAGCAAGTGGGCCTCCCTTGATCACAGAAGAATTTAAAGAAAGTGGCCCTCCCTTCACAAAAGGGGGTTGGGGAGGTAAACAATAGAGATTTAAAGCTTTAATTACTTCATCAGCAGATTGATATCTATTTTTGAGATAATCTTCAATTAACTTATCTAAAATTTTTGTCAACTCGCTGCTGACTTTTGTGCCTGCTGGCAACCGTTCTCTCCACATCCAGCCGCCGTTTATCGGGTCATAAAGGTCATCGGAACCGTCAACTTTTGGCAAACATTGAGTTAGCAGTCTCAGGCAAGTTATTCCCAAACTGTACAAATCGCTGCCGGGGAAAACTTGACCGCGCATTTGTTCTACAGGGGAATATCCGGGCGTTCCTACCGTCGTGCCTACTTTGCTCATTAGGGAGCCCGTCACTAGTTTGGAAATGCCGAAATCTATCAAAACTAACTCTCCCCGCCCTCCCCTTCGGAAAGCTGAATTCCGAAAATTTCCCGCCTTTAGCAGGGAGGAGCTAACAGAGGTGCGGCGCCGCATGATATTCTCAAGTTTGATGTCTCGGTGAATGACATGGCGATCGTGCACAAATTTCAAAATCGGCAGTACATCTGCCAACAACTGCCAAATTTTTTCTTCGCTAAAAACACCCTGCTGAGTTAATTCAGCTAGTAAAGTTTGCCCCTCAATCAACTCTTGTACTAAATAAAGTCGCTTGTCTTGTTCAAAATAAGCAATTAATCGAGGAATTTGGGGATGTTCGCCGAGTTCGTAAAGTCGTTTCGCTTCTTCTTTAAACAATTGTGAGGCTTTTTCAAGTGCTGAGGTTCCTTGAAATTGGGGTACAAACTGCTTAATTACGCAGGGATCGTCCATGCGATCCGTATCTACCGCTTCATAAGTTCTCCCAAATCCCCCTTCGCCCAACAGTCGAATCACGCGGTAGCGGTTTCTGAAGAGAGGCGTGAGGTCGGACTGGCCGCAACTTTGACAAAATTTAGAGTTGTCGGGATTGAAAGGATGAGAACACCTGGGATTAGAACAGTAGAACATATCTGGGAAGAAATGATCCGGTTAAGGTTATGATATACCTTTTATGTCGGTCTGCCTCCTCAGGGAGTTATAAAAATTAGAAATAGATTTGAAGAAAAAAAATCATATCCCGATCAACTAATTTTCGCAACCCTCTCACCGCCGATAGTCCTCGTCGCAGTCCCCAATCGACTTATACAAATCTCTAGATTTCTCAGCAATAGGGCCGAACCGAGCGACATCCGTAGTATTTAGTATCAAATTAAACACTCTAGAATTATCTGCCTAATGTTCGGATACTTCCAGCCTAAGACCAAGGATTGAGCCCCACAGCAGGTGGGTCTAAAACATCATTAAAATTAGTCAAAGCTAAATGTTTAATTTTCCCTTCATCCTAAATTTAAGCAGCAGCAATTGTGCGCTCCACAGTCTAATTCGATTCCAGGTTCTGTTTCATCTCGACACCCACCGCACGAGCGGCCGGATCTAAACTCTGTAGTAGTGTGTTTGACACAGTTTCTCGATCGACTTGGCTGCGGTTTTGACTGAGCTTGTACTTTCCTTCCAGTCGAGTTACAGTCATCTCAAATCCTACAATACCATCCATCATCCCTTCACGGAATTGATTTGATAAACCGTCCCAATGCGATTGGTAGTCAACCTCGTAGGCGTCTATCATCTGATTTATCATCTTGTTCATGGCTTTTGGTGAGTCATTGAGCATGATGATTTTGGGAACACCATACGCATGAACAGCAATATAGTTCCATGTTGGTACGCTCTCGTGTTTTTCATACTGTGTAGGGGAGATGTAAGCGTGCGGCCCGGTAAAGATAGCCAATGACTCAGCAGATCCGAAGGCTTGCCATTGAGGATTTTGCTTCGAGAGATGACCGCTCAATTTTACGACCTGCCCTTGCATTGCGATGACGAGAGGAATATGTGAAGCACAAGGTACAGCCTCTACGCTAGATACCAATGTTGCAAAACTATTGGCTCTCATGAAAGCAACCAGTTTATCAAGATTGTCTTCTTGAAAAGCAGTTGGTCTATACATGGAAATTTAATCGGGAGTTCAATCTCTCGTCCATTATACTACTCGCACAGAATTGAAGAGCGATCGCTCTACTGGTAATTTTAAAGTATTGGGTATTGCGATCACGATCTAACGACTCGGTTCAGTGGCAGACCGCCCCGCCAGACCCCAAACACACACGCAGAAACAGGGTGGAGTTTCCGCTGCACCCTCATTGTTCGGCGCCTGTTGATAACTTCTACCTCCTTTGAACGAGGTTAATTGATTGTGCCAAAGTGGATAAGTGCTGCGCGGATCGCGATGAACCACACCGCGAGTGTGGCAAATAGGTAGAGGTAGAACCGAAGTATGATGAGATTGAATGTGCAATGAACAGCACTATGCAATGTACGAAATACAACGAATACCCACGCGGCGTTCACATACACTGTATCCACCTGCTTTGTGAAGAACAGGTATAGGACAAGCGCATAGAAAAGTACCGGAATCTCGAACAGGTTTTTTAGGTTATCCGATGGATTGGATACGCTTTGTGGCGAAATTTGTGCCAGTGCGCCCGGTACAGCAAGTTCATTCGGAGCGAGCTTTAGACTGGTGATAAAACTGATACGGCGGATGTACATATAGACCCAAACTAAGAGTGTTAGAAACACTGTTGCAAAGAAGGGACTAAAAATTGTATTTTGCGTCATTTATACCTCTCAAATTTGATGATTATGATTGTTGGTGGGCGAGAAAGTGCGCCCTAGGGAATGTACAAGGCTTGAAGAAACATAGAGTAATGTAAATCCAATTAGAGGATGGAGTATTTCCAGGTGAAGAGGACTTTTGAGATGAATGCTGGAAAATTGTAGCCCAAGCAGCACGGGCAAACTTGCGGCGAGATTTCGTATTCTGCGTGAGAAGGGCGCGATTAACGACCATCCCAGTAATACTAATGACAGCCCACTGTACCCTCGCACGAACCAAACATGAATATTCCACCATGCAGGATTATTGAAGTAGGCAACTCCAACCGTTAATAACTGAGCAATCAAGCAGACATTAAAGATGATTGAAGTCACATAAAAGCTGATGAGTATCACACGTGTGGGAGTGCGATCAGGCTCGATTTCCGAACTGGTTGTCATGTCAAGTTGCTTTGGAGTTTACAAGGATAATATAATTCGAGTATTGCAATGCTTCTAGACCTCGATCGGGTACTCTTTTTGACACCATGACCATGAACAGTCCCTTGCAGCTTTTATTTGAAGCGCTCGACCAGGTAAAGGACGAACAAGATTTGCGATCGCAAGTCCTGCCCAAAATTGGTGAGTATTTTGCAGCTAAACGATCGGGAATCTTTTTCTTCGATCAACTGCCCTTGGTAGATAGTAATCTTCAGAAAATACTGAAAGTTGGGCTATCGATCGAACACAATCCTGTTGTGCGTTATTTAGCGGAGCGCCACGCTCCTGTCCATGAAGCATTGGTGGCATCTCCCAAGGTTTGGACAATAATTTGTCCCCGACCCGATCATTGGCACGTGATGGCGGGACCGATTGTCAGTCGCGGTCAATTAATGGGTGTAGTGGGTTGCACCCGCGAACAGTCAATGCCCGCTTTCGATACAGAAAATCTAGCGGATTTGAGTGCGATCTGTTTGCATTTGTCTGTTTGGACTGCAACAGTGCGGGAAGCGAAGCTATTCCGTAGGGAATCGCAACACCAACCTTTCAAGAGCTCACGCCTAACGCCTCGTGAATTGCAAATTGCCGAATTGGTTGCTTTGGGGCGAACCAACGCAGAAATCGGGAGGGAACTTTGGATTACTGAGAATTCAGTGAAGCAAGCTTTGAAGCGAATGTTCCGTAAGCTTGAGGTTTCGTCTCGTGCAGAAATGGTTGCACAGCTTTCCGCGACAAAACACCATTTGCCAAGTGTAAAAAGCTCTCCATCCCACTTGATGCAGAACATCCACCAATAAACTTAACGCTAGAAACCCCAAGAGCGATCCTCTTCGAGGGCTTCGCTAACGCACTTAATTGAAGAGCTATCTCTCTACTGATAATTTTGAAGTATGGGGTATTGCGATCGAGTGTGGGAAAATACAATTCATCAAATGAATGATTAGATATTACTGTGTAGTTTGGGGCAACAATTGATTTAGTGCACCACACAAGTATCCCTTTACGGTGTCTTTACTTGCACCCACCCCACTGGGAAGGGTAAATATCATCTCAACATTTAATAGATTGCCGTCCATTGAGGCAAATACATCAATTGGCAAAGCACGCTGAAATGCTGTGGCGGGATTTTCTGCTTTCATTACACCTAAGTTCAGATCCGTGCTGAGAGTCTTGATGCCTTCGCGGGCCAAAATGGGTCGTAATTGGGAAAATGCTCTCTCTATCGATAACCCCTCAACCTGAACACGTGCAGAAAAGGCGGCACCATTCAAAAAGTCCCCCTTTTTTTGAAAGCTTTCCTCGCAGGTTGTGGCAACAGCGGGGGTGGCTAAACATATGAGAGCTAGAGTCAAGACAAGCGATCGCATATTAGCTTAGTTATAAAAATGAAACGAAACAATCATCAAGATTATGATGACCCATTATAGGATTGTTTGGCAAGTGATGCAAATACCTTCGATGGTTTTTAGCATGAGTTGCAGTCCGGTTAGCATTCGCTGCTATCCTCCCAACTAGAGAAACTAGGATAATTAAGGGTAAAGACTAAAAGAGCGATCATACTTAAGTGAACCTCGTAGTGAATAGAAGGTCGATTTAATGCTCGATTCTCATCTTCCAACCACATTTTACTCGTTTCACGTAAGTTCGCTTGTATGTCGTCTAAAGTTTCTCCTTGAGAATGCGCTCTCTTAGAAACCGGAAACATAGAGTACATATAAATCAGGGTCAGAGTCTTTCGGAACCACCCCAGTGAACGTTCTTATGAATTCCAACTCTAACAGCTTGACTTTCAAGCAAAATCCAATAAAATTAAGTTTAGCCTATCTATCACCTACCATACGTGAAATTACTTAGAGAGACGCTCAATGACACTACCTACAGATGCAGCAAGTTTATATCCAATAGGGATACCCAAAAGTCTAGCATTTGGATGTTTCGCACTCAGGTAATCAGCAGCGTGTAAACCATTTTCATCAAGTTTAGAGTCGCCTGTTTCTATATCAAGGATGACCATCTTGCCAATATTATCTTCTAACTCAATTTTTGGGGGTATGCTGCTCTCATACAAATGTTTCGCACGACGCGAACACTAGCGCTCGGTCGCAGTGCTGCAAATATGTGGTAGTAGGATGTATAATAGTAAGTTTGAATAATTCATGCTGAAACAGGTAAGCTACTGGGATGTAAAAAACCTGAGTTCGGAAAACTTTAATCATCTGTGCGAAGTACAGCGAGAGACGTTTAAACAGATGATTGAGGTAGTGCGATCGGATAATTTATGTGAATGCGCCTTCTTAGTTGTCCAACTCCAGCAGAAGTATTATAGATAAATATCCGACCCTGATGCACTTTAGCATTGAATGAGCGGATAAAATATTGCCACTTGCTAATAAGCTGATTCCCTGCTCGTTTAATTTTTCCCAACAGGCGATCGAACATCGCCGTCTCCGATTTCCCTCTATCAATTCCAGGCCAGAATAATCGTACTCATGGAAAAAACTAATATGAAAACCACGCTGCCCGGTTACAAACTATTATCGTTGCCGCTTCATGAAGGTGTCAATACAGTTATTTATCGGGGGGTTCGGGAGTCGGAGCCAACTCAGGTTATAGTAAAAACCCTCAAAGCCGAGTATCCCACAATAGAAGAAATCGCGCGGTTGAGACATGAATATAAAATCCTCAAAACTCTGGACATGACAGGGATTGTCAAAGCTCACTCTTTACAAAAGCATAATAACGGTCTGGCGCTGATATTAGAAGATTTTGGGGGAAAATCTCTGAAAAACCTAATCGCAGCTAAACACCTTGAAATAAGCGAATTTCTAAGTCTGGCAATTCATTTGGCAGAGATCCTAGCTCAACTGCATGAAAATAACATTATCCATAAAGATATTAAACCGCAGAATATCATTATCAATTCCAAAACAGATAAAATTAAAATCATAGATTTTAGCATTTCCACGTACCTAGAGCGAGAAAATCAGAGCCTCAGCAATCCCAACTTGCTAGAAGGCACCCCCGCCTATATGTCTCCAGAGCAAACCGGGCGGATGAATCGCTCAATAGACTACCGCACCGACTTTTACTCATTAGGTGTCACCTTTTATGAAATTCTGACGGGAAAGCTGCCGCATCAAGCCACCGACCTCCTGGAATTAATTCACTGCCATATCGCTAAAAGACCAGTGCCACCCCATGAGCAAATCGGTGAGATTCCCGAAGCGATTTCTGACATCGTAATGAAATTATTAGCCAAAACCGCTGAAGACAGATACCAAAGCGCCCTGGGCCTAAAAGCTGACCTAGAAATGTGCCGTCATCAACTGCAAACGCATGGAAAAATTGGCAACTTTCCCATCGGTAAGAGGGATAAATTTGGACAATTTCTTATCCCGCAAAAACTCTATGGCCGCGAGCAAGAAGTAACCACTTTGATGGAAGCCTTTGAGCGAGTCTCCGGCGGAAACAGCGAACTGATGCTAGTGAGCGGTTACTCAGGAATTGGCAAATCTTCCTTAGTGAATGAAGTTCAAAAACCGATTGTCAGGCAGCGCGGGTATTTTATCTCCGGTAAATTTGACCAATTAAAGCGAAATATTCCTTATGCTTCTTTGATTCAAGCTTTCGCCGGCTTGATGCGGCATCTGTTAACAGAAAGTTCGGAAAAACTAGCGATTTGGAAACAGCAACTTTTAGAAGCCTTAGGCTCCAATGGCCAAGTCATAGTAGATGTCATTCCCGAAGTCGAACTGATTGTCGGGCCTCAAGGAGCGGTTCCCCAATTGGGATTATCTGAATCCGAGAATCGCTTTAATCGCGTGTTTAAAGAATTCATTCATGTATTTACTAAACCCTCACACCCGCTCGTCGTCTTTTTGGATGACTTACAGTGGGCAGATTCGGCATCGCTCAAGTTGATTCATCTGCTTATTTGTGACCCGGACAGCCAATATTTACTGCTGATGGGAGCCTATCGAGATAACGAAGTCAGTCCGACGCATCCGTTGATGCTGACGTTGGATGAGATTCAAAAGAATGGGGCGGTTGTAAATAATATCACCCTCCGTCCTTTGGATATTGGCAACGTCAGCTTGCTGGTAGCAGATACCCTGAATGAGTCTTCCGCTCTGAGAAACCGGGTTTCTGAATTGTCCGAGCTACTTTTCAATAAAACCCAGGGAAATCCTTTCTTCTTGGCTCAGATGTTCGCTACTATGCATCAAGAAAAGCTATTGACCTTTGATTTCAGTGCTGGGTGCTGGCATTGGTCATTGAACCAAATTCAAGCGGTAGGCATCACAGATTATAATGTCGTCGAACTGATTTCCAGAAATATTCAAAAACTCCCGGAAGAGACCCAGGATGTCTTAAAGTTAGCAGCCTGTATTGGAGACAAATTTAATTTAGACGTTCTGGCTATTGTCAATGAAAAATCTCAATCGGAAACGGCGGCTGATTTGTGGCAAGCACTTCAGGCTGGCTTGGTTTTGCCCCTGAGCGAAGCCTACAAAATCCCTCTCGTTTTTACCTCCGATGAAATGAGCATGGAAGTAAATGAGAGAATAGCTCCAGATTCTCCTCTGCTATCATCCTCACCTGCCCCTTTGCCTTACAGCTATCACGCGCCTATCGCTTACAAATTTCTCCATGATCGGGTGCAGCAAGCGGCGTATTCTCTTATTCCGGAATTTCAGAAACAACAGACCCATTTAAAAATTGGTGAACTGCTACTTGAGCATACTCCAGCAGACGAGATTGAAGAAAATATTTTTGAGATTGTCAATCAGTTAAATGTTGGGGCTGACTTCATCACCGATCAGCCCAAAAAAGATCGTCTAGCCCGATTAAATTTAATAGCTGGTCGAAAAGCCAAAGCAGCGTCAGCTTATGAAGCTGCTGTCACGCAACTAAGAGTAGGGTTAGAACTCTTGGCAGAAAACAGTTGGCAGAGTAACTACGATCTGACACTAGCACTCTATGTAGAAGCGGTGGAAGCAGAATATATTAATACCAATTACGAAAAGTCAGCAATTCTTGCTGAAGTTGTTCTGCAACAAGCTAGCACTCTGCTCGAAAAAGTGAAAGTATACGAGCTACAAATCCAGTATTATATGGCCCAAAATCAGATGTTAAAAGCCATTGATACTGGGCTGCAAGTGCTGGATATGCTGGGTGTTTCCTTGTCAAATGACGAGGGTAACGGGGATTTTCTGGTTGAGTTGCCAGATATCGCCGACTTAGACAATATCCCAGAGATGACAGACCCTTACAAAATAGCGGCTTTAAGTATACTGACTTCTCTTATTTCTCCTGTTGTTACTGCTAATCCCGCAATTTTGACCCCACTTGCAGTGACTTTGGTTAAAATCTGCATGGAGTATGGTCATTCGCCTTTTGCTGCTTTTGCGTATGCTTTTTATAGTGTAATACTGTGTTCGGTAATAGGGGATATAGATGCCGCATATCAGTCGGGTAACTTGGGATTAACGTTGTTGAATAAATTTAATGCTAACTCGCTTAAATGTAAAGTTAATCAATTATTTTATGGCTTGGTTATACACTGGAAAGAGCCAGCTCAAAAAGCTTTAGTCCCCTTACGGTCAGCGTTTCAAAGTGGAGTGGAAACTGGAGATATAGAATATGCCGGTTATTGTGTTACTGTCTATTGTGCGAGCATATTTTTAACGGGCGAACGATTAGACATTGTAGAAGAGGAACAAGAGCAATATCTTGATTTAGCGCTCAAACTAAAACAAGATTATTCTATCTATTACATCCAGATATTTCACCAATTGACGCTAAATCTTCAAAATGAATCTGAGACCCACTGTCTGTTGGCAGGCAAAAGTTTTAATGAAACACAAATGTTGCCTGTTTTTATTGAAACTAACAATAGAATTTTGCTGTTTATTACTTATCTAGCCAAGACAATTCTATTATATCTATTTAAAGAACCAAAGAATGCCGTTGCCAATGCCAGTTTAGCCGCCGAACACGCAGTCAGCGTGATTGGAATGGTAGTTTCTGCTCCTCACAACTTCTATTATTCCCTCGCTCTACTCGCTGTTTATCCTCAAGCTTCACACGCCGAACAACAGCAATACATCAGCTTAGTTGAAGCTAATCAAGAAAAAATGCAGAAATGGGCATTTCATGCCCCGTCTAACTTCCAGCATAAGTACGAATTAGTGGAGGCGGAGAAAGCGCGGGTATTGGGTAAAATTGGCAAAGCGATGGAGTATTATGACGCTAGCATTCAAGGAGCCAGAGAACAGGGATACATTCAGGAAGAAGCCCTAGCTAATGAACGGGCTGCCGAGTTTTATTTCTCTCGCGGTCGGGAGAAGATAGCGGAGATTTATTTGACGGATGCTTACTATGGCTATATTCGCTGGGGAGCAAAAGCAAAAGTGCAGGATTTATCAGAAGAATATCCTGAATTCTTCTCGCGAATACTGACTAAAGAAACCCCCAGCTTCGACGTATCACGGACGACGTGTTCGACGACTACGGGGAGTTTTGCAGCACTGGATTTCGCCTCTGTGATGAAATCTTCTCAAGCTATTTCTGGCGAAATTGTTCTGGAAAGTCTCCTTTCTAAGTTATTGAAAATTGCGATTGAGAATGCTGGGGCTGAAAAAAGCTACTTAATTTTAGAAAAAGATGGTCAACTGGTGGTAGAAGGGACGGCCAGCATAGGTAATAATGAGGTAGTGGTGCTGCAATCCACACCAATAGAAACGAGTCATAAATTGCCCTTTTCTCTCCTCAATTATGTGGCTAGAACTCAGAATAATGTGGTTTTAAATGATGCGAGTCAGGAGGGAATTTTTACCAGGGATAGCTATATAGTTAACGCCCAACCAAAGTCAGTTTTATGTATGCCGATCGTCCATAAAGGAAAGCTCATTGGTCTGCTTTACTTGGAAAATAATCTGACAAGGAGTGCGTTTACTCCCGATCGCCTAGAAGTTTTAACCGCGATCTGTTCTCAAGCGGCGATTTCCCTGGAAAATGCCCGACTCTATGCCAATTTGTCTGAGGCGACTGACAACCTGAAACAAGCCAACGAGCAATTAGAAGATTACAGCCGGACTTTAGAACATAAAGTGGAAAAGAGGACGCAGGAATTAAAGGAAAAAAATCTGCTCCTGAGCCAGGAAATTCGCGATCGCGTGCAGATAGAGCAAGCTCTGCGAATATCAGAAGCGCAATTAAAAAAACAAGCCGAACAACTAGAGCTTTCTTTCCAAGAACTCAAGCGCACCCAGACCCAGCTAATTCAGACTGAGAAAATGTCCTCGCTGGGACAGATGGTTGCCGGGGTGGCCCACGAAATCAATAACCCGATTAACTTCATATATGGCAACCTAACTCACGTCAGGACTTACTGTGAAGACATACTAGGACTGGTGAAACTCTATCAAGAACAATACCCCCATCCCACAGCAGCGATTGTTGAGGATATTGAGGCAATCGAATTAGATTTCTTGATGGAAGACTTACCCAAAGTGCTGGATTCGATGAAGGTGGGGGCAGACCGAATTCGCGAAATAGTCCTCTCCCTGCGAAACTTCTCGCGACTGGATGAAGCGGAAATGAAAGAGGTGGATATCCATGAGGGCCTCGATAACACCCTACTGATTTTGCAGCACCGACTGCAAGCCAAATTAGACCAGCCTGCTATTCAAATAATTAAAGAGTACGGCCCGCTGCCGCTGGTGGAGTGCTATGCGGGCCAACTGAACCAGGTGTTTGTAAATTTACTGGCGAATGCGATTGACACTCTTCATGACCAAAGGGGGGCGCGCACGATCGCAATTCGCACCTCAGTGGGGTATGGGGAAGAAGAAAAATCCCCGATTTCCAATCCCCCCCTTGCGAAAAGCTCTACATCTTCTTCGGCTGAGGTGGATTCCTCCAAGCTCGGCGCGACCCGCAAAGCTCCCCAATTTGTTGTGATTCGCATTTGCGACAATGGCCCCGGTATGACAGAGGAAGTGAACCGGCGGCTGTTCGACCCGTTCTTCACGACGAAACCTGTAGGGAAGGGCACCGGTCTGGGGCTGTCAATCAGCTACCAGATTGTGGTAGAAAAACATCGCGGACAGTTGAAGTGTGTTTCTCATCCCGGCCAGGGAGCAGAGTTCATTATTCAGATTCCTATTAAACAGGAGTATCAAAAATTGGCTTTGCAAAGCCAAACCTGATGAGTAGTTGTTATTGGTATTTCCATTCGTCTTTCTACAGGACTAAGTTGGAGGTATAGAATGCGATCGCCAAATTAGATTTCAAACTCTGAATCTAGCAGTCACACTTCACTCTCCAAGCATTGGCCGTACCTACAATCTGTAGAAGTTCCAATTAGAACCTCCTATGATTAGCCTTTTTTTGATTACAACCTGTAGCTTATATCGCATACTTAGCGGTCTAACGGCAAAATGCAGCGGCGGCAGATAATCTCGAACTAAAGACTAGGGGCTTTAGACCGTCCACTGCCATGCAGTGTTACGCTTAGGCGTTAGATTGGTTAGATTGTATACTTTGAAGAAAATCTGGTGATTTAGACAAATCCTTAAAGGCTTCCACACTCTCTCTTAGGAACACTATTATCCACCTCAGTTCTTCAAGTTGAGCTAATAGTCGGGGATTTTGTTCATCTAAAAGGGTAATTAAATTGTGGTAATCTTCTACAGAACTGGTATCAAGAAACGCTAGGTTTTGATGAATTAATTTGTTTCGCTCAGCTACCATGCTGGCAAGTTTGCGTTTTTCTACTTTTAAGAAATCTGGATTGTCATAAGTAACCTTAAATGATAGAGAAATCCCTGCATCAGAAAAGTCTGGTGTAGGCTCAGGTTCACTAGCATATTCCAAAATATTTTTATTAAATTCCTGAACTAACTTACCTAATGTTTGTTTTCGGAGTCTAGTTTCATTCCTACGTAACTGAGCTGAATTTGTTTTTCCAGTCCCCTCTAATTGCCTCACTGAAAGCAAGTATTTGAATGCTGCTTCGATTTTTGAAAAATTAACTATGTTTCTCCCCAGTTTTCTTAATGCTTCAGCTCTAATTGCTTCAATATCTACTGACTCATTCATAAGGCCTAATTAACAAATTAGCGGACACTTACAGAACTTACATATATTCTTGCAAAAACAACAGATTGGCGGATGCTTTCAGTTCTAATAAACTTTAGCTTAATTACCGTCACAACCATTAACTACTAGACAACTTATACCTTAATCAAAAGGGAATTAGATACTCCCAAGAAAAGGTTAGTAAGAACGGGTGGCAAGAACAGCCCTACAGAAGAGTGAAGCCTAACTATGTATTCAACGTTAGAGATGCTGCATAACACCCAAGATTTCCAAAATAATCCGTTAGATCTGCTGGATAACATCTCAATTTTAAGGGATTAAGCAGAAACCTTGCAGGTTAAGTCTGGGTTCTTGGGTGCTATCCGTCACCTTTGCTGGATACCAGGCCCTATATCGATCTTATCCAGCATTAACCTAATGTCCTAACCTACCGCTCTGATGTGCCTTGAGCGCTTAGTGGAGGCTCTGCCTTCGCGGAGTATGCCCGGGCGGAGTAGGAACGAGTACGATCGCCCCTCGCTGTAGGTTGGATTAAGCTTGTCACGTCCTTACTTGTGAATCAGGGTAACGTGAAACCAAACATGACTCGATTGAGCGATCGCGATTAACTAGCTATAGAACAAAGTAAACCTTGAGACTTAACATCTGCAGTTAGAGCTTCTTGAAGTATCTGGCGACTGGAAATAGCTCGAAGCCAACCTTTTCATAGGTGTGACGGGCTCTTTCATGACCAGGATCGCCCCCAGTCTCAACCATAGCAATAGACATCCCAGCATCTTTCATCCAACCCAGAGCGAATTCTATCAAAGCGGTGCCAATCCCTTGACCTTGAAAGTCTGGATCGACAGCAACCATGTAGATTTCACCCATGCTGTCCTCTGAGTGTAGTTTCACGGCTACAAAGCCCACAGTAGAACCGGCATCGATCGCAACCCATACATTCGTGTCTTCCGCAGCACAGACATCTTCCACAGCTTTTTGCTGGCTAACACGCCAATGATTGGGATAGAATGCTTGGTAAACATCAGCGTTCATCGCCTTCTGAATCGAATCAAAGACTGGGGTCCATGCCCGAAGCGAAAGACGAATAACAGCATCAAGGTGGCGAGGGTCGTAGGGTTCAATTTGCATTCCCACATGAACTCCTGTTAACTCAGAAAGCTGGCGTTGCTGAATAGAGGTATGAATTCAAGATTTCCCAATTGCTATAAGCCCGCTTGAGGGTGAGTTTTGTAACTTCAAGGGAAAAGGTGATTCATACCGTGAATCAGCAACGCCCGCTATTTTTACATTAGTTTGGGGGTTTTCTTCCTAAATCCAATTCAAATCACAACTTGCTCGGCTCGATCGCCGGAGCACGCAGAGACACAGTTTTATCCGCAGCAGCCTTAGCCACAAGCGACGGTACAGAATCGCGCAATCTTGCAGTCAACTTTACAGTAGTCGCATCGTAAACCTGAGTCAGCATCTTCGGATACAAACCAATGCCAATAATCGGCACTAACAGAGCCGCAATAATAAACACTTCTCGCGGTTCCGCATCCACCAACTCTTCGTGTTCCGACAATTCCTTATTTTCAGGGCCGTAGAAGATTTCACGCAGCATCGACAGCAGGTAAATCGGAGTCAAAATTACCCCGACAGCAGCTAGAAATACCACACAAACTTTAAACACAGGATTGTAAGCATCGCTGGTTGCAAAACCTACAAACACCATCAATTCTGCTACAAAACCGCTCATTCCCGGCAAAGCCAAAGAAGCCATAGAACAAGCAGTCCACATCGCGAAAACCTTACGCATTTTCTGCCCCACACCGCCCATTTCATCGAGCATGAGGGTGTGAGTACGATCGTAAGTGCATCCTACCATAAAGAACAAACTCGCCCCAATTAAACCGTGGGAAACCATTTGCAGCATTGCACCGCTAATTCCCAAATCGGTAAACGAAGCTATCCCAATCAGCACAAACCCCATGTGCGAAATCGAAGAATAAGCAATTTTCCGCTTCAAATTTCGCTGAGCAAAAGAAGTTAAGGCGGCGTAAACAATATTTACCACACCCAAAATTACTAAAATCGGTGCGAAGGTAGCGTGAGCATCCGGGAGCATTCCCGCATTCATCCGCAGTAAAGCGTAACCGCCCATTTTTAGCAGAATTCCTGCTAGCAACATATGGGCGGGTGCGGTTGCTTCCCCGTGAGCGTCAGGAAGCCAAGTGTGCAGCGGAAAAATTGGCAGTTTGACGCCGTAAGCTATTAAAAAACCTGTATACAGGATCAATTCTACATTGGGGGCATAATCTTTAGCTGCGATCGCCCGCATATCGAAAGTCACCGTATCGCCGTAAAACGCCATCGTCAGCCCGCCAAGCAAAATAAACAGCGAACCGCCTGCGGTGTACAGGATAAACTTAGTTGCTGCGTAGAGGCGCTTTTTGCCGCCCCAGATGGACAAAATCAGGTAAATCGGGACTAATTCCAGTTCCCAAACCAGGAAAAACAGCAACATATCCTGCACGGCAAAAACTGCGATTTGGCCGCCGTACATTGTCAGCATCAAAAAGTAAAAAAGCTTCGGTTTAAATGTGACAGGCCAAGCAGCTAAAGTAGCCAGCGTAGTAATAAAACCAGTCAGCAGAATCAGCGGCATTGATAAACCGTCAGCACCCACCGACCAATTCAAATCGAGTTGCTGCACCCAAGTATAGCTTTCTACCAGTTGCAAATCTGGATTGCTGAAGTCGTACTGAGTGTAAAAAGCGTAAACAAGTAGGGCAAAATCGATTAAACCCACAATTAGGGCATACCACCGCACCGTCTTGCCATCCTTATCGGGAATTAAAGGAATCAGCAAGGACGCAGCAATGGGAAACAGAATTGTTGTTGTTAACCAGGGAAAGTTAGCTGTATCCATTGCGTTTTAAAATGATCCATCAGTTATTAGGTTTAAACACATTTTGGCAATTTTGGCCTAAATTTTATACTTTCTTTAGACGGAACATTTTTTTTTGCTATTATTTGGACAATTTATGCGATCGCAACAGTTAAGTTTAATGAAAGATTTATTTCTATAGCAATCCTCGCATCATTTGTGAAATTTCTTACTCCCTCCCCTTGCCAAGGGGAGGGTTGGGGTGGGGTAAAAAATTTATGACTCCTGCAAGGATTGCTATATTTGCTAATTGTCAATTGTGATTTATTAACCTAATACCATTTTTTAAAATATCTCCTAGTGGGGATACGGTCATGCCCAAAGCGTGTTAAGTTAAGCCTAAAATCCTTGATAAATATTGCTTTTACCTGAGTCTAGATCCTCCTAAATCCCCCTTAAGAAGGGGGAATTTGAGAAGATTCCTGTCCCCCCCTTAAGAAGGGGGGCTAGGGGGAATAGAACCCTAATCGTCAGAGAGCAGACCCGTACTAGGTTTGACATGGTTGTTGACACCATTTGGACAAGGCCGTGTCCCTACAGATTTAACCGACTCCAGAAACGATCGCAAAACCCAGAACTGCGACAAACACAATCAGGGCATAAAATTGAGCGCGACCGCTCTCAAAGTATTTCAAACCTTCGCCGCTAACCAGGGTGATAAGCCCGGTTAAGTTGACGACACCATCGACGACTCGCAAATCCACTTCCATGACTTGCCGCGCTAAACGGCGGCTGCCTTTGACAAAAAGAAAATCGTTGATATCGTCGAGATACCACTTGTTGAGGGAGAACTCGTAAAGCGGTTTGATTTTTTGGGCGATCGCACTTGCGTCAATTTTACGGCTCAAATACATCAGAGAAGCCAAAGTAATGCCCAGCAAAGCAATACCTACAGAGCTTCCGCCCATAATCAAAAATTCCGTCAAATTGAACTCAGCAGCGTGTTCCAAAACTTCTTCGAGAGATTCCCCTGGCGCGCGAACAAACTGCTCGAAATAATTGGCAAACGGCGTACCGAGAAAACCGATAAACACAGAAGGTACTGCCAGCAACACTAACGGCAGAGCCATTGTCAGAGGAGATTCGTGAGGCAAATGGTCGTGCTCATCGTGACTGTCGCCAGTTGATGCCAATTCCTTAACGTTCATCGCTCCCGGACCAAAAACAACACCGGGTTGCAAGAGTTGCCGCTTGATAGCGCTGTCATTGCCCCGGAATTCGCCCTCAAAAGTGCTGAAATACATTCGGAACATATAAAACGCGGTCATCCCGGCCGTCAACCAGCTAACAGCCCACAGAGCCGGATTTGCTGCGAAGGCGCTGGCGAGAATTTCGTCTTTTGACCAAAAACCAGCAAACGGCGGAATTCCGCAGATTGCCAAATTTCCGATCAAAAAGCAAGCAGAGGTAATCGGCATATATTTCCGCAAGCCGCCCATGACTCGCATATCTTGAGCGAGTGCGGGGTTGTGGCCTACAACTGCTTCCATACCGTGAATCACTGAACCTGAACACAGGAACAGCATTGCTTTGAAGTAAGCGTGAGTCATCAAGTGGAAAAGTCCGGCACTGTAAGCGCCGATTCCCATTGCCATCACCATGTAGCCGA
This sequence comes from Microcoleus sp. B3-D7, assembly GCF_036705305.1. Lineage (NCBI taxonomy): Bacteria > Bacillati > Cyanobacteriota > Cyanophyceae > Oscillatoriales > Microcoleaceae > Microcoleus > Microcoleus sp. B3-D7. The sequence goes on along the minus strand of NZ_JAUBUE010000001.1, from coordinate 46,746 downwards.
GTTGGGAGATGGTGGAGTAGGCGAGGCCTTTTTTGATGTCATTTTGGGTAATCGCGATCGAAGCGCCCATAAATGCCGTAAAACAGCCTGTACAGGCGATCAAATTCATGACTGCCGGCAACCCTTCAAACACCGGGTACATCCGAGCGATCAGGAATACGCCAGCGGCTACCATTGTCGCGGCGTGGATCAGAGCAGAAATCGGTGTCGGGCCTTCCATTGCGTCTGGCAGCCAGACGTGGAGGGGGAATTGAGCGGATTTGGCTGCTGGGCCCAAAAATATCAGGACGCCGAAGATTGTCGCCAGAGTCGCCGAAAGAGCACCGGATTCGACTAAGGAGTGCAGGCGTTCGCCCATGACGCTAAATTCAAAGCTGCCGGTGGCCCAGTAAATGCCGAGGATGCCCAGCAGCAGGCCGAAGTCGCCGACGCGGTTGGTGACAAAAGCTTTTTGGCAAGCGTCAGCAGCGGGTTTGCGATCGTACCAAAATCCGACTAGCAGGTACGAACACATACCTACCAGTTCCCAAAAAATGTAAATCTGAACGATGTTCGGGCTGATTACTAGACCCAACATCGACGCGCTGAAGATGCTCAGGTAGGCGTAAAAACGCACGTACCCGTCATCGTGAGCCATGTAGCCGTCGGTGTAAATCATCACCAAAAAGGCGACCGTAGTGACGATCGCCAGCATTACCGCCGTCAGGGGGTCGATGATATAGCCCATATTCAGCGAGAAGTCGCCTGCAGAAGCCCACTGAATACTGCGGGTGTAGGGTGCGTGGCCCTGTAGTTGACTCCACAGCAATGCGAAAGAAAGTACCATTGACCCTCCGAGTGCGGAGACGATTAATATCGCATTCGCTTGTCGGAGTTTGTTGGTTGCCTGGTTAAAGGTGATTAAGCCTAGACCTACTAGCATTGCGCCTGCCAGCGGCAGGACTGGAATCAGCCAAGCGTATTGATAAAGCAGTTCCATGACTGATAGGTAGTTTAAAGTTTCTACTAGATTGACAAAACTGTAAACAATTGTGACACAGGCTTGGACGACTGGGCATAAATGCTTGATATTTTTTGAAGTATGCTGAGTTGGCGGCCTTATGGATTTAGGTTGTTAGGAGTTAATGTGCCATAAATCTCACCCCGAACAGAGTCGGGATGAATGAATGCCCGTGAAACTGATATTGCGGAGGTCGATCGCGATTACCCCAAGTTTAGAATCGAATCTGTAGTGGATGCGATGAATGTGGAACTGCGAACAGTTGCCGGTGTTGCATTTAAAACATTCGCTAAAATGTCGCCATTAGCTAACAAGATTAGCGTGTTTGCACCCTCGGCAGTGAAATTGAGGTCATTAAGAGTGATACTGCCCGCGATCGCAATTCTATCCCCTTGATTTAAATCTGTAATTCGATCGGCAAAATTTGCATCCCGCACCCCTGCATCAACATCTATTTTGATAATAAAATTATCTATTTCGCCGCCGCCCGTAAGAATGTCAAAACCTGCATCGCCTAATAAAAAATCATTACCTTCGCCGCCGCTGAGAGTATCATTTTCTCTCCCTCCCCGCAAAAAATCACTGCCACTTCCGCCGTCTAGACTATCATTATCTTGACCGCCGGTGAGCAGATCGCTACCATCATCTCCGAAAATTAAATCGCTGCCTTTGCCACCCCGCAGCAAGTCGCTACCAGCGCCGCCGCGCAGCAGATCATTTTCAGCATTCCCATTAATTACATCATCATCTGATGAACCACTCACGGTATCGTTACCGTCTAAGGCTCGCACGCCGCCAGGAAATTGAGTCGCACTGTTTGGAGGTATTTGAAATAAATCATTGCCCAGAGTTAAGTCAAAAAAACCTCCGCTAGCGGATGCAGTCAATAACTTATTAAAAACGCTCAACTGCTCAAAGTCTGTGATACTTCCAGGAAGCTGGCGCACAAATTCCCGCGACTCCTGCGAGGGAATCAAAATCAATTGGTTGAAGAACGCGTCGTCCTCAGTACGCAAAGCTTCCAAAACGCTCTCCAAGTTCACCACCTCAATCTTAATTGTGGCAGTGAGATTCGGCTGCTGCTGCTGGAAGCGCTCCACCAGTTCCTGCAGTTCTTCCTTGTTAAAAAACAAGGGAATCACCTCTTGCTGGTTGCGCTGAATCGTCAAATAACCATTTTCCCGGCCACCTCTGGCCAAAAACAGAGGTACACCGTTGAACTCGTTAACCTGTTGACCAGTCTGCTGAAGTACAGTTTTAGCCAACTGCACCTGCTGCGGAGCCGGAACGTAAGAAAATTGGATCTCCTCCGGCTTGCCTTTATTTGCTTGAGAAAGCTGGTAAATTTCCCCTAGCGACACCGGCGTCACGCGCACGGAGGCCGCCAACTGAGGGTTTGTAGTTTTCAGTTGATCGATAAAAGCTTGAGCATCCTGCTGGCTGATAAAAATTCGTGCCACTGAATCATTGCCGGTTTGACCCTGACCTTGTTTGGGAACAGTAGAGATGAGGGGAGCACCCTGAGCATCTGTAATCACAAACACCGGCACCGAGCGCAGCTTTTCGTCAATTTCTGTATTAGACAGTGCTAATGTTGTGAGATTTCCCGCTTCCGAGGCAGGGAGCAAGTCAACATTAACTAAATTAGACATGGTGATATTAACACGTGTTAAATTCGTTAAATCTTGTACTTACCGGCACAATAGGTGTTATATCCCCGAATTTTTTAAGAAGTCGGGGGTCTAACAGCTATGGGACTTAAAAATGTTACCTGTTGGCTACTTCCTGAAGTTGCAGCCGTTGAGATGGGGAAGCTACGTGAGCTGCGAGCATCCAGGAATCCAGAGTTCGCCGCAGTTCCTCGCGTCCTTGGTAGTCTTCAAATCTAAATCGAACTTTATCGCCCTCAAACAAAATCAGCGTGGGCAGACTTGTCAGCCGATAAGTGTGGGCCAACTTGAAACATTGATCGGCATTCACCCCAACCAGCTTGATTTTTTCTGCCCACTCTGCCTCAAAAGTCTTAAGCGTGGGGTCGATCGCGCGGCACAAACCGCACCAAGGAGCCGAAAAGTGAACTAAAACGGGGGTAGAGGCTTGAAACACCTCTTGTGCAAAAGTGCGTTCGCTAACCGACAACACCATGAGCCCTCAAAATTTAATAATTTTTTTTCTATCCTAGGGATCATGCTACCAGTATATGTTCCTAGTGACACGCATCAAAAAAGGATGAATTTCCCACAGCAAACCAGTAAAAATGACTACACCTACGTAGGAAGGGCGGAGAAACTCAAGCAAATCAAGGGTTTGACGCTTTTGTAGGATTGCCAAAAAAGGCATGATTGAGGTTCGAGATTTGATGGTTTCAAAGGATTCTCCAAAACGAGCCTGAAGTCGCCTGTCGCCGTGCCACACTCCGAAGAGGTGGTGAAGTACCAAACCGATGGAAGTGACGAGGGTAAAGCTAGTGCCAATCCACAGGGTGTGGGCCACGCACCAAATCACCTGTCCCACCATTTGCGGGTGACGGGTGATGCGAATGATGCCAGTTTCGTAGAGGTGCACTTGGGGCTTTTGGACGGCGGCAATTTCTAGGAGGTTGAAAGTTGCTGGGTACAGAAACAGAAAGGAAATTGCCGAAAGTATCCAAACTGCAGGTTTAACTCCGGGTAATCCCTGTACTTGCCAAAGCTGCACGCCGTCGTAGCGGTGGTTGAAAAAGTAGACAATCAGAATGACGGCTAGCGGCAAACTGACAAGGGCAAACAAAACGCGGTAAAGTCTCGGCCCGATCAGCTTTTCACCTTTGGGCCGGAGGGCTGCTAAACCGCTGTGGGCGATCGCAAAAACCAGTAATAGACCCAGAATAACAAAGTGGGAGTCGAGCGCCAAGTCGATCGTCATTGCAAATATTAAGAAAAGTTATTGATTCTCGGCCAATTTGTGTCACAAAGTATCTATGGGAGCATTCAGCGGTTATCAGTCAGTTAACTGTTCACTGTTCGCTGTTGACTGTTGACTGTTCGCTGTTCGCTGTTGACTGTTCGCTGTTGACTGTTCGCTGTTTGCTGTTCGCTGCCTACAGTCAACCGTCAACCGTCAACTGACAACTGACAACTGACAACTGACAACTGACAATTTAGATATATGTCTGACCTTCCTTTCACTTTAGACCAGTTACGCATTCTCAAGGCGATCGCCTCTGAAGGAAGCTTCAAACGCGCCGCGGACAGCCTCTATGTATCCCAGCCAGCAGTTAGCTTGCAAGTGCAAAACTTAGAGAGACAATTGGACGTGCCGCTGTTTGACCGGGGGGGGCGGCGGGCGCAACTGACCGAAGCCGGACACCTGCTGCTGAGTTACGGCGAGAAAATTTTATCGCTTTGCCAGGAAACTTGTCGAGCTCTGGAAGACTTGCAAAACCTCCAAGGCGGTACTTTGATCGTCGGCGCATCTCAAACAACGGGAACCTATTTGCTGCCCCGGATGATCGGGATGTTTCGTCAAAAGTACCCGGATGTAGCAGTACAGCTTCACGTTCACTCTACCCGCCGCACGGCGTGGAGTGTGGCAAACGGGCAAATCGATTTGGCAATTGTTGGCGGAGAAATTCCTACCGAACTTGTAGAAGCTTTAGAAATTGTTCCTTACGCTGAGGACGAACTGGCTCTGATTCTTCCTCCGTCCCACCCGATGGTACAACAAGAAAGTATCCAAAAAGAAGACCTTTACAAATTGCAGTTTATATCCCTCGATTCGCAGTCTACGATCCGCAAAGTAATCGATCAGGTACTGACTCGCTGCGGTATAGATACGCGCCGCTTGAAAATAGAGATGGAACTAAATTCGATCGAAGCAATTAAAAATGCCGTTCAGTCGGGCCTGGGAGCTGCTTTTGTCTCGGTTTCGGCGATCGAAAAAGAGTTGCTCATGGGCGTCTTGCACAAATCTCAAATGGACGAAGTTTTGGTAACTCGCATTTTGTCGCTGATTTACAACCCCAACCGCTACCGTTCTAAAGCAGCAGAGGCTTTCAGCAATGAAATTTTGCCCCAGTTTGCTACTTATTCGACCATCCACGAGAAGAAAGAACCCCCCGCGCTCGATTTGGGATTCATAGAAATAGCAACTCCCAACTCAGCGGGAAGTTAATCTCTTAGGTCGCTGGCAGTTAGCAGTTCGCGGTTAGTTGAGAGATCGAAATCTGGTTTAACCATCACTTTTTCTTTCTTCTTCCCTTTTCCTTCTTCCCTTTTCCTTCTTCCCTCTTCCTTCTTCTTAGCAAACAAAAATGGAAGTTTACTGCACCCGCCCGGGCTGCCCGCGCCCTCAAAACTATTTTCCCGACCTCAATGACAGTTCGCTGCTGAAAACTGTGCAGCAAAAGTTTTGCACGGCTTGCGGGATGCCCCTGATTTTGAGCGGCCGCTATTTGCCCGTGAGGTTATTGGGCCAAGGCGGTTTTGGGGCGGCGTTTTTGGCCAGAGACCGCTATACTCCGGCGATGCGGCAGTGCGTTGCTAAACTTTTGCAGCCGTCGGTAAGTCTGACTCCGCCCCAGCTAAAAATCGCTCAAACTCTGTTTGAACGGGAAGCGGCAGTGCTGGAAGAACTGGGAAACGAACATTCCCAAATTCCGAGTTTGCTGGCTTTTTTTGAGCTGACTGTTACGAGTTTGCAGCCGGGAAAAAACGATCAGTTTTTCTATCTGGTTCAAGAATTTATTGACGGTAAAAACTTGGAGGATGAACTAGCTGTTAAAGGCAGGTTTTCGGAGGCGGAAACGGTGGAGGTGCTGCGGGAAATTTTGAAGGTTCTCGATTTTGTGCATTCTCGCGGTTCGATTCACCGGGATATTAAACCTGCTAATATTATGCGGGCTAAAAACGGTCGGCTTTATTTATTAGATTTTGGGGCTGTTAAACAAGTAACGCAAAGTGTTGGGGGTGCAAAAGCTTCGACTGGTATTTATTCTTTGGGTTACGCTCCGCCAGAACAGATGAGCGGGCAAGAAGTTTATCCGGCAACGGATTTGTATGCTTTGGCTGTGACTTGTATTACTTTGCTGAGTGGTTTGCAGCCGACGGAGTTGTTTGATAGTTACAGAAACGAGTGGAATTGGCAGTCACGGGTGCAGGTAAGTTCGCGTTTGGCTCACGTTCTCGATCAAATGTTATTATCAGCTCCCAGCCAGCGTTTTCAATCTGCGAGTGAGGTGGAAGCGGCTCTGATGTCTCGGCCTCAACAACATTCTCAACCACCTACAGTCGTGGTGGCGCCGCCTCCGATACCTCTTCAACCGACTCTGCCTCCTCCTGTACGGGTTCCTGCGACTCATCCAGGAGCGCTGCAATCTTCGCAGAGAGCGACTTTTTCGATTTGGGAGGTTTTGTCGGGGGCGGCGTTTACGGGTTTTGAGGCGGGGGTGCTGGCGATCGGCCTGACGAGTTTGCTGCCGTCTCCAGGCTTGAGTATCGGATTGTTGGGGATGATTGTGGCGGGTTTGATTTACGGCCAGTACCGCAGGGCGATCGAACAAACTGAGATGTTGATTATTGGCGCAGGCACTCTGGCTTTGCTGTGGTTTTTCCCAACTTTACAGACGGCGGCAGTTGCGATTTATCCGAATTCTCCGATCACTGGCGTTTTGTTTGTGGGATGGTTGGGTGCTTTGGGTGCGATCGCTGGAACAGCTATTTTTCGCTTGATTTATAAGTTACTTTCAAACGTTTTTTAATGTAATATTCATCGCAAGAATTGCCTGTTTTGAACAGGCTTTCCGGCCTGTTCCACAATAATTAATTATGGGAGATGTTTTATTTAAAATGCAGACTCAGAAGTCTATCTACCCTCATTGGGTGATTGCTTGGGGGCCAGAAGCCCGATCGCACCCTGCAACTTGGGAAACTTCCGGTTTTGCCATAATCGGAGCTGAACCCACCTTCAGCCCCAATCAGCGATTTGTGCTAGTAGGTGACTGCTGCTTCGATCGCACTCCAATGCTCAAACAACAGATTGACACAGATGGATTGACCGATTTGGCGATCGTCGGGCGGCTATGGGAACAGTCAGGCCCTCAAACTTTGAGCTTACTGGAAGGACAATTTGCCGTGGCTGTGTGGGATAGAGAGGAGCAAACCTTGTGTCTGGGGCGCGATCGCGTGGGAGCAAAAACCCTCTATTACACCCGTACAGGAACGACTCGCTGGATCGCGCCTCGACTGCGATCGCTCAATCCGTATCACGATCGAGAACTTGATTTAGTTGCTTTGCGCGACTACTTGTGCTGTGCGTTTGTACCTGGCGCACAAACGCTCTGGGAAGCCGTGCGAGAGTTGCGGCCCGGTAGCTACCTGTACTTACCGGATATTGAGGCGCAGAGATACTGGCAGCCACAGGAGCAAATTACTAACGCCGATCGCCCTTTGGAATGGCACAGTCAACAAGTGCGATCGCTTTTGGAACAACTGGTGCAGGAAGCGCTACCAGCGGGAGAACCAGTCGCAGCATATCTTTCGGGTGGTATTGATTCAAGTTGCGTCGCGGCGATCGCCACAAGGCTGCACGATCGTCCGGTGCACACTTTTTCGATGCACTTTGGCGCTCAATATCCTAGCGAGATTGAATTTGCCAACATCGTCGCAGCACATTGTGGCACTGAGCACCATATTTTAGAAGTTTCGCCAAAGCAAATTTGGGAGTTGCTACCGGAAACGCTGGCGGCGATGGATGATCCGGTGGGGGAAGGCTTGACGGTTCCCAATTTGCTGTTGGGGCGATCGGCAAAGCAATTCGCAGACGTGGTACTGAATGGCGAAGGTGGCGATCCGTGCTTTGGCGGGCCGAAAAATAAGCCGATGTTACTCAACAGTTTGTACGGTTCGATTCAGGGTAAACCAGATCCGATCGCAGCTTACTTGACTTCGTTTCAAAAATGCTATGTGGATTTGCCACGTTTGCTGAAGCCGGAGGTTTGGGAAAAGGTGCAGAATGCGCCTTCCGTCTTTGCTGAGGAATTGCAACAGACAGAAACGACGTTTTTGAATCGGCTGATGCGGCTCAACATTGAGTTTAAAGGAGCCGATTACATTTTGACTAAGGTGAATAATCTCACGGCTGCGGCGGGACTAAAAGCTCGATCGCCCCTATTCGATGCGCGGATGGTGGGGCTGAGTTTGCAAATTCCGCCAGAATATAAGCTTTCGGGCGCGCAGGAAAAAGCGGTTCTCAAGGCTGCTGTGGCGGATTTGCTGCCCGATGTCATTGTCAATCGTCCGAAAAGCGGGATGGTGATGTCGATGCAGCAGTGGTTTTTGAGGGATTGGCAGCGGCAAGCGCGATCGTTGCTACTGAATCGTCATTCGGCGATCGCGCCTTACCTGGATCGAACACTAATCCGCGAGTGGCTAAACTATCGTGGAGAAGTTTTTCCCCGCTATGGGCTGAAGCTGTGGCTGCTGGTGACGCTGGAAATTTGGTTACAAGTGAATCGCCGTTAGTTATCCAAAATTAGGACACGGCGCCGTGCCTTTCGTCGTGTCAACTTCAGCAGTTGACGCCCAAATTTCTCGATCGACAGCAGCATTTTTCCTATGCGGTTTTCGCTCTTGTTTATAGCACCCGGTTGACATCTTTTAGGCTGCCAGCCTTTTAATCATCAGCGTAATAATATGAATTCCGGTTGTATTGGAATGATGAAACCGCAGAGGGCGCAGAGGATACAGAGAAACGGAAGAGACAGATGGATCATTCCGATGCCAATGGATTTTATATAAAACAAAGATTTACCTTGGTCAAATTCGCCAGAACTCTCTCAAAATTATTAACGAGGATTTTGCACCTTTCTATCCAAGAATTTCATATCATGTCCGCTCAATTAACCATAATATCCCGGTCGGGGCGGGTTTTTGAGATTGTCAATTATTGGCAGGTATTCTTGGCTCACGGGCCCATACAAAAATCTCGGTCCCTCGACCGGACATGATATCAGTTGTGAATTTCTTATTTAACCAGGCGCATTTTTAGCCCCCAATTTCAAGCACTATTTTCCCAGTTACTGAGCCTGTTTCTAGCAGTTCGTGAGCGGCTTGCGCTTCTTCGAGAGGGAAAGTTTTGCTGACGTGAATTTTTAGCAAGTTGCGATCGCACAAACGAGCACACTTCTGCAAAATATGAGCCTGCTGTTCCTGTTCCTCCACCAAACCTTCCAGCATCGGTGTTAACATTAATTCCAGACTAATTCTCAGATTCCGCATTCTCGCTGTTTTCAAATTGCCCAAACCTGGATCGGGTTCCAAAATTGTTACCAAATCTCCATAAATCTTCACAGCCGGAATAGTTTGGTAAAAAGTTTCTCCCCCGACTGTATCGAAAGCCAAATCAACTCCTTGTCCTTGAGTCCAAGTCAAAACCTCATCGACAACATTGGTATTTTTGTATAAAATAACTGAATCTGCACCTAAGTTCTTGACAAAATTGGCTTTTTCCTCAGAACTAACAGTCGTGCAAACCTCTGCCCCCTGTAATTTCGCCAACTGTACCGCGACGTGGCCGACACCGCCGGCACCAGCTTGAATCAGCACTTTTTGGCCGGCTTGCAAGCGCCCTCGATCGTACAGCGATTCCCAAGCTGTAATTAAAACTAACGGTGCCGCCGCCGCCTCAGCAAAACTTAAAGCAGCAGGCTTGAGGGCGAGAAAGCGTTCGTCTACAACGGCAAACTCAGCATAAGTACCGATCGACCCGCCCAAACCGCCATTGCAGAAAAAAACCTCGTCTCCCACTTGGAAACTTTGCACACCAGCACCGACAGCCTCTACGACTCCAGCACCGTCGCACCCCAAAACGTGAGGAGCTTTATCGGGGTAAAACGTGCCGCGCGATCGCAACTTAGTATCTATCGGATTGATACCAGCCGCTCGCAACCGCACCAAAACTTCAGTTTCTGTTTGTATAGTAGGGGCGGGGATATCTTGCAGTTTCAATACGGACGGGCTTCCGGGGGTTTGAAAAACGATCGCTTTCATCATGGGTGTTACACTAGATCAGATAATCCCTAGACTTTATTGTATATTGCTTAGCAAAGCAACAAAAAAGTTTTCGTTTATCCCAAAATTTATGATTGTTGTTGAAAGGCCTTACATAGATCGTCAGCATCAGTTTTATAAACAGTTTGATGACTTATCATTTCTGTATAAAAATCTCAACGACCATGGTAAATATTTATGAGGAAACAGTTTTTCACTTCTGAACCTAAAGTTAGTGGCACTAAAATTATCAGACAGTTATTTGCCATCTTAAAACCTAGAGACGGCTCTCAATCATTCCCTGCTAAAATTAGCTATCAAGTTCTCAAACAAATTGTTCACGCTTGGGAGGATTGCCAAAAGTCAAGGATAGCTTATCACCGAGATATACCTACATTTTTATTCATCCCCAGCATCCCCCAATACCAACCTAAAATCTGTACAGGTAACTTGTTCAGTTCTGATAACCAATCCATAGAAAAAAGGGGGATAAACCCCAATAAGGGACTAATTTATTTATCTCAAAGTGACATAATAATTTCTACAAACTCCCAAAATGTCATAAAGGTAAGGGTAGTTCCTGCAAAAGCGCTATACTTTTTTGAGGTGGCTAATCTAAAGCCTGTAACGTTGGTGGATTTAAATTACCACCTCAGAGCAGGTATATGTTTAGGGATTGATAACCTCGTCGCTGTGACATCTAATAAGCCAACATTTACTCCAACTATTTATGATAAAAAACCTCTCAAATCAATTAATAAAGGTGTCAATCACCACCAAGCATTTTTACTCAAAATTTGGTCAGGGAAAATCTACCACGCGCCCAATCCAGCAAATCACCTTTAATCGAAACAAGCAATTAGAAAACTACCTTCATCAGATCAGCAGTTGGATTGTCAAGCGGTTGGGGGATGAGAAAATAATCCAGTTAATTATTGGCACAAATGTGAGGGGGAAACAAAATATAAAATTAGAAAAAAAACCTCACATTTTTGGAGTGATTTCTCATATCCCGCTCATAAGATTTATTACTTACAAAACTGAGTTAGTCGGTATCAAGGTAATAGTTACACAAGCATATTATACAAATAAGTGCAGATTTGGGGATTTAGAGCCTGTCGGTAAGCAAGAGTCTTGCCAGGATAAGAGCGGTAAACGCGGGTGGTTTCGGCCTTAAAATGAAAGTCGGATTAATGCTGATGTAAATGCAGCGTTAAATATGATTAGAGAAGTAAACGTAAACTTACCCCATTAGAGGAGTGCCACAACCGTATATATGTGTTTGCAATTTCACCTGCACGGGTTCAGCCTGTACGAAAAAAAACACAAAAAGTTCGGTAATGTCAAGTATTGCCAGGTTTTTTGTGAACTGTTAACTCTCTTGTCGCCTTCGCGGCGATCTGACCTTGTATTCGTTACCCATCCGTGACGATACTTAGTTATTTTTAAATAGATTGGCTTCAGATAACTACAACAATTGTCGAGCGGTGCTAATCGATGTTCGATCTAGATTTATTTTTTTACTTTGAGATTCTTGCATATCTTCTGGGATTATTGGCGACTTTAGCCGTGGTGTCCGCGATTTATATCAAGTGGCACCGAAGGCCTTCCAGTCTACCGCTAGCCCAAGAGCAACGGCAGTTGGTAGACTTAAAGCCCGACGATTTATCTGCAGGATTGAAAATGCGGAAAAACTTTTTGATTTTCCCCAACTCAAATCGGTGGCCGGCAACTGACAGCTTCTTGGGTAAAGTTTTAGGTATAAGCCGCGCTGTATTCTTTGCCAAGCAACAGCGCCTAACTGTGAATTCTTCGCCTATTGTGGGGCCTGGAACCAGCAAAACCCTAAGTCTGAGCATTTCGGGTTCGAGGGGGGAAAATCCCGATCGCCCGAATGCCGAGAATCCTCCCAAAGTTAATGCTTTCGCGCAATTAGAGGAAGATTTGCTGGGCGAAATCCTAGCAGGTACTGATTCGCCGGGGGGAGCAGAATTCTTTGATGCCTTAGTTTGCCACTTAGCCTCAGCACTCGGAGTTCGCACCGCCGTCGCTGCCAAATCGATTAAGTCGAAGGCACGCACCGATGCTGCTGCCGATAGATTGCAACTTATCAGTTTTTGGAGCGACGGACAGCAGCAGCCAAACTTTGAGTGCGACACGGCCAATACTCCCGAAGCGCTGGTGCTGGAGGCGGGAATGTATTCCTGTCCCGACAACCTCGGGGAAACCTTTCCAGAAGACCGCAGACCGGTAGTTACAGGTGCGCGCAGTTTCCTGGGAGTCTTGCTGAAAAACTCTTACGGCGAACCTTTAGGCATTATTTGTATTTTCCACGATCGACCCCTGGTGGAAGCACATCTTGCCAAATTCCGATTAATTCTCAGCATCTTTGCGGGACGGGCCGCCGCCGAATTAGAGCGGCAGCGCCTAGAAGCAGCACTGTCCACTGTAGAAGCGAAATACTGCGCCCTGGTAGAACAAATGCCCGCTGTCACCTACATTTCTCCCCTCAACCGCAAGGCTGCCAAACTTTACATCAGCCCGCAAATCGAGACTTTTCTCGGTTATTCTGTAGCTGAATGGAGAGCAGACCCTGACCTGTGGCTGAAACTCGTTCACCCAGAAGACCGTGATCGGGTGTTAGTTGAAAACGCCACACAGAAATTCAGCGATGGAGAAGATATTTTCTGCGAGGGGTCGCTGGTTTCAGAATACCGCGCGATCGCGCGCAACGGCCGAGTCGTCTGGTTCCGCGATCAAGCGACCGCAGTTCGCGATGAAGCAAGCAAGTCTGTCATCCTTCAAGGCGCAATGTTTGACATCACCGAGACGAAAGTAGCTGCCAGCGCGCTGCTAGAAAGCGAATACCGCTATTACACCTTGGCAAAAATACTACCTGTCGGGATTTTCCGCGCCGACGCTGCTGGAGATTGCTTGTACGTCAATGAGCGATTTTTGGAGATGGCGGGACTGACTGCGCCAAAGGCACTAGGCGAAGGTTGGGCGCAAAGTTTGCATCCCGAAGACCGCGACCGCGTTTTGAGCCAGTGGTATCGCGCTGTCACAGACAAGTTGCCCTGTAAGTTAGAGTACCGTTTTTGCAAGGGTGACTTCACAACCTGGGTCTTTTGGCAAGCAGTGCCAGAAATGACCAAAAGCGGTGAAGTTCTAGGCTATCTCGTCACGTTGACGGATATCACCGATCGCAAGCAGGCAGAATTCGCCCTGCAACAGGCGGAAGAGAAATACCGCAGTATCTTTGAAAATGCGATCGAAGGCATTTTCCAGACAACGACCGACGGACGCTACCTCAGCGCTAACCCTGCTTTGGCGAGAATTTACGGCTACGAGTCGGCCGCGGAATTGATCGCGAATATTCAAGACATAGACCGCCAACTTTACCTCGATCCCAACCGGCGCGTCGAGTTTTTGCGCGCGATCGAAAAACAAGGTTTTGTGTCTGAGTTCGAGTCCCAAGTTTATCGCGCTGATGGCACTACTATCTGGGTTTCCGAGAACGGCCGGGCAGTTCGCGATCCTGACGGAAATTTACTTTACTACGAAGGAACTGTCGAAGATATTACCCTCCGCAAAATAGCAGAAGATAAGTTAGTACACGATGCTTTGCACGATATGCTAACCGGTTTGCCCAACCGAGCTTTATTTATGGATCGCTTGGGGCACGCGATCAATCTTTCAAAACGCCGCCCCGAAATTTTGTTTGCGGTGCTGTTTATCGATCTCGATCGCTTTAAGGTTGTTAACGACAGTTTGGGGCATTTAGTGGGCGATCGATTGCTAATCGCGATCGCGCAGCGTCTGGGAATCTGTTTGCGCGGTGGAGATACCGTTGCCCGTCTCGGCGGCGACGAATTCGCTATTTTGCTGGAAAATATCAAAAGCACCGAGGATGCGATCCTGATTGCCGAACGAGTGCAAGCGGAACTGGCAGAGCCTTTTTACCTTAACGAATATCAAGTTTTTACCAGTGCTAGCATTGGGATTGTTTGTTCTGGTTTGCCTCCGTATCCAAGGGAAACCAGCACATTGTCGAGTCCCGAGAATCTGGGAAATATCGATCGGGAAACTTCTTTGTCTTGCTTATCTTCCGACTCTCCTGTTCCCAATGCCCCGTTCCCCATGTTGTACGATCGGCCTGAAGAACTGCTCCGAGATGCAGATGCTGCCATGTATCATGCTAAGGGATTGGGCAAAGCTCGCCACGAAGTTTTTGACTTAAGTATGCACACTCGCGCCGTCGCCCTTTTGCAACTGGAAAACGACCTGCGACGCGCTTTAGACTCTCAGGAATTTCAGCTTTACTATCAGCCTATCGTCTCTCTAGTTACTGGTAGAATCAGCGGTTTTGAAGCGCTGCTGCGGTGGTATCACCCGGAGCGCGGTGTCGTATCTCCTGGCGAGTTTATTTTAGTAGCGGAAGAAACTAGATTGATTATACCTATGGGCTGGTGGATGATGCGATCGGCTTGTCATCAGATCCACGAGTGGCACCAAAAATTCCCAGCAAATCCGCCGCTGACTGTCAGCGTCAACCTTTCTAACCAACAATTTAAACAACCGGATTTAATCGATCGCATTAGCGAAATTTTACAAGAAACTCAGCTTGACCCTCGCACTTTAAAGGTAGAAATTACTGAAGGCGTTATCATGGAGAATGCCGAATCTGCAGTCGCTATCCTCGCGGAATTGAAAAATTTAGAAATTCAATTATATATTGACGATTTCGGCACTGGCTATTCTTCTTTGAGCCGCCTGCACACTTTTCCAACTGATGCTTTAAAAATCGATCAAGCTTTTGTCAGCCGCATGACTGAAGATGAAGGCAACGAAGCGATTGTACAGACTATTTTAATTTTAGCCAGTCATTTAGGAATGGATGTAATTGCTGAAGGAATCGAAACCATCGAACAGCTTAATTTACTTAGAGCGCTGCAATGCGAATACGGACAAGGATACTTTTTCTCAAAGCCGATAGACAGCATCGCAGCCACACTTTTGATAGAAAGTGAACCTAAATGGTAATTTGACTGTTGACTGTTGACTGTTGACTGTTGACTGTTGACTGTTAACCTTTGGCTTTTTGTTTGAGTGAATTAAGATAGGCATTGAGTTTTGGTGAAAGTTCATTTAATAAGGGATGCAGGCGATCGATCTGTTCTTGAGTTAAAAGATTTCGAGCTCCGTCAAGTCTTAACCAGTGTCTTGTTTCGTTTAAGGAACCCAAGAGCAATTTTCACAAAACGCTGATTATCTTGGCAGCTATAGCGTCCATGTCCTTCTGCAAGATTAGCACCAACACTATCCGCCGATCGCACTATTTGTTTGCCCATCGTATCCTTCGTAAACTCGTCCCATTTTTTAACAATAAACCATATTTCGTTTGATATTTTTTCAGCTAATTGATAAACTTGTAGCTGTTGAAAGCTTTCCATATTAGCTTGTTTAAATAATTAATAGCAAACAATTAATTAATGACCAATACAAGTTAACCGTCAACCGTCAACCCTCAACAGTCAACAGTCAACAGTCAACAGTCAACTAACTTAAACTTTCGCTTCCAAAGATTTGAGAAACTCAGTATTTACCCCCGACTCCCGCGTCAGGGCAATTTTCCCAGTACGAGCAATTTCCTTAATCCCAAATCTATTCAGAACTTGGACGATCGCCACCATTTTACCGGGATCTCCGACAACTTCCAATGTCAGCGTATCATCACCAATATCCACCACTCGCGCTCTAAAAATTTGAGCTAACTCAATGATCTCCGATCGCGTCCCGCTAGCAGCATTAACTTTCAGCAACATCAACTCCCGTTCCACACAGGGAATTTCCGTTATATCCTGAACTTTAAGCACGTTAATCAACTTGTACAGTTGCTTTGTCAACTGTTCGATAATTTGGTCATCTCCGGGTACAACCATCGTAATCCGAGAAACTCCCCCTTGTTCCGCCGGGCCAACGGCCAGACTTTCAATATTAAAACCTCGACGGGCAAACAAACCAGCAATTCGAGTGAGGACACCCGCTTCATCTTCAACTAAAACCGAAAGAGTGTGTTTCATTTCTCCAAAAAGACGCATTTCGTGCAATTCTACTTTCGCCAATTCGCCTTTTAGCAGAATTGCACGGTCATTGAACCTGTATTAAACAATATATAGCAGTTGACAGTTGACAGTTACATATAGCAGTTCGATCGCTTTGTGAGGTACGCCCGCTGTGCCCTATATCCCAGAACACCTGATGTTACTGAGAAAGACTCTAGTATCCGACTCAAACCGTTGACGAAGCAAGGGTTCGCGGGATCTATTCATGACGTTATTTATGTCAAGACCGATGTAGCGGTTACTATATTATCTTGTACCAGCAGGTATGGGGTCGATTCTTCAATTCTAAAATTGCTTTCGCATTGTTCCCGATCGCCCTGCAACCTCTAAAATCTAAAATCTAAAATCGATTGACGGGAACTGAAATTTTGAGACCCATTGGGTCTCAAAATTCCTTCAAAGAAAAACCCGGTGTTGCAGAGATGGCATCTGGCGGCGGACTTGTTCTAGTCTATCGGGATTAATTTCTGCAATCGCCACACCCGGTTCCTCTCCAGCATCCGCCAACACAACACCCCAAGGGTCTATAATCATCGCGTGACCGTGAGTTTGACGGCGACCGTAGTGGCGGCCAGTTTGTGCTGGGGCAATCATATAACAAGTATTCTCGATCGCCCTAGCTTGCAACAAAACCTTCCAGTGATCCTTGC
Organism: Microcoleus sp. B3-D7; assembly: GCF_036705305.1. NCBI lineage: Bacteria > Bacillati > Cyanobacteriota > Cyanophyceae > Oscillatoriales > Microcoleaceae > Microcoleus > Microcoleus sp. B3-D7. The sequence goes on along the minus strand of NZ_JAUBUE010000001.1, from coordinate 29,945 downwards.
CAGTGTAAGCGGTAAACGCCGCCGGCACGAACAAAATATCAGCCCCCTTGTACGACAAATGCCTGTACACTTCCGGGAACCGCACGTCATAGCACACGGAAAGTCCCAGCGTCCCCAACTCCGGCGACACATAAAGCGATGGCAAATCTTCACCAGCTTTCACAGTGTTCGATTCCCTGTAAGTAATGCCGTCGGGAACATCCACATCGAACAAATGTACTTTTCTGTACCTTGCCACTTCAGTGCCGTTTGGGTCTACCAGCAAACAAGTATTGTATACCTTGCCCCCTGGAGTCGGCACGGGAAATCCGCCGCCCAGAATCGTTACCTGGAACCGTTGTGCCATCGTTTTGAGGAATTTTTCGCTTTGGAGTCCGATCGCCTCTGCTAAAGCAATCTTTTCCTCCTCTTCGCCCATAAACGAGAAATTTTCTGGTAAGGAAACTAACTCCGCACCCCGACGCACTGCCAGGTCGATTAATTCCTCTGCCTGAACCAAATTTTTTTGCAGGTCAGGCAAGCTAGTCATTTGAATTGCTGCGGCGAGATAAGACTTCATCGATTCACAATATTAGTCAATAGTCATTAGTCAATAGTCATTAGTCATTAGTCATTAGTCATTTGTAACTAATTTGATAACTAAATAGTTGATAGCCTTGAATTTTACCCATTTATGCGCTGTATAGCACGAACTGGTAGGTTTGAGAGTTTTGATATTTGAGTTTTAAATTAACCTGTAACTCATAATTCAAAAATCAAAACTCTCAACTTTTACCTAGGTTTTGCAACCTAATTTCCCTCAAATCTTAAGGCATTGGATGGAAAAGCAGGTCGGGGAAAAAGCGGTTAAATTCAATTAAAGCCGCAGCTTGAATAGATATCCAAAGGATAGCCAATACTGGTGCTGTCGAAAGAAACTTGACAAAGTATTGCATGAATTCTGCTCCTGAAAATTCGAGACAGTTGGTAATTGCCGATCAGTCTAGCGCTAATTGCTAATTTCTAGTTAATGAATTAACTGTTAGCTATTAGCTCTTCTCCATTTCCCAATTTTAGCGGGGGGAAACAGTAATTTCGTCGTCCTTCGCAAACATTTCACCGCTGGTGATTGATGTGAGAGCTGCCAGAGGCCATAAAACGCCGCTCAGCATACATTTGATTGCCAAAGGAACGTCGATAATAATCTCTTTTTCCTCTGGGGTTGCTGATTTTTTGGTAACTTGCAGATAAGAACGGCCGACCCAACCAATCCAACCTGCGATATACAAGAACAGTATGCTAGGAATCAAAAAGTCCCCTGCTTTGCTCAAGTTGCCGTCTACGATTAAGTGGGGGTATCCTTCCGGGCCGCACATAGCTTGAGAATAGCGATCGAATCTTGCTTTCGCAGATGCCGGGTCGCCATTGGTAGAACGTGCATTTTTAGCCAGTTCCTTGAATTCGGGAGAGTCTTTGCACGGCACTAAATTGTAAGCCGAAGCAACTGGAGCAAAACTGATCCAGACACTCAACACTAAAATTGCAGCAAACAATCGTCGCATGGAATTGTTTCCTTTTGTTACAAAACAATAAGTTTTTGTACAAGCATTTCAACTTGCCGATCTCGAATCCAGATGATCGTGTTTGTTGACAGTGTAAAGTATCCATCATTGATGCGGCAAAGCCCAATAGAATGAGGGATTGCCGTTTTCATAGGTCAATGCTGAGCTAGCAATACCGCGAGGATATTCCTTCATTGCATCAGATGATGACCTTACCTGTCGATCGGGCAAAAATCCCTTAACAATAACCTGAGTACAGGTAGAGCGGGGGACTTGCGCCGAATTAGTTAAGCTAGCAATAACTAACCTATCAAATAAAATTACCAGTTAATGGCAACCATTTTCGCAATCGAAACAAGTTGTGACGAAACAGCAGCAGCAATTGTTAAGAATCGTCAAGTTTGCAGCAATGTTGTAGCATCGCAAATTAAAATCCACGAGCAGTTTGGTGGGGTTGTGCCGGAAGTGGCTTCGCGGAGTCACCTAGAAATGCTCAATCAGGTAATTGCCCAGTGTCTCGGTGAAGCAAACCTCAGTTGGTCAGAAATTGACGGCATTGCGGCAACTTGTGCCCCCGGTTTAGTAGGTGCATTGTTAGTCGGGCTGACAGCGGCGAAAAGCTTGGCAATAGTCCATCAAAAACCTTTTTTAGGAGTCCACCACCTCGAAGGGCACATCTACGCTTCTTACCTTACCGAACCCGACTTGCAGCCACCGTTTTTGTGTTTGTTAGTTTCCGGGGGACACACTAGCTTTATTTACGTCAAAGATTGCGGCGTTTATGAAACTGTAGGACACACGCGCGACGACGCTGCCGGCGAAGCTTTTGATAAAGTCGCAAGACTCTTGCAGCTAGGATATCCCGGCGGGCCGCTGATTGACAAATTGGCCGCCCTTGGCAATCCCCAAGCATACCCTCTACCAGAAGGCAGAATTTCTTTGCCTGGTGGCGGCTACCATCCTTACGACAGCAGTTTTAGCGGCTTGAAAACCGCAGTTTTGCAATTAGTACAGAAACTCAAGAAACAAAATAACAATGTGGGTGCGGAAGGCATCTTGCCTGCCTCTACAATTAATGATATTGCGGCCAGCTTTCAGGAAACTGTAGCTAAGGGTTTAACAAAAAGAGCGATCGACTGCGCCGTAAATTTCGGGCTTACCACTATTGTAGTCGGCGGGGGAGTTGCAGCAAACAGCGGACTGCGAAAAAATTTACAAGCAGCAGCAGCAAAACACAACTTGCGAGTATTGTTTCCGCCATTAAAATATTGTACAGACAACGCAGCAATGATCGGCTGTGCGGCTGCAGAACACTTGCAGCGAGGACACACATCGCCGCTGACTTTGGGACCAAATTCGCGGATGGCTGTCAGCGATATTATGGAACTGTACAAGAGTCATTAGTTAACAGTCAACAGTCAACATTCAACAGTTAACCGTCAACCGTCAACCAAACGATGAAAATTCGCGACGCAGAAGAAAGCGATTTGCCAGCAATTGTCCAAATATATAATGCAGCAATACCGGGCAGAATGGCCACAGCAGATTTAAAACCAGTCTCAGTCGAAAGCCGCCTCCCCTGGTACAGAGAACACTCCCCCAATTCCTGGCCGATTTTGGTAATGGAATCAGAACAAAATATTGTTGGCTGGCTGAGTTTTCAGCTTTTCTACGGACGCGCCGCCTATCAGCATACAGCAGAAGTTAGCATCTACGTCGCACCCGATCGCCAACGCTGCGGAATCGGACAAAATTTATTGCAATCGGCAATTGTGCGGAGTCCAGAATTGAAGCTTAAAACTCTCATAGGAATAATTTTTGCTCACAATCAGCCGAGTGTAAAATTGTTTGAGAAATTTGGCTTTCAGCGGTGGGCATATCTGCCACAAGTTGCCGAACTTGACGGCGTTGAAAGAGATGTCGTAATTCTGGGTTTGCGTTGTTAGCTGTAGGGAAACGGCAATGCCAATTGGTGTCAACTTAAAGTGTCAGTCCGCCCAATCCTTCCGTCCGCCCGTCAGTCCGCCAGGGAATGAATTCCCTGTCTAATAGCGAAAGTCCTCTTAAGAGGACTAATGAATCTTAAATTTTTCTTCTCAGTCCTCTTAAGAGGACTTTAGCTTTGAGGCAGGGGTTTCAACCCCTGCCGGACTATCGGTTGTACGTTAAGTTGTCACCAATGAGCTCTTGGAGTGTCCTAATTTGAAGGAAACGACAACACCGTGTCTTGATTTGTAGGGAAACGGCAATGCCGTGTCCTAATTTGGAGGAAACGGCATTGCCGTTCGTCTACCTCAATCTGCTAAAATTGTAATTTCATCCAAAGATGCGATCGCCACATCAGCATTTTCCAAATGGCGAACCTCCGCCTTCCCCCAACAAATCCCGATACACCCGGCCGCGCCCGCATTTTTACCCATCTGAATATCGCCCGCTGAATCTCCCACCATCAAAGTTGCTGCAGGATTTACTCCGAGTTTCTCACAAGCTTCCAAAAACAATTTCGGATCGGGTTTGTGAACCGTTGAATCCACTCCCATTTCTAACTGAATGTAGTCACCTAATGCGTGGTGTTTCACAAATTTCTGCACAACCTCCGTCGTAGCCGCCGAAAGAATTCCCAGTTTTAAACCCGCTTCCGAAAGATATTTCAGTACCTCCAAACTGCCGACAAATAAAGGAGAAACAGCACTATTTTTAAACATTTCGTCAGCTTCGTCAAAAGCGCGGCGCGCAATAGTTAAAGATTCCAGCCATCCCCTGCCGGTTTCCGCGATGTATCCCGCTGCAACAATCTCATTTTCCCTGCGACTACCGACTGCTAGCAAGCCCGTGGGGTCGATGCTGCCGCTTTCGATGCCGAAAGCCATTTGTAAAGGCTCTCCAACCCCCGGAATTTGAGCGTCTGCGAGGCGCGATCGCTTCATCCCCAACAGTCTCAAAAATTCTTGAGAATCCTCTAGAGTGCCGTCTTTGTCAAAGATTACGGCTTCGATATTTGAGAAGGTAATGCCCCGACATTTAATATTTACCAAGAATCTGAACTCCGTAATTTTTATATTTTTTTATATTTTCCCATATTGCGCTATTTTTGGCAATTATTAATTGCCCGCGATCCTTGTGTTCCTACAAAATCATGAGACAACATTAGACATCTCCAATAATTATTGTGGAACAGGCATCTTGCCTGTTCAAAACAGGCTTTGCTGGAGATGACTCTTGTTGTGTCCCTACAAAATTAGGACACAACATTGTTGTGTCTCTACAATCAAGAAATTAATATCTTCCCGCTAAATTGGCAACTATTAATGCTATTTGATCGGGCTCGACAGGTTTGGCAATATGTATTTGAAATCCAGCTTCGATCGCCCTTTCGCGTTCTTTATCGCTCGCATAAGCAGTCAGCGCAACGGCTGGGATTTCTCCTCCGACTTCAGCAGCAAGAGCTCGCACTTCTCGAATTAAGAAATACCCATCATCCTCTGGCATTCCGATATCCGAGATTAGCAAGTCATATCTGCCGGGGTTTTCCTTCATAGCAACGATCGCACTTCGGGCAGATTCCACCGTCGAAACCTCCGCCCCGTAGCTTTTGAGCACAAATTCTAAGAGTTCCCTGGTATCGATCCGATCGTCTACAGCTAAAACGTGCAAGCCTTCCAGAGAGGGGACGACATGATTTGAGGGGTTTAAAGGCCCTACCAAAACAGTTGACTTCAAATTGATTGCCGAAGTCAACTCTTGAGGCAACAATCGCAACGGCAATCTCACAGTCAGTGTAGTTCCTTGTCCCTCACCCGGACTTTCGGCTTGCACCGTTCCTCCGTGCAATTCTACCAGATGGCGCACGATCGCCAAACCCAATCCTAGCCCTTGATTCCGCTTAGTGCTGCTGGAATCGACTTGATGGAAACGATCGAAAATATACGGCAAAAAGTCTGCCCGAATGCCTTTTCCCGTGTCGCTGATTTGAAGTTGAGCCTGATTCTCGATCGCCGACAGCGTGACTTCTACTCGCCCCCCCGCAGGAGTAAACTTAATGGCATTAGACAGAAGATTCCACACAACTTGCTGCAAGCGAGCAGCATCACCTAAAACAGTCGCATCACTCAACTGCGAAACAATTTCAATGTTTTTTGCTGCGGCTGATAATTGAACCACATCGAGCGCAGCTTGCACCACCACCACCAGATCGATCCAATTGATATTAAGAGCCAGCTTCCCATTGGTAATCCTGGCAAAATCCAGGATATCTTCGATTAACTGAGATTGCGTCTGCGCGCTGCGCTCGATCACCTCTAGAGCGCGATCCGCAGCAGCTTCCTTAAGCTGGCCGGTACGCAGGATGTTTGCCCACCCCAGGATCGGAGTCAGGGGATTGCGGAGTTCGTGGGAGAGATTCGCGAGAAATTCATCTTTAGCACGGTTAGCACTTTCTGCTTGTTGGCGGGCCAACTGTTCCTGCTCCAATAACTGCGATCTTAGTATCTCCAACTGCTTGCGCTCGGTGATATCCTCGATCGACAACAGAATCATTAAAGCTTGGTCTTCTTGTTGAAGTTTATAAGCATTAAGCAGCATAGTTTTCTGCCCTATCTGCTCAAAAACGTGATCCAACTCAAAGTTTTTAAGCTGAACATCGCTAACGAGAATATCTTCCAATATCCATCGTAATTGGGGGATATTCCACTGCCCGTTTCCTAGCTCAAACAGCGAATATTGCGCTATTTCTGAGGATGAAACCTGAAACGTTTTATAGAAGGCTCGATTTGCTTTATTCACTAGCAAATCAGCATCAAGCGCGACTAAAGGCGTTTGCACAGTTTCCACGATCGTTTCAGCGTAGTTTCGGGCCTCCTCCAAGGTTGTGGCACTGCGTTTAAGAGCATCAATATCGAGCAAAACTATTACCACACCGTCAATCCTGTTTTCCGCTGTGCGGTAAGGACGAATGCGGAGGTTGTACCAATACCCCGATAAAGTTTTAACTTCTTGTTCTTTCGTCTGGAGAGTACGAATCACCTCCAAAATCATCCCTGACAAATCAGGAACATCAAGAGCCGAACGAATATCGTTAAAAGGCCGTCCAATATCTGTCGGAATCAGATTAAAAACTTCCTGAGCCGTTGGCGTAAATCGTCGAATCTGTAAATCGTTTGCCAGCATTAAGACAGGGATATTGATACTGGAAAGCAAATTTTTCAGATCGTTATTGAGCTGCTGCTGTTCAAAATTTCGATTGCGAAGTTCATCGTTAATAGTGGTGAGTTCCTCGTTAGTGGCTTGAATCTCTTCTTGGGCAGTTTCTAGCTCCTCGTTGGTGCTTTGCAACTCCTCGTTGCTCGATAGGATTTCTTCGTTCGCAATTGTGAGGTCTTGGTTGAGAATTTCCTGCTCCAGGAGCAGCGCTTGCAGATGCGCTTGAGCCGCCATTTTTTCTTCGTTAGCGCTGGCAAGTGCCTGCCTCAGCAGTTTAATTTCAGGATCTAAATCACCTCGATCGGAGCTTTCAGAAGAGAGCGTGCCGAAGTTGAGTGCTCCGGGTAAAGCGTCTTCAAATAGCACCAAAAAATAGCGTGCTGCGGCGGGGTGTGACGGGAACGGTATCACCTCAATATTGACGATATTATATCGTCCCCCCGCTGCCACCGATACCCTTTCTTTCCTAACAGTAACGTTTTGCATTTGTGCCTGAGAAATCGCAGTCCGCAGCTCAACAATCAAGCCTTCTCTTGCCATAGTCAGCAAGTTTAAGTCCGGCGTTCCGGCTGCCACTCTCAAGTAAGGATCGATGTCTCCCCGCACTTGCATGATTTTCATCTGCTCGTTGACAACCACACTTGGTGGGGAATAGCGATTCACAATCAGTTGGTCAGTTGCTCGCTGCAAGTCAAAGCTATTTATCAACTTTTCTTCATTCGCTCCCTGCTGTTGAGCAGCTTTAGCCACGGGATAGGAATTCCGCGTAAACGCAAAAGAGGGGCGACTCGCAGTCAACTTTTTCGCATAAACTTTACACTTTTTATCCACTGAAGTAAACAAGTCTGAAAATTTTCCGGTGCTCTCAGAAGTGCCTAACAGGAGAAAGCCCGTTGGGTTAAGACTGTAATGAAAAGTCGGCATCACTCTTTTTTGCAATGGCTCTGCCAAGTAGATCATTACATTGCGACAGCTAACTAAATCGACATTGGAAAAAGGCGGGTCGCTGCCTAAGTCTTGTCGGGCAAATACACACCGTTCGCGGACTGCCTTGCAGATTCTATAACCGTCTGCTTGTTCGGCGCGAACAAAGAAGCGAGTACGCCGTTCTGGTGAAACGTCTACCATCTGGTTTTCTAAGTAGAAACCAGACCTCGCTTTGGCGATCGCGTTTTCGCTAATGTCCGTGGCAAAAATCTGGATCGGCGGCTGGGTGATTCGATCGCTCAAAAACTCTAACAAGCACATGGCGATCGAATAAACTTCTTCACCTGTGGAACATCCCGCCACCCAGATCCGAATCGGATCGTTTGCCGATTTATTTTGGGTAATTGTGGGAAAAACCAGCTCTTTTAACTTTTCAAATACTTCGGGATCGCGGAAGAAACTGGTAACGTGGATCAGGATTTCTTCATATAAAGCTTTGACTTCAGCCGAATTTTGTCGGAGGTGTTGGGCGTAATCTTCCAAGCTTTCCAGCTTGTACAACACCATCCGCCGCTGGATGCGCCGAGCGATCGTCGTGGGTTTATAGTGTCTAAAATCAACGCCTGCGGTCGATTTGATCAGCGCAAAAATAGTTGCCAGGGCATCTGCGTATTGGGGCGATTTCTCAAGTTTTTTCAGGAAAATCGTGGAAGAGAGAAGGCGACTGCGACGACTGTAGTTTGCCAGTTCCTCGGCAATTTTTTCCGGTGGCAGAATGAAATCGACATTGCCTGTGGCCACAGCGGTATTCGGCATACTATCGAATTTTGCCGTGTCTTCACATTGAGCAAAAGTAATGCCTCCGGCTGCTTTGATTGCCCTCAGCCCCTGTGAACCGTCTCCGTCTCCCCCGGATAATACTACGCCGATCGCTTTGTGTCCGCGATCGGCTGCCAATGACGTAAAAAACGCATCTCCCGGCATAAATCTGCCATAAACCTTCTCGCGGGGTGATAGTTGCAGCAGGCCTTTAGATAGCACCATCTTGGTGTTGGGCGTAATGACGTAGACTTGATTCGGCTCTACAGCCATGCCGTCTTCTGCCTCATTAACAGGCATTTCCGTGACTCTCCCGAGAATCTCGGCGAGCAGGCTCTTGTGATCGGGCGCTAAATGCTGAATCAGCACAAACGCCATACCCGTATCTGCAGGTAAATTGCTCAGTAACCCCCTGAATGCTTCCAACCCTCCTGCTGAGGCGGCAATCCCAACTATGGGAAAGGGGGCATCGGTTTTTGCTGATGGTTCCATGTCGATGGTAGCTGGCGCGATCGATTATCGTGTATTTTGTGGAGATAAGTTCATAAGATCCACTTAAACCGCAGTTATTCGCAGCCAACAAATCTCGTTAGCCTCGAAGTATGTCATGCGGACTACTCTAATTGCACCTTGAGTTGCTCGCATAGCGCAACCGTCTTAAGGATTAGGCGCAGTGTGAAGCGATTATACGATTTATGTATAAATACGGAATAAATCGGTTTTTTTATATTTTTGTGCCGACGATTTTTTTTGTAGAAAAACCAGGTTTCTACGTAATACCAATTTTTTATGAGGCCCCGTAGAATCCGATCCCCCCTAGCCCCCCTTAATAAGGGGGGACAAGATTTTAACTGCCTAATTTAATCTCAAACATCATCAATCAAAACTCCTAATCAATTAAGATCTTCCCGCTAAATTGGCAACTATTAATGCTATTTGATCGGGCGGGACAGGTTTGGAAATATGCATTTGAAAACCGGCTTGGATCGCTCTAGAGCGTTCTTTATCACTCGCATAAGCAGTCAGCGCAACGGCTGGGATTTCTCCTCCGGCTTCAGCAGCAAGAGCTCGCACTTCTCGAATTAAGAAATACCCATCATCCTTTGGCATTCCGATATCCGAGATTAGCACGTCATATCTGGCGGGGTTTTCCTTCATAGCAACGATCGCACTTCTGGCAGATTCCATCGTCGAAACCTCCGCCCCGTAGCTTTCGAGTACAAATTCTAAGAGTTCCCGCGTATCGATCTGATCGTCTACAACTAAAACGTGCAAGCCTTCGAGAGAGGGGACGACATGATTTGAGGGGTTTAAAGGCCCTACCAAAACAGTTGACTTTAAATCGATCGCCGATGTCAACTCTGGAGGCAACAATCGCAGCGGCAATCTCAGAGTCATTGTAGTTCCTTGTTCCTCACCCGGACTTTCGGCTTGTACAGTTCCCCCGTGCAATTCTACCAGGTGACGCACGATCGACAAACCCAATCCTAACCCTTGATTCCGCTTAGTGATGCTGGAATCGACTTGACGGAAACGATCGAAAATATACGGCAAACAGTCTGCCCGAATGCCTTTTCCCGTGTCGCTGATTTGAAGTTGAGCCTGATTTTCGATCGCCGACAGCGTGACTTCTACTCGTCCCCCCGCAGGAGTAAACTTAATGGCATTAGACAGAAGATTCCACACAACTTGTTGCAATCTATCAGCATCGCCTAAAACAGTTGCACCACTCAACTGGGAAACAACTTGAATATTTTTTGCCTCCGCTGATAATTGAACCCCATCCAGCGCAGCTTGCACCACCACAACCAGATCCATCAAACTGCTATTAAGAGCGAGCTTGCCGCTGGTAATCCTGGCAATATCCAGGATATCTTCGATTAACTGAGATTGCGTCCTAGCGCAGCGCTCGATCACTTCTAGAGCGCGATTAGCCGCTGCTTCGTTAAGCTGGCCGGAGCGCAGGATTTTTGCCCATCCCAGGATCGGAGTCAGGGGATTGCGGAGTTCGTGGGAGAGATTCGCGAGAAATTCATCTTTAGCACGGTTAGCACTTTCTGCTTGTTGGCGGGCCAACTGTTCCTGCTCCAATAACTGCGATCTTAGTATCTCCAACTGCTTGCGCTCGGTGATATCCTCGATCGACAACAGAATCATTAAAGCTTGGTCTTCTTGTTGAAGTTTATAAGCATTAAGCAGCATAGTTTTCTGCCCTATCTGCTCAAAAACGTGATCCAACTCAAAGTTTTTAAGCTGAACATCGCTAACGAGAATATCTTCCAATATCCATCGTAATTGGGGGATATTCCACTGCCCGTTTCCTAGCTCAAACAGCGAATATTGCGCTATTTCTGAGGATGAAACATGAAACGTTTTATAGAAGGCTCGATTTGCTTTATTCACTCGGAAATTAGCATCTAGCGTGACTAAAGGCGTTTGCACAGTTTCCACGATCGCCTCAGCATAATTTCGTGCTGCCTCTAAGGTTTTGGTACTGCGTTTGAGCGCGTCAATATCTATCAAAACCATGACCACACCGTCAATCTGGTTTTCCGTTGTCCGGTAAGGACGAATGCGGAGGTTGTACCAATATCCCGATAAAGTTTGAACTTCTTGTTCTTTCGTCTGGAGAGTATCAATCACCTCCAAAATCATCTGTTCCAAGTCGGGAGCGTTCAGAGTCGATCGGATGTCGCTAAAGGGTCGTCCCACATCTGTGGGAATCAGACTAAAAATTTGCGGTGCCGTTGGCGTAAAACGTCGAATCTGTAAATCGTTTGTCAGCATTAAGATAGGGATATTGATACTGGAAAGCAAATTTATCAGATCGTTATTGACGAGGCTTTGTTCAATATTTCGGCTGCGAAGTTCCTCGTTAGTAGTAGTAAGTTCCTCATTAGTGGCTTGAATCTCTTCTTTGGCAGTTTCTAACTCCTCATTGGTGCTTTGCAACTCCTCGTTGCTCGATAGGATTTCTTCGTTCGCAACTTTGAGGTCTTGGTTGAGACTTTCCTGAGCCTGGATTACCGCTTGCAGTTGGGCTTGAGCGGCATTTTTTTCTTGGTTAGCGACTGCAAGTTGCTGCCTCTGCAGCTCAATTTCGCGCACTAAATCAGCTTGCTCGAAGCTTTTAGAAGGGAGGGTGCTGAAGTTAAGCACCGGCGGTAAACCCTCTTCAAATACCACCAAAAAGTAGCGTCCTTCGACTGCCTGTGGCGGGAAGGGCATCACCTCAAAATTGACGAGACTCGATCGTCCGCCCGATTCAAGCAATACCCCTTCTTTCCTAATGGTTACGTTCTGCGTTTGTGCCTGATAAATCGCGGTGCGAAGCTCAACCAGCAAGCCTGCCCTTGCCATAGCCAGCAAGTTTAAGTCGAGCGTTTCGGCTACCACTCTCAAGTAAGGATCGATGTCTCCCCGCAGTTGGATGATTTTCATCTGCTCGTTGACTACCACACTTGGTGGGGAATAGCGATTCAAAATCAGTTGGTCAGTTGCTCGCTGTAAGTCAAAGCTATTCATTAATTTTTCTTCATTCGCTCCCTGCTGTTGAGCAGCTTTAGCGACGGGATAGGAACTCGGCGTAAACGAAAAAGTGGGACGACTCGCAGTCAAATTTTTCGCATAAACTTTACACTTTTTATCCACTGAAGTAAACAAGTAGGAAAATTCTCCGGTACTCTCAGAAGTGCCTAACAGGAGAAAGCCCGTTGGGTTAAGACTGTAATGGAAAATCGGCATCACTTTTTTTTGTAATGACTCTCCCAAGTAGATCAGCACATTGCGACAGCTAACTAAATCGAGATTGGAAAAAGGCGGGTCGCTGCCTAAGTCTTGTCGGGCAAATATACAGAGTTCGCGGACTGCCTTGCTGATTCTATAGCTACCTTCCTCTTGGGCAATAAAGAAGCGAGTACGTCGCTCTGGTGAAACATCTACCATCTGGTTTTCTGAGTAGAGGCCAGACCTCGCTTTGCCGATCGCCTGTTCGCCAATGTCCGTGGCAAAAATCTGGATCGGTGGCTGGATAGCTCGATCGCCCAAAAACTCTAACAAGCAAATGGCGATCGAATAAACTTCTTCACCTGTCGAACATCCCGCCACCCAAATCCGAATCGGAGTTTCGGCCGATTTATTTTGGCTGATCGTGGGGAAAACTAGCTCTTTTAACTTTTCAAAGGCTTCCGGGTCACGGAAGAAACTGGTAACGTGGATCAAGATTTCTTCATATAAAGCTTTGACTTCAGCCGAATTGTGTCGGAGGTGTTGGGCGTAATCATCCAAGCTATCGAGCTTGTACAACACCATCCGCCGCTGGATGCGTCGAGCGAGCGTCGTGGGTTTGTAGTGGCTGAAATCTACGCCGGTGGTCGATTTTAGCAGCGCAAAAATACTTGCCAAGGCCTCTCCCTCTTCGGGCGATTCCTCAACTTTTCTTAGGTGAAGCGAACCAGTGAGAAGGGGATTGCGACTATAGTTTGCCAATTCCTCGGCAATTTTTTCCGGTGGCAGAACGAAATCGACATTGCCTGTGGCAACAGCGGTAATCGGCATACTATCGAATTTTGCCGTGCCTTGACATTGAGCAAAAGTCATGCCTCCTGCTGCTTTGATGGCGTTGAGCCCGAGTGAACCGTCTCCGTCTCCCCCGGATAATACTACGGCGATTGCTTTGTGTCCGCGATCGACTGCTAATGAGGTAAAAAACGCATCTCCCGGCATATATTTGCCATAAATCTTCTCGCGGGGTGATAGTTTCAGCGCGCCGTTAGATAGCACCATCTTGGTGTTGGGCGGAATAACGTAGACTTGATTTGGCTCTACAGCTATGCCGTCTTTTACCTCATTAACAGGCATTTGCGTCGTTCTCGCGAGAATCTCGCTCAGCAGACTTTTGTGATCGGGGGCTAAATGCTGAATCAGCACAAACGCCATACCCGTATCGCTCGGTAAATGGCTCAGTAACTGGGTGAATGCTTCCAACCCTCCTGCTGAGGCGGCAATCCCAACTATGGGAAAGGGGGCATCGGTTTTTGCTGCTGATTGTTCGATGTCGAGGGCGGGTGGTGCGATCGATTCGGGTGTATTTTCTGGAGATAATTGAGGAGAAGTCATGATGTGAAGTCCTCGACTTCAGTTATTGAGCCGCCAACATATCTGGTAAGCGTGCGGCTGATTAATTCAGACTATTTTTATCAGAGCTTAGGTTGCCATTATAACGGCAGTCGCTTCAGGATGAGCTAAACTTTTGCAGCCATGCTCTGAGGGCGATCGAAGCACTCTATCTGCTGGCGGGACGATCGCAACGAGAGGCTGGCAATAACTAAGTAGTATATCTGCTTACCTACTTAGCTTCTTTCACCGACCACTGTAGCCGACAGCGCGATTACTGATTCCGTATTAATTCTAGCAGTATAAGCGACTTGCGCCCCTTGTATCCCTTTTAAATCTTCAACTCGTTTGTGAATTTCGGACACTCCAGCAGCTTTTAATGCTGTCAAAAATGCTTGGTCGCTGTAAACATCTTCGGAAAACGAAACTTCGTCACTTTTAGAAAGATTTTGAAGGCGGGCGGCTTTGTTGACTGTGGAGCCAAAATAGTCGATCGAATTATTGAGATTTACGAGCAAAGCCGTACCTCGGTGAATGCCAATTCTGACTTGAACCCACTCTGCTTGCGGGCGAGTTAAATTGTACTCTCTGAAACAAGCCACAGCACCGACTGCTGCCTGAATTGCTTGTTCGTTGCTGATAAAGGAAGCCATGACGGCATCGCCGATTGTTTTAATGACTTTACCGCCAAATTTCTCGATCGAGTCAAAGAAAATTTCAAAATGGTCGCGCACAATATTGTAAGCTTTAGTATCTCCCAGTGTTTCGTACATTCTGGTAGAACCGGTAATATCAGTAAACATAATAGTAATCGCCCGAATCTTGACTCGCTCTCTTTCCGATATTACTTGATCGCCGAACAAACGCTTATAATCCGGGTGATGAAGCAGTTGCATTCCTGACAGCCGCAGGGGCAGTTGTTCTACTGTAAATTCATCGGGCAATTCATCTGAATGCAAAATCAAACCGGACAAATTGTGTTCGGTATTAGTCAATTCGAGCTTAACTTTTCCCGGACGCACGGCCAGCTCTTTTTTGTCAAAATCTGGGCCGGCTAACTGCTTGAGTTTAATTTCTTGTATGGCTTCTGTTTCTTCGCCTTCAACCTTTAAAATCCCTTTAGCTAAAGTCAGGGGACAACAGTAGCGGTATCTACCTTCTTCTAAGGTGACAATCTCGGATTCAGTGCAGTATAAAGGCGTTACCAGTTGCAGTTTGCTCTGGAGTACGGGAGGGGGAGCGCAGACGGGCCGCAGTTGCGGGTCTTCGATTTCTTTGTTTAGGGAAAAAGTAACTTCGACGCGATCGAGCAAATCAATTTTAAACTCGCGCTCGCACATCGGGCAAAAAGACATTTCTGATGTGTCTGCCAAGTCTTTAAATTCTTCTGTAATCATGTTGCAGTGGGGACAGTGAATATCCCAGTGCAAGTCGAAGGCGCCGGCTTTTACTCCGTGCAGAAATTCCGAAGTAATTCTTTTAATATTCTTGACTGTATCCCCTGCGACGTAGTAGGGGTTAATTCTCAATCTCTGCAAAATGTGGGAACCGATTAACCATTTTTCTATTTGGTCGATCGTTCCTTTGCTAGCATTGGGACGTTTTTTGAGCTGTTCTAATTTTTCTTTTAATAGTGCGATGTTCATGATCCACTTGCCTTTGAGCGTCAGGGCAAGAAATTTATAATAATTTGGTTGTCTACTTTTCTCGTCTGCTTGGTTCTGGCGTGAGAATTCTGATGAGTTTGCACCTGTGCGGATATCTCTTGCCTTTATAAATCTTAACAAATTAGCACCATGAAGGCCATGCCTATTTAGGCAGATCGATCGCGCTGTCACTTCTTTTAATTCAAAGTGCGATCGGTGCATCGGTCTACAGTAATATCTTAAATCTCGGTAATTAAGAATCGGCAATTGGCAATTGGGAATTGGGAATTGGGAATTGTCAACCACCCAGCAGCTACTAATGACTAATGACTAATGACGAATATCAATTCCCGCTGCCTCGGAATGATATCAAATCCGCGCTTCATCGTAGGGCGTAAAGTCGTATCAAGCTGCCCACAAATAATTCGCGCAATTTTCATTTTTTTGACTCACAGTCAACAGTCACAGAGCGATATAAATAAAAAAAAAGAGGGAATTTTCCCTCTTTTAATCACACTAACTGTGATGTTATTCTTCCGTCGCAGGAGGGATTTCTTCCTCTACATCTAATACTGCTTCGGGTGCTGCTTCGGGTGCTGCTTCAGGTGCTGCTTCCAGTGCTACTTCCGGCAGATCCTCTTCCATTGCTGAGGGTACATCTTCGAGTATTTCGTCGGAGAGGTCATCACCATCGATGGAGTCTACAGGAATGTCTATGCCTGCTTTAGCTTGCTTTTGAGCCAGCATTTTCTCGCGGAACTTAGCTGCCATTTCCTCAGCTTTTTCGTATACCAATTCGCGATTTTTGACCATCGCGCCCGGTTCCGGTTCCAACTGCTTGGTGGAGAGAGAAATCCGGCCCCTCTCGGCATCCAAGTCAATGATCATCACTTTCACTTCGTCGTTGACATTGAAGACGCTATGAGGCGTATCGATGTGATCGTGTGAAATTTCCGAGATGTGCAGCAAGCCGCTGACGCCGCCGATGTCGATAAAGGCACCGTAAGGCTTGATACCGCGTACTGTACCGATGACGACTTCCCCGACTTCGAGGCGGTTCATCTTGCGCTCAACTAAGGCGCGACGATGACTCAACACTAGGCGGTTGCGGTCTTCGTCTACCTCTAAGAATTTTAATGGTAATTCTTCGGCGACTAATTCTTCCTTCGGTTTGCGGGTACTGATGTGAGAACCGGGAATAAAGCCTCGCAAGCCTTCTATTCTCACGAGTGCGCCGCCGCGGTTGGTGGCAAATACTTGCGATCGTACTGTGGCATCTTCTGCTTGCAGTTGTCGCACTCTTTCCCACGCCCGCATATACTCGATGCGCCGAATGGACAGGGTTAATTGTCCGTCTTCATTTTCATCGGTTAGAATGAAAAATTCTCTGGTTTCGTTTGATTGCAATACCTCTTCTGGGCTTTCGACTCGATTGATCGACATTTCCTGAATGGGAATGTACGCTGCTGTTTTAGCACCGATATCAATCAGAGCGCCCCTCGGTTCTATACTAAAAACTGTACCCGCTACTACATCGCCCGGGCTAAAGTGATAGTCATATTTATCAAGTAGGGCTGCAAAATCTTCGTGAGTAAAGCCGATGTCTTTGACTGTGGTTTTGAGATTGACCATGCGAATAGTTTCCTAGGATTTCTCTCCTTCATGTTTTTCGTTTGTGCCGGCAGATATTCGAGATTTTGGTGAAAAAGCGATTAACTTTTTTCAAAATCTTTTACTAAAGTCAGTTTTTGCTAACTTTTGCCAGGTGCAACTGCACACCAGCGCTTGCCATTACTGTTACTCCATACTCTGTGTTAAAACGTTTAATCTTAACATTCCGAGTCAAGTAGACTATTATAACTTACACGCATACTGGTTTAAAATTAATTTAAGCGAGCTTAGCTGGGAGTAGCGCAGGATGCTGGGCTTTCTCGATCGACTGCTTCGGCATCCGGCAAATCTGCGTCAAAATTTGTCCCCGTTTCTGTAACTTCAGCTTCGTTGAGGGGATTCTGAAGGTGATTTAGAGTATCTACAAAATCTCGGATGCCTCGAAATTGCCGATATACGGAGGCAAAACGGACATAAGCAACTTCACTGAGCGGGCGCAGGTGCAACAGCACCAGTTCCCCTATTTCTGAACTGGCGATTTCTCGGAGCGATCGACCTTGGAGTTGCGCCTCAATTTCTTCTGCCAGAGTTTCTAGATGCCCGGAAGACAAACCTGTTTTTTCGCAGGCCCGAATCAATCCCCTAACTAATTTTGACCTATCAAAAGATTCGCGCTTGCCGTCCCGCTTGATCACCGTAATCGGCACAAATTCTATGCGTTCGTAAGTTGTGAAGCGGTGCTGGCAGCTCAAACACTCACGCCGCCGACGGATGCTTTGACCTGATTCGGCTGAACGCGATTCTAGAACGCGACTATTTGTGTGTTGGCAGGAGGAACAGCGCATGATTGCTGAGTTTAACAGACATTGCCAGCAAATTGCCATTCATCTAACCGCCTGGGGTCTGATGAATGGCTGGACTAGAAAAATAACTTAGCAAACAGCGGTAAAATCGTCCCGCACCAAATTCGTTAGCGCAGCCCTCGAAGAGGATCACTTATGATGCGGGCTAACCGCAGTCCGGTTCAGGATATTTTGGACTTGCCGCAGGCGTATAGCTAATTATTTGCCAATCCGGGGAGGTTCCCGAAAGGCGATCGCAAAAAATAGTACGCCTATGGCTAAAGCCAGAATCAAAATGTAAGCAACACTTTCCATGTTAAATTTTCCCTATCTTCCCTTGCCGTATTATTTTATCTTAATTGTTGGTTTTATTATTAACTAAAAAAACCCGGTTTCTTCAAGAAACCGGGTTTTTGTGTAGCGGGGAAGTTTCCCCTCTACCCAGAGGCTGGCGAAATTTAGAGAGGTTCTTGTCTTCTGGTGGTCACGTCGCCCAGTTTTTGGAACAGGCCCCACTCGACTTGTTCTTCCAGGTCAGCCTCAACTCCAGCAAACACGTCGCGGAAGATTGTCCGAGAACCGTGCCAGATATGGCCGAAGAAGAATAGCAAAGCAAAGCAAACGTGTCCGAAAGTGAACCAACCGCGAGTCGAAGTGCGGAACACCCCGTCAGAGTTCAAGGTTTCGCGATCGAATTCAAATACTTCACCTTTTTGAGCAGCGCGAGCAAACTGCTTAACATCTAGAGGATTATTAAAGGTTTGACCGTTAAGTTCGCCGCCGTAGAAGCTGACGGTAACTCCGCTTTGTTCAAAGCTGTATTTTGATTCAGCACGGCGGAAGGGGATGTCAGCACGAACGACCCCATCTTTGTCCGTCAAAATTACTGGGAAAGTTTCAAAGAAGTTGGGGAGACGGCGAACCGACAATACCCGACCTTCGCTGTCAGTAAATACTGGATGGCCCAGCCAAGATTTAGCAATACCGTCGCCATTGACCATCGCGCCGGCCCGGAACAAACCGCCTTTAGCAGGAGAGTTGCCCACGTAGTCGTAGAAAGCCAGTTTTTCGGGAATTTGTTCGTAAGCTTCTTGGAAGCTTTGGCCACCGGCCAAGCTAGCTTGAGCTCTGCGATCGATTTCTTGTTGGAAATAGCCACTGTCCCACTGATAGCGAGTCGGGCCAAAAAGTTCGATCGGAGTTGCAGCAGAACCGTACCACATCGTACCCGCAACCACAAAGGCTGCAAAGAACACGGCAGCGATACTGCTAGAAAGTACAGTTTCGATATTCCCCATCCGCAGGGCTTTGTAAAGACGTTCCGGCGGCCGCACTGTCAAGTGGAACAAACCGGCAATTACGCCGACTACGCCCGCTGCAATGTGGTGAGCCACGATGCCGCCCGGATTGAACGGATCGAAGCCTTCAGGGCCCCAAGAAGGCGCCACTGGCTGGACGTGACCGGTCAAGCCGTAAGGGTCGGACACCCACATTCCCGGGCCAAAAAGTCCCGAAAGGTGAAATGCGCCGAAGCCGAAGCAGAGCAAGCCGGAGAGGAACAGGTGAATGCCAAACATTTTTGGCAAGTCGAGGGCTGGTTCACCGGTGCGAGGGTCTCTGAAAAGTTCTAAGTCCCAGAATACCCAGTGCCAAACTGCTGCTAAGAACAGCAGGCCCGAGAGGACGATGTGAGCGACGGCGACGCCTTCAAAGGACCAGAAGCCCGGATCGACGTTACCTTCGCCAGTGATGCTCCAACCGCCCCAAGAACCCGTAACTCCCAAGCGAGTCATGAAGGGCAACACGAACATCCCTTGACGCCACATCGGGTTCAGAACTGGGTCTGTGGGATCAAAAACTGCTAGTTCATAAAGGGCCATTGAGCCGGCCCAACCTGCCACGAGGGCTGTGTGCATTAAGTGTACAGAAATCAATCGGCCTGGGTCATTTAAGACGACTGTGTGTACGCGATACCAGGGTAGTCCCATTGACTGCGGTTCTCCAAGGTGTAAGTGATGATGTCTATTTTTACGGAAAAATCAGATTCTGAATCCCCAGCAGTTACCTGCTGGGTTTAAACTCTGCCTTTTGCCGACTGCCATCTACCTTCAAAGGTGGAGGCATAAAAATGAAAGTTATTTAAAGAAGTGTATCGAGTGTTAGAACCGATTGCAATATGTTGAGCATTACATTAGTTGCGGGTTGCCCATTTCGCAGCGGGCGGCGATCGTCCCGAGGCGTTCGAGGACTTGCTCGGCATCGATCAGTCTGGTGAGGGTAACGTTGCCGATATTTTTGGCAGGATCGGCGGGATCGGGACGGACTGCTGGTTGGACTTCTACCATAAGTACGGCGTCTTCTACCCGGTAGAGCCACATTTTTTCGTTGCGATCGGAAAGACAGAGGTTGAGCTGTTGGATGTCCGGCGCCCGCCTCCAGGCGGCGTGACTCCACTCGCCACCTACCCCCCAGACGCGCCCTACTTTCCAGCCGTCAGATAAGAAGAAGTATTTCACTTGTGTACGCTTGTTGAGATTTTTTTGTCTAACATAGCGCAAAACTGCAATTGTACGGAATGATTGAACTGCGAAGACGCGAAGGGTGCAGATAAATATTGTTATTCGATCGACTATTGCCTATAATATGCTATGTAAGGCATAATTTACTCAAATTAAGATA
Source organism: Microcoleus sp. B3-D7 (assembly GCF_036705305.1). NCBI lineage: Bacteria > Bacillati > Cyanobacteriota > Cyanophyceae > Oscillatoriales > Microcoleaceae > Microcoleus > Microcoleus sp. B3-D7. The sequence goes on along the minus strand of NZ_JAUBUE010000001.1, from coordinate 9,566 downwards.
GCAGATAGTAGATTTACCGGTCATTTGAATAAATTAATGGGGCCAGAAACAGATGACAATTAGCCTGAAGACTATTATGGAGAATTTGCCTCCCGAACAACGAGCAATAGTCGAAAAGCGATCGGTTGAATTAATGGCTGAAGAAATGACATTGCAAGACTTACGAAAAGCAAGGAAATTGACTCAGATTCGCATGGCAGAATTATTAAATATGCGTCAAGAAAATGTCTCGCGGCTCGAACGCCGTGCGGATTTGTTGGTATCTACTTTGCAAAGTTATATCGCGGCAATGGGTGGGGAGTTGTCATTTGTCGTAGAATTCAAAGATCGACCCCCCGTAAAAATTACTGGATTAACATCGATGTTTGAAGAAAACAGCTACACTAAGGGAGAGGAAGAGTTTTAATTAAGGAAACTAAAACCTAATTTTGCCAGATGTCTATTATTCAATCTAAAATCTAAAATCTAAAATCTAAAATCGAATGACCGCACAAACTCCAGTACAATTCCAAGACAGTTTCGACATCATCGTAGTAGGTGGCGGACACTCCGGCTGCGAAGCCGCCCTCGCCACTTCTCGCCTCGGCTGTCGCACCCTTCTCCTCACCCTCAACCTCGACAAAATTGCGTGGCAACCTTGCAATCCTGCTGTCGGCGGCCCGGCTAAAACCCAACTTACTAACGAAGTTGATGCGTTAGGCGGGGAAATTGGCAAAATGGCCGATCGCACCTATTTACAAAAGCGCGTCCTTAACGCTTCGAGAGGCCCCGCAGTGTGGGCCCTGCGAGCACAAACTGACAAGCGGGAATACGCCGCTGTAATGAATAATATTGTCGAAAATCAAGAAAATTTAACCATCCGGGAAGCGATGGTAACAGACTTAGTTTTGGGCAAAAACGAAGAAGTAATCGGAGTAGAAACATACTTCGGCGTCGCTTTTGAATGCAAAGCAGTAATTCTGACTACAGGCACTTTTTTAGGTGGCACGATTTGGGTGGGCAATAAGTCGATGCCCGCCGGACGTGCGGGAGAATTTGCCGCCGTTGGCTTGACGGAAACTCTCAATCGTTTGGGCTTTGAAACAGGCAGGTTAAAAACAGGAACTCCGGCAAGAGTTGACAAGCGTACTCTGGATTATACCAACCTAGAACCGCAGCCGGGAGATGCAGAGGTTCGCTGGTTTAGTTTCGATCCAGAAGTTTGGATCGAACGGGAACAAATGCCTTGTTATTTGACTCGAACTACGCCAGCTACTCATCAGTTAATTAGAGACAACTTGCATCTTTCTCCAGTCTACGGCGGCTGGGTTGATGCTAAGGGACCGCGCTATTGTCCGAGTATTGAAGATAAGATTGTACGGTTTGCCGATAAGGAAAGTCACCAGATTTTTATTGAACCGGAAGGTAGAGATATTCCTGAACTTTATATCCAAGGTTTTTCTACTGGTTTACCAGAAAATTTGCAATTGCAAATGCTGCGGACTCTTCCGGGTTTGGAAAAGTGCGAGATGATGCGCCCTGCTTATGCTGTGGAGTACGATTATTTGCCGGCTACTCAGTGCTTTCCAACGCTGATGACTAAGAAGATTGAAGGGCTGTTTTGCGCGGGTCAGGTGAACGGTACAACTGGATATGAGGAGGCGGCTGCACAGGGGCTCGTAGCGGGGATTAATGCAGCCAGGTTTGCGAAAAATCAGGAGATGATTGTGTTTCCTCGCGAGCAAAGTTATATCGGCACTTTGATCGATGATTTGTGTACGAAGGATTTGCGGGAACCTTACCGGATGTTGACTTCGCGATCGGAATATCGGCTATTATTGCGATCGGACAATGCTGACCAACGCTTGACGCCGCTAGGACGGGAAATTGGTTTGATTGACGATCGCCGGTGGGAGTTGTTCGATCGCAAACAAGCTAATATTGTGGCAGAGAAGGAACGCTTGTACTCGACGCGGGTGAAAGAGCACGAGGAAGTAGGCAAGGCAATTTTTGCAGACACTCAACAAGCGATTAAAGGTTCAATTACTCTGGCTGATTTGTTGCGTCGTCCTGGCTTTCATTATGTGGATTTGGAACGCTACAACTTAGGCAATTCTAGTCTGAAGTTGGCTGAGAAAGATGGTGCAGAAATTGACATCAAATATTCCGGCTACCTGCAAAGACAGCAAAATCAAATCGATGACATTGCCAAACACGAACGCCGACAATTGCCCGCAGATTTAGATTACATGGCAATTACAACTCTCTCCAAAGAATCGCGGGAAAAGTTGGCTAAGGTGAAACCGCTGACTATTGGCCAAGCTGCCCGAATTGGTGGGGTAAATCCGGCTGATGTTAATGCTTTGTTGATTTTTCTGGAAGTGCGAAACCGTCAGCAGCCAGCGGGTGTTGCTAAATAACCTCAACTAGAGGTGTATCAAGGCTTCCTTCAATTTTATGAAATCGCAGTGTGAAAAAGTGTGACTCTTGTGGAACCACTATTTTGTTCGGCGGATTTCATATTGAGGGATATAGATTCTGGGCTTTGCTGAGTCACGGTATGAATCAACTTTTCGCTTGATGTTACAAAACTCACCCGGCTGGGCTTATAAAAATTCCGAAATTTTGAATTTATACCTGTATTCAGCAAAGCCACAAAAAAGGAAAACGGGCAGAATCTCAACTCTAATTAATGAAATTTTGCCCGTATATTGTAGATATTGATCAATCCTCGAACCAAGTCGGAATTTCGCAAACATCCTGCATAAAAATCAGCGTTCATCCGTGGTTCAAACCTCCCCGAAATTTCCACCAGTTTTGCCACCCTCAAAGCCTTAGAAGACCAGCGAGATTCCTTGCTGTACGCTTATATACGCGGTCACTGGTGGTACTAGGAAATAGAGCGGAGTTTGGTATTGGGCGATCATTGCACAACCGGCTACATAGTCATCCCCCAAGGAAGATAAGCAGAGAGGGAGTGGGAGAGTGGGAGAGTGGGAGAGGGGGAGAATAGGTAAAATCTTCCTGATTCCTGATTCCCTCTTCCTTCCATCCGTTACATCCGTTACATCCGTCGAGCGAATCCGTTGCCGAACTTCCTTTAATGTGCCCAGAGAATCACGCCAGCTTCATAAGGACTGCTGAGATTATCGTGCTTCGGCAAAACCCGCAACGACAAACCTTGCAAACCACTAGAAGTATAAGTAATGTCAGCCGTATAAAGGCTAGCATTGTTAGAATCTTCTCCCAAATACTCCATCACCACCGGCACGCCACCAATGATATCGCCGTTAGCATCAACGGAGCCTTGATAAAGTTCAACTTGCACGTCCGCAGGCGTCAATCCCATCAGATTAATCCGAGATTTAACAGAGATCGACTGATTGACCTTAACTTCCTTATCCTGGGAAATATCAACAGCCTCAATCTTAATATCCTTCCACTTCGCGAGAACGTGCTTCTTCCAGTGAGACAACTCCTTGGCGGGAGCGCAATTATCCGAAGTCATGGTATGGTAGCGATCGCTCACTGGGAAATATGCCCGCCGCGCGTAATCCTTCACCATCCGAGCAGTATTGAACAAAGGACAATTCAAGCGAATCGAATCCTTCATTTTCTCCGTCCAACCGCGGGGAATTCCATCAGCATCCCGGTTGTAAAACAGCGGTACAACTTCTTTTTCCATCAAGTCGTACAAAGCATTCGCCTCGACCTCATCCTGATACTTAGTATCTTCGTAAAACTCCCCATGTCCGATCGGCCAACCGGTACGAACATAATCAGCCTCATCCCACCATCCGTCAAGAATGCTCAGATTCGGCAAACCATTCATCGAAGCTTTCATCCCGGAAGTACCGGAAGCTTCACGCGGGCGGCGTGGCGTATTCAGCCACACATCACATCCAGAAACCATCATCCGAGCAACGTTAATGTCGTAGTTCGGTAAAAACACCATCGAGCTCATCGTCTCGTGCTCGCGGATGAAGTGAACGATATCCCGAATCAATTCTTTACCCGGAATATCCATCGGGTGAGCCTTCCCAGCAATCACAAACTGCACCGGGCGATTTTGATCGCGCATGATCCGCATAATTCGATCGACATCGCGCAAAAATAGCGTCGCCCGCTTGTAAGTAGCAAAGCGACGGGCAAACCCGATCGTCAGCACCTTCGGATTGAGAGCTTCCCGCGCGTGTTCGATTTCCGTTTGGGCAGCACCGCGCTCGCGCAAAGTCTTTTGCAGCCACTCCCGCGCGAACACCACCAACTCCGATCGACAGCGTTCGTGATTGCGCCACAGTTCCTCATCAGGAATCGACGAAAGCCTGTCCCAGAGACGATCGTCCTTACCTGTCATTTCCCAGTCCGGGCCAAGGTATCGATCGTACAACTCCTGAGTAGACTTCGCCACACAACTGCGAGCGTGCACCCCGTTGGTAATTGAAGTAATCGGTACTTCTTCCTGCGGCAAACCCGGCCACAAACCCTGAAACATCGGGCGCGACACCACACCGTGCAAAGCCGCCACCCCGTTGACAAAACTCGACATTTTAATTGCCAAAATTGCCATATTCAGAGGTGCGGACAAATCCGCAGTATTCTCCCTGCCCAATCCTAAAAACTCATCTTGCGACAAGCCAAACATCTTGGGATACTGACTCAGATAGTGCATCACCATATCCGGCTCGAACAAGTCAAACCCAGCAGGTACCGGCGTGTGAGTCGTAAACATACTGCTCGAAACCACCACCTGTTCCGCTTCTACGAAACTCAGGTGATATTCCTCCATCAGCATCCGAATGCGTTCCAAAGCCATGAAAGCCGCGTGGCCTTCATTCATGTGATAAGCAGTAACTGTCAGCCCCAATGCCTTGAGCATTTTCACGCCGCCGATGCCCAGCATGATTTCTTGGTGCATCCGCAGAGTTTTATCACCGCCATACAGTTGGTCGCTAATATCTTGGTCGTAGCGGCTGTTAGGTTCAATATTTGTATCCATTAGGTACAAAGGAACCGTTCCCACTTGTACTCGCCAAATCCGGGCGTACACCTTGCGGCCGGGATAGTCTACCTCAATCCGCAATTCCGAACCGTCGGGATTGCGTTCTGGGTGCAGCGGCATATTGTAGAAATCGTTGAGCGGATAGCGTTCTTGCTGCCAGCCGTCGGCGTTGAGATACTGCGAAAAATAACCTTCTTGGTATAGCAAGCCGACACCGACTAAGGGCAAGCCCAAATCGCTAGCTGATTTGAGGTGGTCGCCTGCGAGCACGCCCAAACCGCCGGAATAGATGGGTAGGGCTTTAACTAAGCCGAATTCCATCGAAAAGTAAGCGTAGCATTCTTGCTGCTCGGTGCCGCGCTGTTTGCGGTACCAGGCGCGGTTTTTGAGATAATCGTCTAACTGCTGGGCTGCTCGGTTCATTTGGGCAATGAAGCCTTCGTCTTCTGCCATTTCTTGCAGTCGCTCTTGAGATATGGTTCCGAGCATCAGCACCGGGTTTTGGTTGCTGGAGTCCCAGAGGTCTCGATCGAGGCGGCGGAAGAGGTCTTTGGTATCGACGTTCCAGTCCCAGTGCAAGTTGTAGGCAAGCTTGCGTAGGGGTTCGAGAATTGTCGGTAGCGACGGGGAAACGTTAAATGTGCGAATTGGCTGCATAGACAAAGCCTTTATGTTGGGGTAGCGATATTTTCGTCTGTCTTTAGGTACAAGTCCGTTATTCTGCACACTATTTTAAGTTTTAACAAAACCGCCGGGAAGTCCCCACCTATAGGAATGTTAGGTGGGGACTTCCCGGCGAGTCAGGTCCAGCGGGGTTCGAGCGCTCGATCGATGTTCCTCCTCAAAAAGTTTTTCTCGCTTCAGTCGCCAGAGCTTATTAATATTAGTTCTTGATTAGATCGAGCCGACGACGAGATGTCAACTTAAGCCGAAAGGCTGTTCCAAGACTTAAGTCCGAAGCTTATAGCTCAAGTCCTCGCTACTTACAGCAGATTCCACGTTTATGAAGTAGACCCCGCCTATCGTTCGATCCTCGTAGGGACACGGCCGGACCCGTGTCCCTACTGCACTTCATAAACCTGGAATAGGCTGTATGAACAAACAAGTTGCATATTTACTTGACATTGGCAGCAGAGTTATTTTATTGTGAGCTAGTTACTGCAAAATATTCGCAATAAACTGCTGGCTTGTTGACCGCGACCCTTACTAATTGCGTAGCAGGCCAAAAATATTACCGGTGTGTGGTGTATCGGGCTGCAGCGTAATTATTAATAATGATGTATTTCATCCAGGCGATCGGGGCAAACTGAGTTCACCAATTAGTTTATTTTCTCTAATCTACTACGTGACTTGTGGCGGACGCATTTGGCCTCCGCCAACGATTTTAGAATGGTTGACCCAAATTGGGTTTACCAACCTTCGTAGCTCGAAGCAACTATTAGGTCTTTTAGTGACAGCAGAAAAACCGTAATCCTGGAATAAATTTCATGATTTCTATTCAAATTGATTTAGTGGTGTGTGAGGTTTAATTATGAAACGTTTTCATATAGCCTCTAGCCTTATAGCTTAGTAGGTAAAGGTTCTAAAGCGATGGCAGTTCTGTCTCCCCGGCACATGGGTGAATTCTTCGAGCGCAGCACCTCAGCAGGGCTGCAACTGTTTCATGCTGACTCCTCAGACATTATCTGGAGAATGCGGGACAGTGATGGGGATGGGTATGTGCAGGAAATTGAGTTGGGGGATGGACTCTGGCTGGTGATCGTTGACCATGAATTTAAACGCAACCTCCCCCTCAACAGTCAGATATACTGTACGTCTCTGGAGTTTGAATTCAATCTGACTGGAATGGATGCTGGCAGCAATTGTATCAAGCTGCACTTGGGCAATAGCGGCACCAATCGGGTAGAAGCCGGACCCCGGTGTTGTTTGGTCGAGGTGTTCATTACGCCACCCCGCTTAGATCGCTACTTCCAATGTTTCCTGGGACAAATGCCTCCACCCTTGCAACAACTATCACAGAGATTCTTTGAGCAGATTTATCTTTACACCTTTGGTCACGTTCCTCCTACTCCACAACTAGCAATAAGTGAGGTGTTGAGCCATACAACGATGCCATCAATGTTGCCAGCCGCATACAAAGCGAGAACGCAGGTGCTTTCCCCAGAGGCGCTTCATGAGTTGGGGCAGGTACTCGTAAGTCTGACCACTCCTGCGATGCAGAGGGTGTTAGGCCAAATTTTGGAGTGTTCCTATCAGGGTACCCTGCGGCAAATTTATTTAGAAGGCAAAGCATTGGAACTGGTGGCGCTGCGCTTGGAGCAAGTTGCCCTGGTGAGTCAACTGTCGGCTCGGGTGAATGTATTGCGATCGCCTGAGATTGAGAAAATTTGTGAGGCAAAGGATATTTTACTGCGTCGTCTCGATCGACCTCCTTCGCTGATTGAACTGGCACACCAGGTTGGAATGAATGACTGCACACTGAAGCGGGGCTTTCGTCAGGTGTTCGGCATGACAGCTATGAGCTGTTTGCATCATTACCGGATGGAACTGGCACAGCAATTGCTCACAATCGGTGAGATGAACGTGAATCAGGTGGCAAAAGCGATCGGCTATGCCAGCCGCAGTTCATTTTACACAGCGTTTCGGAAACAGTTTGGCGTCAGTCCTCATCAATATTTGACCCAAAACCGAAAAAGTTCCGTTTGAAGAACAAACAATTCCGTTTCGAGAACATTTGCCCTTCCAAAGCTGATGTAGTTTCCAGTAATCTAATTGAAAATTATTAGCAGTTAGCTGATTCTAAGAGGATCGCTCCCAATATGAGGTCTGCAAAATCTCTGGCTGTTTTAGAGTGAGGATTCGGTGGGATGAGTGCAACAAATAAGTGGTATCGATTGATTGGTGGTTTGGGGTTGGCAGGGCTGCTATGCCTGATGGCGACGCAGCCAGGGCAGGCAGGGGAGGAGTTGGAAGTCAAGCACGATACAGAAAACCTAGATCAAAAACCTAATTCTGACTTGACTGTTGCTCCAGAGTACGACCGCGATCGCCCCGATCGCCCTACTCCTAATATTGAACCGACAGCAGCACAGCCATTAGTGCCAACAGCCGAAATACCAAAAGTGGGCGAAATAGAACAACCCAGCACCAGCGCCCAAGGGCTATTGCGTCCGTCGGTACGGAGTTTTACAAGTTTGGACGAGACTGTGCAAATCTCTCAATCAGTCGTACAAGTAACAGGTGTGCGATTGAACACAATTGCAAGCGGTTTAGAGGTAATTCTAGAGACACCCGAAGGACAAGTGCTGCAAGCTACAACCAGAATCGAGGGGAAAAGCGCGATCGCGGACATCGAAAATGCCCAACTAGCACTACCGGAGGGTGGGGAATTTCGCGCCTCTAATCCCGATGAAGGAATTGAAGAGGTAACAGTAACTCAGTTGGATGGTAATCGCATCCGGGTGAGTGTAACAGGAATAAAAGCAGCACCGGAGGCTTCGGTAGTAAATAGCGATCGGGGTTTAGTTTTGGGCGTGACTCCCAGCGCAAAAGAAGACATTCAAATCATAGTAACAGCCAGACGAGCAACTCCCTATCGCATCCCCAATGCCTCCTCCGCCACCCGCACCGATACGCCAATTCGAGATATTCCTCAATCGATTCAAGTAGTACCTCAACAAGTGATCGAAGATCAACAAGTCACCCGCTTAGATGAAGCACTCCGCAACGTTAGCGGTGTCGCATTGGGATCAGATTTGACAGGCCGCGGCACCACATTCGGGCTTCGGGGTTTTGACAATGCCCCTGTCTTGCGAGATGGTTTCAGGCGATATGGTAATTATCAGTCTTTTCCAGAAGTCGCCAACCTCGATCGCGTTGAAGTTCTGAAAGGGCCAGCTTCAATTTTGTACGGCGAGATTCAACCAGGGGGTTTAATTAACTTAGTATCAAAACAACCGCTGTCAGAACCTTTATACGAAGCAGAACTGCAACTGGGAAACCGGAGTTTTGTCCGGCCCCGGTTTGACATCTCCGGCCCCTTAACCTCAGATCGAAGCCTGCTTTACCGCGTCAACGGATTGTACCAAACAAGTGATAGTTATCGGGGCTTTAACCAAGACAATCAGCGGTTCTTTATTGCACCGACGCTGACCTGGAAAATTAGCAATCGCGCCGACTTGACAGTTTCTCTGGAATACACCAACGATCGGGGTGCTGCTGATAATGGATTGCCTGCAATTGGCAATCGAGTGGTTGACGTTCCGCCCGATCGCGTTGGTGGCGAACCCGAGGATAGAACGGCTCTTCTGGGTTGGCGGTGGAAACTGTATAATATAGGAACTTTATGCTAGAGGCTAAGCTCATGGATTTCCATCTTGACGGATTACTCAATTTGCCACACATTACGATAGAAAGATGTATTAAAAATGATAGAAAAACAATTTTAAAAGTGGGTTTTTTGACGGATTATGCTACTTGTCCTCACTGTCAAAAGTCCACAGATGAAGTCCATCAGATTCGGACAATCTTGATTCGAGATTTACCGATTTCAGGTCAGTTAATCGAATTGGAAATTCCTCGTCGC